>NZ_POQU01000012.1 GCF_002938425.1 Blastococcus atacamensis | reverse complement strand
TTTACTTTTAGATATTGATTTTTAATAGTACTGTAGCGTTACGCAGACTACCGTAGCCTTTTTCTCGGAGTCGTCGGTTGTGTATACGGGAGCGGCTGCAGAAGGTCCTGGCCCGTGCCGGTGTCGCCTCCCGCCGGGTCGTCGAGGAGATGATCGAGGCCGGCCGGATCAGCGTGAACGGCGAGCAGGTCCGCGTGCAGGGCATGCGGGTCGACGCGCTCACCGACAAGATCGCCGTCGACGGCGTCCGGCTCGAGATCCGCGACGACCGCGTCACCTACGCGATCAACAAGCCCAGCGGCGTGATCACCGCGATGAGCGACGACCGCGCGCGGCCCACCATCGGCGACATGGTCGGCGACCTCGCGCCGGGACTGGTGCACGTCGGCCGGTTGGACCAGGACACCGAGGGCCTGTTGCTGGTCACCAACGACGGCGAGCTCGCCCACCGGCTGGCCCATCCGTCCTACGGCGTCCGCAAGACCTACCTCGCGCAGGTGTCCGGCAAGGTGCCCCGCGACCTGTTCCGCCGGCTGCGCGCCGGGGTGGAGCTCGAGGACGGCCCGGTGAAGGTCGACGCGTTCCGCGTCGTGGACACCCACGCCGGGCAGTCGGTGGTCGAGGTCGTGCTGCACGAGGGCCGCAAGCACATCGTCCGCCGGCTGCTGGCCCACGTGGGCCTGCCGGTGTCCCGGCTGACCCGCACCGCCGTGGGGCCGGTCGAGCTGCAGCGGATGCGCAGCGGCTCGATCCGCAAGCTCACCCGCCAGGAGGTCGGCACCCTCGAGGAGCTCGTCGGTCTGTGAGGGCGGCCGGGTGCGGCCGGAGGACCTGGAGGTCGCCGAGCACCTCATCACCGCGCGGGTCGACGGCCGTCGTCCGCCGGCCAAGGGCGAGGTTCTGCACGTCGTCCCGCGCGGCGGTCACGTGCACCTGTTCGACGTCGCCGACGGGAGCCGGCTGGGCGACTGACCCGTGCGGGGGAGGCCGGTGGCGCGGCCTCCCTAGACTCGTTCGAGGCGCCCGGCGATCCGGGCCCGGTCCACCGAACGAGGAGAGTGCATGGCCGTCCGAGCCATCCGGGGCGCGACGCAGGTCGAGGCCGACGACCGGGAGCAGGTGCTCGAGGCGACCCGTGAGCTGGTGCAGGCCGTTCTGGAGCGCAACGACCTGCACTCCGAGGACCTGATCAGCATCCTCTTCACGGCGACTCCCGACCTCGTGTCGGAGTTCCCCGCGCTGGCCGCACGCGAGCTCGGGCTCGGCGACGTGCCGCTGATGTGCGCCACCGAGATCGCCGTGCCGCACGCCCTCCCGCGGGTGCTGCGGCTCATGGCGCACGCCGAGACGCCGAAGGCCCGCCCCGACATCCAGCACGTCTACCTGCGGGGCGCGGTCGCGCTGCGCAGGGACATCGCGCAGTGAGCGCACCCGAGAGAGCAGTGAGTGAGCAGATGAGCTTCCGAGGCCAGGTGACCCTCGACGGACCGTCGGGCACCGGCAAGTCCAGCGTGGCGCGCGGTGTCGCCGCCCGCCTGGGCGCCGCCTACCTCGACACCGGCGCCATGTACCGCGCGGCCACCGTCGCGGTGCTCGACGCCGGGGTCGAGCCCGAGGACGCCGAGGCCGTGGCACGCACCGTCGCCGCGGCCCGGATCGAGGTCGGCACCGAGGCCGGCGCCGAGCTGGTGCGGGTCGACGGCGTGGACGTCGCCGAGCGGATCCGTGGCGCCGAGGTCACCCGGGCCGTGTCCGCGGTCTCCGCGGTTCCCGCCGTCCGCCGGCAGCTCGTGGACCAGCAGCGCGCGCTGGTCGCCGCGGCCGGCAGCGTCGTCGTCGAGGGCCGGGACATCGGCACCGTCGTCCTCCCGGACGCGACGCTGAAGGTCTACTTGACCGCCGCGCCGGAGGCCCGCGCGCAGCGGCGTGCCGGGCAGCTGGGCATCACCGAGCCGGCCGAGATCGCCGTCCTGGCCGCCGACCTGCGCCGCCGCGACGAGTACGACAGCAGCCGCGCCGACAGCCCGCTGCGGCCTGCCGCCGACGCCGTCGTCGTCGACAGCACCGAGCTGGACCAGCAGGCCGTCGTCGACCGCGTCGTCGCGCTGGCCGAGTCCGGCGTACCGGCGGGGGAGCGGGCATGACCGAGCAGAACACCGGCCCGCTGCCGGTCGTCGCCATCGTCGGCCGCCCGAACGTGGGCAAGTCGACGCTGGTCAACCGCTTCCTCGGCCGCCGTGCCGCCGTCGTCCAGGACACCCCGGGCGTGACCCGGGACCGCATCTCCTACGAGGCGCTCTGGAACGGCAAGCGCTTCACCGTCGTGGACACCGGCGGCTGGGACCCCAAGGCCACCGGCATCGGCGCCTCGATCACCCGCCAGGCCGAGTACGCGATGAAGACCGCCGACGTCATCGTCTTCGTCGTCGACAGCCAGGTAGGGGCCACCGAGACCGACCTGGCCGCGGCGCGGGTGCTCCGGCGCAGCGACCGGCCGGTCATCCTGGTGGCCAACAAGGTCGACGACGAGCGCAGCGAGGCCAACGCCGCCGAGCTGTGGAGCCTGGGCATGGGCGAGCCGCACGCGGTCAGCGCCCTGCACGGCCGGGCCAGCGGTGACCTGCTGGACCTGGTGCTCGACGCCATGCCCGAGGCGCCCCGCGAGCAGGAGCAGGAGGGCGGCCCGCGCCGGGTGGCGCTGGTGGGGCGCCCGAACGTGGGCAAGTCCAGCCTGATCAACCGGCTGGCCAAGGAGGAGCGGTCGGTCGTCGACTCCGTCGCCGGCACCACCGTCGACCCGGTGGACTCGATCGTCACCCTGGGCGGCGAGGAGTGGCGCTTCGTCGACACCGCAGGTCTGCGCCGCAAGGTGAACACCGCCAGCGGCATGGAGTACTACGCCAGCCTGCGCACGGAGGCCGCGATCCAGGCCGCCGAGGTCGCCGTCGTGCTGCTGGCCGCCGACGAGGTCATCAGCGAGCAGGACCAGCGGGTCATCACCCAGGTGGTCGAGGCCGGCCGCGCGCTGGTCATCGCCATCAACAAGTGGGACACCCTCGACGAGGACCGCCACTACCAGCTGGAGAAGGAGGTGGAGCGCGACCTGGCCCGCGTGAAGTGGGCGACGCGGGTCAACATCTCCGCCTCCACCGGCCGCGGCGTCGCGAAGCTCGCCGACCACCTGCGGGCCGCGCTGGCCTCGTGGGAGACCCGGGTGCCCACGGCGGAGCTGAACACCTTCGTCCGCGCGCTGGTGCAGGAGACGCCGCCCCCGGCGCGGGGTGGCCGGGCGCCGAAGATCAAGTACGTGACCCAGGCCGACATCCGGCCGCCGCGCTTCGTCGTCTTCTCCACCGGGTTCCTCGAGGCCGGGTACCGCCGGTTCCTGGAGCGCAAGCTGCGCGAGCAGTTCGGCTTCTCCGGCACGCCGATCGAGGTCTCGGTCAAGGTCCGCGAGGGCCGGGACAGGGACAAGCGGAGCTGACCGACCACCGGTCAGGGGCGCCGACCCGGTGCGGTAATCTTCCGGAGCGGTCGTCGCGCGGCCGGGGATTTCCCGGCAGGCGGACGGCACGCGGGCTGTAGCGCAGCTTGGTAGCGCACTTGACTGGGGGTCAAGGGGTCGCAGGTTCAAATCCTGTCAGCCCGACAGAAGCACCTCCCTTGTTCCGGCCGGATCAGGGGAGGTGCTTGCGTCTAGTGGACATCTCGATGTCCGCGGCGACGCGTGTCGGTCGACGAGCAGCCTCAGTACCTTCACGCTGTTCGTGCTGCCGTTCTGGAGTTCCAAGAAGCCCTTCAAGGGCTTTCTTGAGCTGGACGCGAAAAACTCGGGTCCAGTGGGACGAGGTCTCTTCCCGCCGTCTTCCCTGAGGCTGGTGCCGAACCTGCGGAGAACGAGGCGCGGCCCGCCATCGTCGCTCAGGCCGCAGGGCGAGCGGGAATGGCGACGGGGCTCACCAACGTCTACTCCCTGGTCCAGGACACCGGTCGGGGTGATCCGATCGCGGGCTACTTCATGGTGGCGAGCTGGATGAGGTTGCCGCAGGTGTCGTCGAGGACGGCGACGACCACCGGGCCGTAGTCGACCGGGTCCTGGGTGAACACGACGCCGAGGGCCTTGAGCCGCTCGGTCTCGGCGTACACGTCGTCCACGGCGAACTGCGTGAACGGGATGCCGTCGGCCACCAGGGCTTCCTTGTAGACCTTCGCCGCCGGGTGCCCGGTCGGCTCCAGCAGCAGCTCGACGCCGTCGGGGACGGCGGGGGAGACGACGGTCAGCCAGCGGGCGCCGCCGGCCGGCACGTCGGTCTTCGTCACGAACCCGAGCTTCTGCGTGTAGAAGTCCAGCGCCTTGGCCTGGTCGTCGACGTAGACGCTGGTGACGTTGATGCGGATCACGGTGGGGCCTCCCGGTCGATGGGCCACCGCTCCACGAGCGCGCGCAGCGGGCCCGTGTCGAGGTGGCGGAACTTGTACCGGCCCTGCCTGCGCGCGCGCACCAGTCCGGCCTGCTCCAGCACCGCGAGGTGCTGGGAGATGGCCTGTCGCGAGGAGGTGAGGCCGTGCTTCATGACCAGCCGGCCGCAGATCTCGAACAGCGTCTGGCCGTCGCGGTCGGCCAGCTCGACGAGGATCGTCCGGCGGGTGGGGTCGCCGAGAGCCCTGAACAGCTCCTGGTCGGCATCCACGCAGACGAGTGAAGGCAAGTCTTCGCTTGCCTGTCAACAGGGTGCCCGGGTGGCCGGACCGGTGGGGATGGCGCAGGGTCGAGGGTGCCGGCGACCTCCGGCGCAACCGTCCACCGAGCGCGCTCCCGAGCGCGCCGGCGCGGAGGAGAGCGAGTTCCATGCGAGCGATGGTCTACCGAGGCCCCTACAAGATCAGGGTCGAGGAGAAGGACGTCCCGGCGATCGAGCACCCGAACGACGCGATCATCCGCGTCACGCTCGCCGCCATCTGCGGATCGGACCTGCACCTCTACCACGGGCTCATGCCGGACACCCGGGTCGGCCACACCTTCGGTCACGAGTTCATCGGAATCGTGCACGAGGTCGGTTCCTCGGTGCAGAACCTGAAGGTCGGCGACCGGGTCATGGTCCCGTTCAACATCTACTGCGGCTCGTGCTGGTACTGCTCCCGCGGGCTCTACTCCAACTGCCACAACGTCAACGCCAACGCCACGGCGGTGGGCGGCATCTACGGCTACTCGCACACCACCGGCGGGTACGACGGCGGCCAGGCCGAGTACGTGCGCGTCCCGTTCGCGGACGTCGGCCCGGCGAAGATCCCGGACTGGATGAGCGACGACGACGCGGTCCTGCTCACCGACGCCACGTCCACCGGCTACTTCGGGGCGCAGCTCGGCGACATCGCGGAGGGGGACACGGTCGTCGTCTTCGGCGCCGGTCCGGTAGGCCTGGTCGCCGCTCAGTCCTCGTGGCTGATGGGCGCGGGGCGGGTCATCGTCGTCGACCATCTGGACTACCGGCTGGAGAAGGCCCGCGACTTCGCGCACGCCGAGACGCTGAACTTCGCCGAGTACGACGACGTCGTCGTGGAGCTGAAGAAGCAGACCGACTACCTGGGTGCCGACGTCGCCATCGAGTGCGTCGGCGCCGAGGCCGACGGCAACCTGCTCCAGCACGTCGCCGGCGCGAAGCTCAAGATGCAGGGTGGCTCACCGGTCGCGCTGAACTGGGCCATCGACGGCGTCCGCAAGGGCGCGACGATCTCGGTGATGGGCGCCTACGGGCCGATCCCCAACGCGGTGAAGTTCGGCGACGCGCTCAACAAGGGGCTGACCCTGCGGATGAACCAGGCGCCGGTGAAGCGCCAGTGGCCGAGGCTGTTCGAGCACATCCGCAACGGCTACCTCAAGCCCAGCGACATGGTCACCCACCGCTTCCCGCTGGAGGAGATCAGCGAGGCGTACCACGTCTTCTCCGCGAAGCTCGACGGCTGCATCAAGCCGCTGATCGTGCCCGGCACGGCCTGAGAGGAGCAGGACATGACCAGCGGTGACATCCCCAGCGCCTACATCCGGGAGAAGCGCACCCCGGCCCCCAGCCGGGAGGAGCTGCGGGCGCGGATCCCCGGCTGGGGCGTGGACCTCGACCCGGCCGACCGGCCCTCGAACCCCAAGCTGCTGCACGCCCCCGACACCGGCGCGCACTGGGACTTCCCCGAGCGCCAGCCCGAGAAGTGGCCGCGGGAGAGGTCCGTCGAGCACGCGTTCGTGACCCCGGTGTTCGGCACCGCCCAGCCGCCCAAGGGCCTCTCCGGTGCCATCCGGAAGCTCGCCTACGCACGGTTCAGCGAGGGGCGGCTGGCGCACTGGATGCTGCTGGTGGTCGGTGACCGCGTGGACGCGGTGGCGAACCACCTCGCGTCCCTGGCCACGTCGCGGCCGGACAACCCGATCACCCAGACCGGCGTGAAGGCCGAATTCACGCACGGCGGCCTCCGCTCGCGGCGCGGCCGCGTGGACGCCCGCCACCACGTGCTCGACCCGCTCGTCGTCGGTGGGCCGTGGGTCGTGACCGCGGTCGTCGCCGTCCGCGCCCTGGCCCGGGCCGGGGCGCGCGTGCGGCGCCGCTGAGCTCAGTCCTCGGCCAGCCGCCGGCAGTCGGGGCAGGGGTCGGCCGCGCCGAGACCGCGCGGACCGTCCCAGCGGCCCTGCACGACGTCCACCGACGCCCCGCAGATGGCGGCCCAGGGAGCGGGCAGGTCCGCGGTGCTGCGGAGAACGGCGTGGGTCCGGCCCGTTCCCTGGTCCCGGCCGGCCGCGTGGTCGCTCGTGCTCATGTCCCCAGCATGCGCGGACGGGTGCGCGCGCCGTCGCGGGGGTAGCCGCGTCCCATGGCGACGACGGACACGAGAGCGGGGGAGCGGCTGCCCTCCCGCGCCACCGGGCTGCTCTACGGGCTGGGGTTCGGTGGCTTCCTCGACGGCATCGTGCTGCACCAGATCCTGCAGTGGCACCACATGGTCAGTGCGGTCGAGGAGCCGACGACGGTGGCCGGGCTGGAGCTCAACACGACCGCCGACGGCCTCTTCCACCTGGCGACGTGGGTGCTCACGTTCGCCGGCACCGTCACCGCGCTGATCGCCTGGCGACAGGGCCGGACCGCACCCAGCTGGAGCTTCCACATCGGCCTCGTGGTGGCGGGCTGGGGGCTGTTCAACCTCGTCGAGGGGCTCGTGGACCACCAGCTGCTCGGGGTCCACCACGTACGCGACGACCTCGGCGCCCCGCTGAGCTGGGACCTCGCCTTCCTCGCCTCGGGGGCGGTCCTGATCGCGGGAGGCTGGCTGATCCACCGCCGCGGGGTCCGCGACACGGCCCGCCGGGCGGCGTCGGCCGGCTCCGCTCCGGCCGGCCGCTCGGCAGCCCCTTGATCGCTCGCCCAGACTTCGGCAGGCTGTGACTCGCACCACAGTCGAGCGTCGTGGGGGTCGCCGTGGCGAAGGACACCGGGACGGCGCCGGTCCCGCGGCGCGCCGCGGACGTGCGCAACGTGGCCCTGGTCGGCCACGCCGGCGCGGGGAAGACCACGCTCGCCGAGGCACTCCTCGCCGCCACGGGGGCGATACCCCGGCCCGGCCGGGTGGAGGACGGAACCACCTGCCTGGACACCGAGGACGTCGAGATCCGCCAGCAGCGCTCGGTGTCGCTCGGCGTCGCCACCGTCGAGCATGCCGACGCCCGGATCACCCTGCTCGACACCCCCGGGTCCCCGGACTTCGTCGGTGAGGTGCGCGCCGGACTGCGCGCCGCGGACTCGGCGCTCTTCGTCGTCAGCGCGGTCAACGGCATGGACGCCGCGACCGTCCAGCTGTGGGAGGAGTGCGCGGCGGTCGGCATGCCGCGCGCCGTCGTGGTCACCCAGATCGACCGGGCCCGCGCCGATGTGGACGAGGCGGTGCGGCTGGCCCAGCTGATGCTGGGGGAGGGGGTCTACCCCCTGCACCTGGTGGACCGGGGTGCCGACGGTGCGGCCCGGAGGCTGCTGTCGCTGCTCGACCCGGCGGCCCGGGCAGCCGGGGGACCCGACGTCGACCGGCTCCGTGCCGAGCTCATCGAGGGCATCATCGGCGAGAGCGAGGACGAGACGCTCATGGAGCGCTACCTCGCCGGCGACGAACTGGCCCGAGCCGACCTGGTGGCCGACCTGGAGACCGCCGTCGCCCGGGGGCACTTCCACCCGGTGCTGTGCGTCTCGGCGCTCGCCGGTGTCGGCGTCGAGGACCTGCTGGACCTGCTCGTCGCTGCATTCCCCTGCCCGGTGGAGCACGGCTGCCCACCGGTCACCCGCCCCGACGGCACCGCCGCCCCGGCGCTCATTTGCGACTCCGACGGCCCCCTCGTGGCCGAGGTGGTGAAGACGACGACCGACCCCTATGTGGGGCGGGTCTCCCTGGTCCGGGTCTTCTCCGGCACCTTGCGCCCCGACGTCGCCGTCCACGTCTCCGGGCACGGCCTCGCCGACCGGGGGCACCCCGACCACGACGCGGACGAGCGGATCGGCGTGCTGTCCTCGCCGCTGGGCGCCGCCCTGCGTCCGGTGAGCTCCTGTCCGGCCGGCGACATCTGCGCCGTCGCCCGGCTGACCACCGCCGAGACCGGGGACACGCTCAGCTCCCCGGAGGACCCCCGCCTGGTGGCGCCGTGGGACCTGCCCGTGCCCCAGCTGCCGGTCGCGGTCGAGGCCGCCTCGCACTCCGACGAGGACCGGATGGCCACCGCACTGTCCCGACTCGTGGCCGAGGACCTGACCGTGCGGCTGGAGCGGCGCGCGGACACCGGCCAGCTGATCCTCTGGTGCGTGGGGGACGGGCACGCCGAGGTGCTGCTCGACCGGCTCCGCACCCGGCACGGGGTCGCCGTCGTCCCCGTGCCCGTGCGGGTGCCGCTGGTCGAGACGCTGTGCGGGGCGGCCCGCGTGACCGGCCGGCACGTGAAGCAGTCCGGCGGCCACGGCCAGTACGCCGTCGTCGTGGTCGAGGGGGAGCCCGGGCCCACCGGCTCGGGAATCGTCTTCGACCAGCGCATCGTCGGGGGCACCGTGCCGAGCCAGTACCACTCGAGCGTGGAGAGGGGGATCCGCGCGCAGGCCCGGCGCGGTGTGCACGGCGACCGTCCGATCGTCGACGTCCGGGTCACCCTCGTGGACGGGAAGGCGCACAGCGTCGACTCCTCGGACGCGGCATTCCAGTCCGCCGGGGCCCTGGCGCTGCGCGAGCTCGTGGCGGCCGTGGGCACGCGGGTGCTCGAGCCCTGGTGCGAGATCGAGGTGCGCGTCCCCGCCGAGTACGTGGGAGCGGTCATGAGCGACCTCTCGTCCCGGCGGGCCCGCGTCACGGGCAGCGAGGCCGACCCCGACCGGGACAGGTCCACCGTGCGGGCGGAGGTGCCCGAGGTGGAGCTGCTCGGCTACCCCGGGGTGCTGCGGTCGGTCACGCACGGCACGGCCGTCTTCGACCGGCGGCCGCTGCGGTACGAGCCCGCCCCGGCGGCCTTCGCCGTGCCCGCCTAGCTCCGGGCCCCGTCCCCGGGCTCGCGGGAGCCTGCGAGCGGCGGGCGGACGGGATCCGTCGACTAGCCTCGGGTGTGGTGGTGCAGGGGCTGGAGGAGTCGTGACGTCGTCGAACGGGCCGTCGGCGCCCGCAGCCGTACCCCCGGGCCGGGGCGGCGCCCCCGTGGTCGCGAACCGCGACGAGCTCTCCGACCGGATCTGGACGCTGCCCAACGCGCTGTCGGTCCTGCGCCTGCTCGGCGTCCCGCTGTTCCTGTGGCTGCTGCTGGGGCCCGAGCAGGACGGCTGGGCGATCGCCGTCCTCATGGTGTCCGGGTTCACCGACTGGGCCGACGGCAAGCTGGCCCGCTGGCTGGACCAGGGCAGCCGGCTGGGGGCCCTGCTGGACCCCGCAGCTGACCGGCTCTACATCGTCAGCACGCTCGTCGCCCTGGCCCTGCGCGGGATCGTCCCCGTGTGGCTCGTCGCCGCGCTGGTCGGCCGCGAGTTCGTGCTCGCCGGAATGCTCCTCCTCCTGCGCCGCCACGGGTACCCGCCGCTGCAGGTGCACTACCTCGGCAAGGCCGCGACGCTCCTGCTGCTGTACGCCTTCCCCGGCCTGCTCCTGGCCGACGGCTCCGGCTGGCTCGCCACGGCGATCGCGCCGTTCGCCTGGGCCTTCACGATCTGGGGCACGGCCCTGTACCTCCTCGCCGGGGTCTTCTACGTCGTCCAGGTCGTCGGGCTGGTCGCCCGCGACCGTGCGGCGAGCCGGTCGTGACGAGCACTGCCCGGTCGGGCGGGGTCCGGTCCCTGGGAGCCTCCCTCCTGGACGACGTGCTGGCCGAGACCCTCGACCCTGCCTACGCGCAGGCCGCCGCGGCCCGCGCCTCCCGCGAGAAGGCCGGCGGCACGCCGCGACGGCGCGGTCAGGTGCTGGTGGCCCTCACGATGGCCGTCGCCGGACTGCTCCTCGCGGTCACCTACAACCAGGCCGCGGCCAGGGAGCAGGGGCGCCAGGAGATCCGCACCGCCCTGGTGCGCGACATCCAGGACGAGTCCGCCGTCAGCGACGAACTGACCGCCCAGCTCGAGGAGCTCCGGGCAGAGGTCGGCCGCACCAGCGACGACCTGCTGGCGGCGACCGCGGTCGGCCAGCGGGCGCTCGACGCGCTGGCCCGGGCCGAGCAGGGCACCGCCGCCGTGGCGGTCACCGGACCCGGTCTGCTGGTCACCCTCGCGAACGCCGACGCCGACGCCGACGACGACCCGGTGGGCGGGGCGACGACGGAGAACAGCGGCGAGCGGGTGCAGGACGGCGATCTGCAGAAGGTGGTCAACGCGCTGTGGGCCTCCGGCGCCGAGGCGGTCAGCATCAACGGGCAGCGGCTGGGACCCACCAGCGCCATCCGGTTCGCCGGTGAGGCCGTGCTGGTGGACTTCCGGCCCGTCACCAATCCCTACGAGATCAGCGCCATCGGGGAGCCGGACGAGCTGGCCGCGGCCTTCCTGCTCGATCCCGAGGTGCGGTCGGTGGCCTGGGTGTCCAAGAACTACGGCCTGCGCTTCGAGTTCGCCAAGGAGGACGAGCTGTCCCTGCCCGCCGCGAGCCCGCCCGAGCTCCGCTTCGCCGAACCGCTCGGCACCCGCCGGGCCGGCGCCGACCCCTCACCCGGAGGCTGACCCCGTGATCCCGATCCTCGGACTCGCGGTCGGCATCCTCCTCGGGCTGGTCTTCGACCCGACGGTGCCGCTCGGCCTGCAGCCCTACCTGCCGATCGCGGTCGTGGCCGCCCTGGACGCCGTCTTCGGTGGGTTCCGGGCGCGGCTCGACGGCATCTTCGACGCCAAGGTCTTCGTCATCTCGTTCGTGTCCAACGTCGTCGTGGCCGCGCTCATCGTGTTCCTGGGCGACCAGCTCGGGGTGGGCGCGCAGCTGTCGACGGCGGTCGTGGTGGTCCTCGGGATCCGCATCTTCGGCAACGCGGCGGCCATCCGGCGGCACGTCTTCCGGGCATGACCGAGGACGAGCGGCCCGCCGCGCCGGAGGAGCCGGCCGACGGCCCGGCCGCGGACAGCCCGTTCCCCGTGCCGACGGCGGCACCCGTGCCCGCGACCGACGGGACGGGCCCCGTCGCGCCCGCCAGCCGGCGCCGCCGCGACCTGCGGGCAGCGGCCCTCATCGGCGTGCTGACCCTGCTGCTGGGCTTCGCGCTCGCGGTGCAGGTGCGCAACGCCGACGAGGCCCAGGTGCTCGCCGGCGCCCGCGAGGAGGACCTCGTGCGCATCCTCGACGAGCTCAACTCCCGGGAGGAGCGGCTCCGCGCGCAGATCGCCGAGCAGCGCACGGCGCTCCAGGAGCTCTCCGGCTCCGGCAGCCGTACCGGCACGGCGCTCGAGGAGGCCCGCCGCCAGGCCGAGGCGTTCGGCATCCTCAACGGCACCCTGCCGGCGCAGGGTCCCGGCATCACCCTGACGATCGGCGACCCCTCCGACGAGGTGCGGGTCCGCGACCTGCTCGACGTCATCCAGGAGCTGCGCGGGGCGGGAGCGGAGACCATGCAGGTCGACGGCGTCCGGATCGGGCTCTCCTCGGCCGTCACGGGCTCGGCCGGCAGCCTCCGCGTCGACGGCACGGGGCTGCGGGCGCCCTACGAGTTCCTGGTCATCGGTGACCCCCAGGGCATCGAGACCGCCATGAACATCCCGGGCGGCGTCGTCCAGGCGATCGGCAACCGCGGGGGCAGCGCAACCATCGAGCAGTCCGAGCTCCTGGTGGTCGACGCGTTGCGGCCGCTGGACCGGCCTCAATACGCTGCCCCTGACGAGGACGACTGAAGAAGGACCTCGGTGCCCCCACCTCTCGCTCCGCTCGAGGCGGGCCCCTGCACCGAGGCCGCAGCCGCAAGCAACCCAGTCTGGAGACGACCGCCGCATGAGCACGCCCGACGACCGCCGCTACACCGACCAGCACGAGTGGGCGATGGTGCAGGGCACGGACGGCACCTCCACCGTCGTCCGGATCGGCATCACCGACCATGCCCAGGACGCCCTCGGCGACATCGTGTTCGTGCAGCTGCCGGAGGTCGGCGACGAGGTGACCCCCGGGACGGCGATCGGCGAGGTGGAGTCCACCAAGTCCGTCTCCGACTTCTACGCCCCCGTGGCCGGTGTCGTGGCCGCGGTGAACGAGCGGCTCGCCGACGCGCCGGAGACGCTCAACAGCGATCCGTACGGCGACGGCTGGCTGGTGGAGATCGCGGTTCCAGGGGAGGGTGGCGACCCGGTGGGTCAGCTGCTCGACGCCGCCGCCTACCAGGCGCTGGTCGAGGGTTCGTGACCGGCCCGCCGGGAGGCTGACTCCCGGCATCGATCACTATGATCGCGCTGGGACGAGAGCTCGGGGTCCCCCCGGGAGACCGGCTCGTCCCACCCGGCACATCCGGTTGACCCTCGGGTCGACCGACTGGTTCCATGACCAACGGTCCGCCGCCACCTGCGGTGGCCGACCCACGACGGGCTGACCGGCCCGCCGTCAGCCGGCCGCCCGCGGCCCGTTCCGAGGCCCCGCGGCGGGCCCCTCGCACCGGAGGAGACGCAACGTGCACTGCACTCGATGTGGCCACGAGAACCCCGAGGGCAGTCGCTTCTGCGCGCAGTGCGGTGCGGCGCTGGCCTCCGAGCGCGTCGGCGACGCGACCAGCGTGATCCCCAAGGTCGGCGGGGAGGACTCGGGCGACCAGCCCGAGGCCACCGAGGCCGCCGACGTGCACGCCGGCGCCGTCGAGTCGCTGCCGGCGGGCTCCGCCCTGCTGGTGGTCAAGCGCGGCCCGAACGCCGGCAGCCGCTTCCTGCTCGACCAGGACGTCACCACGGCCGGTCGGCACCCCGACAGCGACATCTTCCTCGACGACGTCACGGTCAGCCGCCGGCACGTCGAGTTCCACCGCGAGGGCGGCGGCTTCTCCGTGCACGACGTCGGCAGCCTCAACGGCACCTACGTCAACCGCGAGCCGGTCGACGTCGCGAACCTGGCGGGCGGTGACGAGGTGCAGATCGGCAAGTTCCGGCTCGTCTACCTCACCGGCCCGCGCACCGGCGAGCCGGCCGCTCGCTAGTGGGCGTGCCCGAGCGCGACCGTGCGCTCGGGGACGCCGCCGACCAGCACACGCCACGCCTGACCATCGGTGAGGTGCTGGCTGTTCTTCGCGACGACTTCCCCGACGTGACGATCAGCAAGATCCGCTACCTCGAGTCCGAGGACCTGGTCCACCCGCAGCGCACGCCGTCGGGGTACCGGAAGTTCTCCCGGGCCGACGTGAGCCGACTGCGCTACGTGCTGACCGCGCAGCGGGACCACTACCTCCCGCTGCGCGTCATCAAGGACCACCTCGACGCGCTGGACCGCGGCGAGGAGCTCCCCGGCACCGGCGGCGCGACTCCGCTCCCGCCGGCGTCGACGGGGGAGGGGGAGGAGGCTCCGCTCACCGCGGACCAGTTCGCCCGCGCCGCCGGCCTGGAGCCCGACCAGCTGGCCGACTGCGTGCAGTTCGGTCTGCTGTCCACCGACGCCGACGGCCGGCACCCCGCCGGCGACCTGCCCATCGCCCGGGCAGCCGCGGGACTGGCCCGGCACGGGATCGAGCCTCGGCACCTGCGCGTCTACCGGAGCGCCGTGGAGCGCGAGGCCGGGCTCGTCGAGCAGCTCGTGGCGCCGGTCCTGCGGGCGCGGTCGGAGGAAGCGCGGGCCCGCGCCACCGAGAAGCTGGGGGAACTCGCGGCGCTGTCCGCGCAGTTGCACACGGCACTGCTCGAGACGCGCCTGCGGGACCTCCTGCGGCCCTGACCGGGCGTACCGTGGGGACGTCGCCGCCCGAGCCCGATCGACGTCCCGACCCGTGACCGGCCGTCTGACCAGACCGTTCCGCCCGACCCCGGGCCGCAGCCGAGGAGCCGCACCGTGCAGGAGCTTCGAGTCGTCGGCGTCCGCGTCGAACTGCCGGGCAACCAGCCCATCCTGCTGCTCAAGGAGACGCAGGGTGAGCGGTACCTGCCCATCTGGATCGGCGCGGTCGAGGCCGCCGCGATCGCGTTCGAGCAGCAGGGCGTCCGCCCGGCCCGCCCGATGACCCACGACCTGCTGCGCGAGGTCGTGCGCACGCTGGGCGCTGAGCTGGAGGCGGTCAACATCACCGAGATGCGCGACGGCATCTACATCGCCGAGCTGGTGTTCGGCGACGACCGGATCGTCAGCGCCCGTCCGTCGGACGCCGTCGCGCTGGCCGTCCGCACCGGAGCTCCCATCTACGGCGCCGAGGACCTCCTCGACGAGGTCGGCATCGAGATCCCCGACGAGCAGGAGGACGAGGTCGAGAAGTTCCGCGAGTTCCTCGACCAGATCTCCCCGGAGGACTTCGGGGCGGGCTCCGGGTCCGGCGGCGGCCCCGCCTGAAGAAGGACCCCGCTGCCCCCGCCACTCGAACGCTGGCGGCGGGTCCCTGCAGCGGGGCCGTTCCAGCACCTCACCTGCCGGAGCCCAACCACTTCCTATCGGCAGCTGGCGACGGATCATCACTCGAAATGAGTGAGCGGTCCCGACACGCCGTCCCGCTCAGTTGACCGGCCCCCCGGCCCGGCTTACCGTCGGCGGACAACAACGGTGTGACACCTGGTCTCCCGGGTGCGGGCCGTCGACCTGCTGCAACTCGCGGCGGGATGAGGAGGACGCTGAGCGTGAGCGACCAGGACAACGGCTCCCAGGGTCAGCTGTTCAGCGACGCCGCCGTCGGGGCGCCGTCGTACGACGATGCCGACTCCGACCTGGTTGGCTACCGCGGCCCGACCGCGTGCTCCGCCGCCGGCATCACCTACCGCCAGCTGGACTACTGGGCCCGAACCGGGCTCGTGGCACCCTCGGTCCGCAGCGCCACCGGCTCGGGCACCCAGCGGCTGTACTCCTTCCGCGACATCCTGGTGCTCAAGGTCGTCAAGCGGCTGCTGGACACCGGCGTCTCGCTGCAGAACATCCGCAAGGCCGTCGACCACCTCCGCCAGCGCGGGGTGAAGGAGCTGGCCAACGTCACGCTCTTCTCCGACGGCGCCACGGTCTACGAGTGCACCTCCGCCGAGGAGGTCGTCGACCTGCTGGCCGGCGGGCAGGGTGTCTTCGGCATCGCCGTCTCCGGCGCGCTGCGCGAGCTCTCCGGTGAGCTCGCCGAGCTGCCCGCCGAACGCATCGACGGCGGCCAGGTGGTGCCGTCGGACGACGAGCTCTCCATGCGCCGTCGCCGCCGGGCCGCCACCGCCTGACTCCTCGTCTCCGAAGGGCCCTCCCCGCGCTGCGGGGAGGGCCCTTCGGCCGTCCCGGTGGGTGTGCGCGGCGCTGGTAGCGTCGGGACAGTGACCCTCCGCGCTGACGTGCCCGCGCCGCTGCCCTCACTGAACGCCCTGGACCCCGCGGGATCGTTCATCGGCCGGCACATCGGCCCGCGCCCCGGTGACACCGCCGCGATGCTGGAGGTCGTCGGGCACCAGTCCCTGGAATCACTCGTCGACGCCTGCGTCCCCGAGGGCGTGCGGGACCGGGAGCCGCTGGCGCTGCCCCCGGCGCAGGACGAGGCCGCGGTCCTGGCGCTGCTCCGCGAGCGCGCGGCGGCCAACGCGGTGTTCACCTCGATGATCGGGCTCGGCTACGCCGGCACCGTCACGCCGCCGGTCATCCAGCGCACCGTGCTGGAGAACCCGGCCTGGTACACCGCCTACACGCCCTACCAGCCCGAGATCAGCCAGGGCCGGCTCGAGGCGCTGATCAACTTCCAGACGACGGTCGCCGACCTCACCGGCCTGGACGTCGCGGGCGCCTCCATGCTCGACGAGGCGACCGCCGCCGCGGAGGCGATGACCCTGGTGCGCCGCGCCGGGCGCGCGAAGCCGGACGCGGTGTTCGTCGTGGACGCCGACACGCTGCCGCAGACCCTCGGGGTGCTGCGGACCCGCGCCGAGCCGCTGGGTATCGGGCTGCACGTCGCCGACCTGTCCGCCGGCTGGCCGACCGACCTGCCCGAGGCCGGCGCGTTCGGCGTCCTGCTGTCCTACCCGGGCGCCAGCGGCGCCGTCCGCGACCACCGGGCCCTGGCCGCTGCCGCACACGAGGCCGGCGCGTCCGTCGTCGTCGCCGCCGACCTGCTCGCCCTGACGCTGCTGGAGGCACCGGGGGAGTGGGGCGCCGACGTCGCCTGCGGCACCAGCCAGCGCTTCGGCGTCCCCATGGGCTACGGCGGTCCGCACGCCGGTTACCTGTCGGTGCGCGAAGGACTGGCCCGCCAGCTGCCCGGACGCCTCGTCGGCGTCTCCCTGGACGCCGACGGCGACGTCGCCTACCGGCTGGCCCTGCAGACCCGCGAGCAGCACATCCGTCGCGAGAAGGCGACCAGCAACATCTGCACCGCCCAGGTGCTGCTGGCCGTCATGGCCGGCGCCTACGCCGTCTACCACGGGCCCGACGGCCTCACCGCGATCGCTGCCCGGGTGCACCGCAGCGCCACCGTGCTGGCCGGCTGGCTGCGCGCCGGCGGGCTCGCGCTGGCGCACGAGCAGTTCTTCGACACGATCCAGGTGTCGGTGCCCGGCCGCGCGGCCGAGGTGGTCGCGGCAGCCGCCGAGCGGCGGATCAACCTCTGGCAGGTCGACGCCGACACCGTGCAGGTCGCCTGCGACGAGACGACGACGCCGGCGACCCTGCGATCGGTCGCCGAGGCGTTCGGCGTCGCCGTGGACGACGCGGCCCTCGACGACGCCGGCGCGGTCGCGCTGCCCGACGAGCTGCGCCGCCGGACGCCGTTCCTCACCCACCCGGTCTTCTCCGCGCACCGCTCCGAGACGGCGATGCTGCGGTACCTGCGATCGCTCAGCGACAAGGACCTGGCGCTGGACCGCACGATGATCCCGCTGGGCTCGTGCACGATGAAGCTCAACGCCGCCACCGAGATGGCCGCCATCACCTGGCCGGAGTTCGCGAACCTGCATCCCTTCGCGCCGGCCGAGCAGGCCCGCGGCTACCGGCAGCTGATCGACGAGCTCTGCGCCGGTCTGGCCGAGGTCACCGGCTACGCCGCGGTGAGCGTGCAGCCCAACGCCGGATCCCAGGGCGAGTTCGCCGGTCTCCTGGCGATCCGCGGCTACCACCGATCGCGCGGGGACGAGCAGCGCGACGTCTGCCTGATCCCGAGCTCGGCCCACGGCACCAACGCGGCCAGCGCCGTGATGGCCGGCATGCGCGTGGTCGTCGTGGCCTGCGACGAGGCCGGCAACGTCGACGTCGCGGACCTTCGCGCGAAGGTGGAGCAGCACGCCGACCGGCTGGCCGCGCTGATGATCACCTACCCGTCGACGCACGGGGTGTTCGAGGTCGACATCCAGGAGATCTGCGGGGCGGTGCACGACGCCGGCGGCCAGGTCTACGTGGACGGCGCGAACCTCAACGCCATGGTCGGGCTCGCGCGCCCCGGCCGCTTCGGCTCCGACGTCAGCCATCTGAACCTGCACAAGACCTTCTGCATCCCGCACGGCGGCGGCGGGCCCGGGGTGGGCCCCATCGGCGTCCGGGAGCACCTCGTGCCGTTCCTTCCGGGCCACCCGGTCGTGGACACCGGCAACACCGGCCCGGTCGTCTCGTCGGCCCCGTGGGGATCGGCGGACATCCTGCCGATCTCGTGGGCCTACATGCGGTTGATGGGCCCCGACGGGCTCACCCGGGCGACCCAGCACGCCATCCTGGGCGCGAACTACCTGGCCGCCCGGCTGCGGGAGCACTTCCCGGTGCTCTACACCGGCGGGAACGGGCTCGTCGCCCACGAGTGCATCCTCGACATCCGCCCGCTCACCAAGGCCACCGGCGTCACCAACGACGACATCGCCAAGCGGCTCATCGACTTCGGCTTCCACGCGCCGACGATGAGCTTCCCGGTGGCCGGAACGCTGATGGTCGAGCCGACCGAGAGCGAGGACAAGGCCGAGCTCGACCGCTTCGTCGACGCCATGGTGCACATCCGGGGCGAGATCGAGAAGGTGGCCACGGGGGAGTACGACCGGGAGGACAATCCGCTGCGCAACGCCCCGCACACGCTCGCGATGGTGGCGGGGGAGTGGGGTCGGCCCTATCCCCGGAGCGAGGCCGTCTACCCGGTCCCGGCGCTGAAGGGGCGTGGCTATCTCAGCCCGGTGCGGCGGATCGACCAGGCCTACGGCGACCGGAACCTGGTCTGCTCGTGCCCGCCGCCGGAGGCCTTCGCCGATCCGGAGCCGCGTGAGGTGCCGAGCACCGTGCCCGGCCCCGCCCAGGGGGCGCCCGACGACCTGGGCACGGCGGCCGACGTGGTGGGGGCCGCGCGGTAACGACCGTTCTGTCGGCGCCTCGTGGGAGGCTGCCCGTCATGACCGGCGGGGACCAGCTCAAGGCCGACCTCAGGGACTACCTGCAGGAGGGCCGCGACGTGCTCCTGCTCAAGGCCGACGGTCTGTCCGAGCACGACGTCCGGCGCCCGCTGACACCGACGGGCACGAACGTGCTGGGCGTGATCAAGCACGTGGCGCTGGTCGAGGTGGGCTACTTCAGCGTTCCGTTCGGACGCCCGGTCGGCCTCGCGCACCCGTGGTTCGACGACGACGCCGAGGACAACGTCGACATGTGGGCCACCGCGGAGGAGTCGCGCGAGGCGATCCTCGAGGGCTATCGCCGCGCGTGGGCGCAGACCGATGCCGCCGTCGCCGAGCTGCCGATCGACGCGGTCGGCCGGGTCCCGTGGTGGGGGCCCGACGGTGGCAGTCAGGTGACCCTGCACCGCGTCCTGGTCCACGTCATCGCCGAGACCCACCGGCACGCCGGGCACGTCGACATCGTGCGGGAGCTCATCGACGGCGTCGTCGGCAACCAGTGGGTCGGCGACAACCTGCCCGAGCACGACGCCGCCTGGTGGCAGGAGTACCGCGACCGGGTGGAGCGCGCCGCACAGGAGGCGGCGGGACGGCCGGGTCTTCTCAGGCGCTGACGAGGTCCGGGGCCAGCCACACGTGGTGGTCGCTGAACGCGCGGCCGTCGGGGAGCAGCTCGCCGTCGTCGTCGAACAGGACGACGCCGTTGCAGAGCAGCCGCCACCCCTGCTCGGGGTGGCTGCTGACCACGGCGGCGAGGTCACGGGCCTCGCTGGTGGCCTCGGGGCAGGGGCTGCGGTGTGCGCACATGGCGGTCACTTCCGTTCGGCCGGGGGAAGCCGGCAGTCACTAGGTGTACATGAACGCTTACGCGTCTCACCCAGTGTCGGCACGCCAGGTGCTCCAAGTCACGTGATTCGGATCACCTGATCCCCCGAAGGAGTCGTCAGGTCCTGCCATGGCGGGGACCGGCGACGCGTGGATCGCCCGGTCGCCCTCGGCGTGTCGCCTCGGCCGACGGCCGCCGGGTCAGAGCTTGCGCAGCAGGACCCGGCGCACGGAGTGGTCGGCGGCCTTCTGCAGCACCAGCCGGGCGCGCGACCGGGTGGGCGCGATGTTGTCCCGGAGGTTCGGCCCGTTGACCGCCGACCAGATGCTCAGCGCGGTCTCGCGCGCCTCGTCCTCGGAGAGCCCGGCGAAGCGGTGGAAGTACGCGGAGGTGTCCTGGAACGCGGTCCGGCGCAGGGCCTGGAAGCGCTCGACGTACCAGCGCTGGATGTCGCTCTCCGCGGCGTCGACGTAGACGGAGAAGTCGAAGAAGTCCGACAGGAACACCTCGGGCGCCGACCCGTCGGTCCGGCGCCCGGCCTGGAGCACGTTCAGCCCCTCCACCACGAGGATGTCGGGTCGGTCCACCGCCTGCACCTGTCCGGCGACGACGTCGTAGGACTGGTGGTCGTACACGGGCGCCACGACCTCCTCGCGGCCGGACTTCACGTCGGCGAGGAAGCGAAGCAGCGCCCGCCGGTCGTAGCTCTCCGGGAAGCCCTTGCGCCCGAGCAGGCCGCGCTCCGCCAGGACGGCGTTGGGCAGCAGGAACCCGTCGGTGGTGACCAGGTCGACCCGGGGGGACCCGGGACCGGCGGCGAGGAGCGTCTGCAGGAGCCGCGAGGTCGTGCTCTTCCCCACGGCGACGCTGCCCGCCACGGCGACGACGAACGGCACCTTGGCGGTCGAGTCGCCGAGGAACTCGCTCTGCGCCGCCCACAACCGGCGGCCGGCGGCCACGTGCAGGTCCAGCAGCCGGGCGAGGGGCAGGTAGACGGTGGCCACCTCGTCGAGGTCGATCCGGTCGCCCAGCGACGCGAGCGACTCCAGCTCGGCCTGGTCGAGCGGCAGGCGGTCACCGGCCGCGAGCGCCCGCCACGAGGCGCGGTCGAACACCGCGTAGGGCGATATGGAGCCGCGTGTCCCTGCCGTCACGGCACCCATCGTGCCGTCCCGACCGCCGATGACCTGCGCGCGGGTCACCCGGGCGGGTGGGCACGGGTCCCGGGACGGGCGCCGGGGGGACCCGCCCGGGCCCGGACGCGTCTAGGGTTCTGATGTGTCTTCCCGCCCGGGGCCGCTCGAGTGCATCGAGCGCTACTTCGCCGCCGCGCCGCTGCCCGACGCGCGCCTCGAGCGAGCCGGTGCGCTGGACGTCCCCCTCGCCGACCCGGCCTGGCCGTACCCGGCGCGGCCGGCCCGCGACGGCGGGAAGCCGGTCACTGTCGAGGACGTGCGCGCGGCGGTCGAGCTGCAGCGGGGGGCGGGGCTGCCGGCGGCGCTGGAGTGGATCCCCGAGTGCTCGCCGGAGATGGCGGCCGCGGTCCGCGCGGCCGGCATGCCGATCGAGGAGCTCCCGCTGCTCGTGGCCGACGACCCGGTCGACCTCGTGCTACCGGCCGGCGTCCGGTTGTTCCTCGTCGGCGCCGACGACCCGCAGCTGCCGGAGTACCAGCGCGTCGCCGATGTCGCCTTCGCCCACCCCGGCGGCCGGGCCGACGTGCACGAGGCGCCGCTGGACACCTCACCGGAGGCGCGCGCACGCACCGCCGCCCTGCGCGAACGGATCGGGGCCGGCCGCACCGTCATGATGGTGGCCCTCGAGGACGGGCAGCCCGTGGCGGTCGGCTCGCACCAGCCCATCGATATCGGTGGCACCGAGGTCAGCGAGATCGTCGGCGTCGCCACCCTGCCGCGCCTGCGGGCACGGGGCCTGGGTGCCGGGATCGCCTCCGCGCTGGTCGAGCACGCCCGGGAGACCGCCGACCTGGTGTTCCTCGCCGCGGGCGACGACGACGTCGCCCGCGTCTACGAGCGCGTCGGCTTCGCCCGCCTGGCCACGACCTGCGTGGCCGAACTGCCCGGGTGACCGTCCTCCCCGTCGATGCCGGGGAGGACGGTGCCGCTCAGTTCTCCTCGTAGGTGAGGACCAGGGTGGCGCGGGCCAGCGTGTGGAAGAACAGGTTGAAGCCCAGGACCGCCGGGGTGGTGTCGGCGTCGACGTCCAGCGTCTCGGTGTCCACCGCGTGCACCACCACGAAGTAGCGGTGCGGGCCGTGCCCGGCCGGCGGAGCGGCGCCCACGTAGCCGGCGAAGCCGCCGTCGTTGCGCAGCTGGAGCGCACCCGCGGGCAGCTGCGGGGCGTCCTTGTCGCCCGCACCCGAGGGCAGCTCGGTGGTCGAGGCGGGGAGGTTGGCCACCGCCCAGTGCCAGAAGCCGCTGGCCGTGGGCGCGTCGGGGTCGTACACCGTGACGGCGAAGCTCTTCGTGCCCTCGGGAAAACCGGACCACGACAGCTGCGGTGAACGGTCCTCGCCGCCGGCCCCCATGACGCCGCTGACGTGCGGCAGGGGCAGGACCTGGCCGTCGCTGACGTCGGTGCTGGCGACGGTGAAGCCGGGCACCTGCGGCAGGAAGTCATAGGGGTTCGGTGGGGTGGGCCGGTCGGCCATGGGAGTCCTCTCGGTCGGTCGTCGGGAGGCGCCGCTCGGCTGCGGGTCGCCGTCCCCGCAGCGACCCTAGGCAGCGGGGGAGAGGGGCGCCCGTCGGCGCCGGTCCCGCCGTCACTTCCCCGTGGCTGCTCCGACACGTGCGCACCGCCGTGCGCCGGTAGCGTCGCGCCGTGCCCTCTCCGCGAGAACTCGGTCTGCCAGACGGCGTCCGCGCCTGCCTCTTCGACCTCGACGGCGTGCTGACACGCACCGCCACCGTGCACATGGCGGCGTGGAAGCGCACGTTCGACGAGTTCCTGCGCACCACTGATCCCGCCCAGCCGGCGTTCTCGCAGGAGGACTACAACCGCTACGTCGACGGGAAGCCGCGCGCCGACGGCGTCCGCGACTTCCTCGCCGGGCGGGGCCTGACGCTGCCGGAGGGGTCCGCCGGGGACGCCCCGGACGCCGCCACGGTGCAGGGCCTGGCCACCCGCAAGAACGAACTGGTGCTGCGCGAGCTCGACGAGCACGGCGTGGAGGTCTACGAGGGCTCGGTCCGGTACCTGCGTGCGGTCAAGCAGGCGGGGCTGGCCACCGCGGTGGTCACCGCGTCTGCCAACGGGGAGCAGGTGGTGGCCGCCGGCGGCTTCGCCGACCTGATCGACGCCCGGGTGGACGGCGTCGTCGCCGCCCGCGACGGCCTGCGCGGCAAGCCGGCGCCGGACACCTTCCTCGCGGGCGCCCGCGCGCTGGGCGTGCAGCCGGGGGAGGCCGTGGTGTTCGAGGACGCGCTGGCCGGTGTCGCCGCCGGGCGCGCGGGAGGCTTCGCCTTCGTCGTGGGCGTCGACCGGGTGGGCCAGGCCGACGAGCTGGCCTCCTCGGGCGCCGACGTCGTCGTGACCGACCTCGACCAGCTGCTGGGCGCTTCGTGACCGAGGGCCGCGCCGTCTTCCCCATCGAGCCCTGGGCACTGACCGAGGTGGGGCTGGACCACGGCTCCCTCGGCGTCCACGAGTCGGTGTTCGCGCTCGCCAACGGCCACATCGGCATGCGCGGCTCGTTCGAGGAGGGGGAGCCGGTCGCCGTGCCGGGCACCTACCTCAACGGCTTCTTCGAGGAACGGCCGCTGCCCTATGCCGAGGCCGGCTACGGGTTCCCCGAGATGGGACAGACGGTCGTGAACGTCACCGACGGCAAGCTGATCCGGCTGCTGGTGAACGACTCACCGCTGGACCTCACCTACGGCGAGATCATCGAGCACCAGCGGACCCTCGACCTGCGCGCCGGCGTGCTCCGCCGGGCCACGGAATGGCGCTCGCCCGGTGGGCGCACGGTCCGGGTGACCAGCACCCGGCTGGTGTCGCTCGTCCGCCGCTCGATCGCCGCCGTCGAGTACAAGGTCGAGGTGGTCGACGACCTGGGCGACCTCTACGTCGCCCTGCAGTCGGACCTGCTGGCCAACGAGGACGGCATGGCGGCCCACGACGACGACCCGCGGGCCGCGGCCGCGCTCGCCAATCCGCTGCAGTGCGAGCTGGCGGCCGCGCGCGGTCGCAGGGCGGTGCTGGTGCACCACACCAAGCGCAGCAGACTGCGGGTGGCCGCCGGCATGGACCACGTCATCGAGATCCCCGACAGCGGCACGGAGGACGCCGAGGCCGCCGGCGACCTGGCCCGGTACTCCCTCGCCGCTCGCATCCCGCCCGGTGGCTCCCTGACCCTGGTGAAGTTCCTGGCCTACGGCTGGTCCTCGCGCCGGTCGGCCCCGGCCCTGCGCGACCAGGTGGAGGCGGCGCTGTCGACCGCGAAGCTCGCCGGCTTCGACCGGCTGCTGCGCGAGCAGCGCGAGCTGCTGGCCCAGCACTGGGACGAGGCCGACGTCGAGATCGAGGGCGACGACGAGCTGCAGCAGGCCGTCCGGGTGGGCATGTTCCACGTCCTGCAGGCCGGGCTGCGCGCCGAGCGGCAGGCGATCCCCGCCAAGGGGCTCACCGGGCCGGGGTACGACGGCCACACGTTCTGGGACACCGAGACCTACGTGCTGCCGGTCCTCACCTACACCGCGCCGCACGCGGTCCGCGACGCGCTGATCTGGCGGCACTCGACGCTGGGCCTGGCGCGCGACCGCGCGCGTGTGCTCGGGCTGCGCGGCGCGGCCTTCCCGTGGCGGACGATCCGCGGCGAGGAGACGTCGGGGTACTGGCCGGCGGGGACGGCGGCCTTCCACATCAACGCCGACATCGCCGACGCCGTCATCCGGTACCACCACGCCACCCTGGACGAGTCCTTCGACCGCGACTACGGCGCCGAGCTGCTGCTGGAGACGGCGCGGCTGTGGGCCTCCCTGGGCCACTTCGACGCCGAGCACGGCTTCCGCATCGACGGCGTCACCGGTCCCGACGAGTACACCGCCGTGGTCGACAACAACGTCTACACGAACCTCATGGCGCAGCGGAACCTGCGGGAGGCGGCCGAGGCGGTGCGGCGCCAGCCCGAGGTCGCGGCCCGCCTGGGGATCACCGACGACGAGGTGGCGGAGTGGCTGCGGGCGGCGTCGCTCATGGCGGTGCCCTACGACACCCAGCGTGGCGTGCACATGCAGTCCGACGGGTTCACCCACCACGAGGAGTGGGACTTCGCGGGCACGCCGCGGGGGAAGTACCCGCTGCTGCTGAACTACCCCTACTTCGAGATCTACCGGACGCAGGTGGTGAAGCAGGCAGACCTGGTGATGGCGCTGCACCTGCGCGGCGATGCGTTCACCCTCGAGGAGAAGATCGCCGACTTCGCCTACTACGAGCCCCGCACCACGCGGGACTCCTCGCTGTCGGCCACCCAGCAGGCCGTCGTCGCCGCGGAGACCGGTCACCTGGAGCTCGCCCACCAGTACTGGGCCGAGGCCGCTCTGACCGACCTGCAGAACCTGCACCACAACTCGGGGCACGGGCTGCACATCGCATCGCTGGCCGGCGGGTGGACCGTCGCCGTCGCCGGCTTCGGGGGTCTCCGCGACCACGGGGGGGAGCTGACCTTCGCGCCACGGCTGCCGGAGCGGATCACGCGCCTGCGGTTCCGGGTGGTGTACCGCGGCCGCAAGCTGACCGTCACCGTGGAGCCGGGCCGGGCCACCTACCGGTTGGTGGACGGTGATCCGCTGCCGATCCGCCACCACGGCCGGCAGGTGACCGTGGACCACGCCGACCTGGTGCTCGACGTGCCGCCGCCGCTCGCGGTGGAGCCGGTCACCCAACCGCCCGGCCGCGAGCCCCAGCGGCGGTCCCGCCCCACCTCGCGCTGAACCCGGCGGCGCCTCCTCCCGCTCTGGAGGTCCTTCCCGCGCTGGACGGCGCCAGCAGCAGGCGGGCAGCACGAGGAGCAGCCGCAGAGCGACGCCCCGGTGCCGTCGTCGTCGGCTACGACCGTTATCCCCAACAGCGGACTGATCTAGTCGGTGGTTCAGCCGAGCAACCACCTCGCGCCCAGAACGAGCGCACCGACGTCGACGAGCAGGAAGAACGCCACCCAGAACAGCGCCGGGAAGGGCGTGAGCCGGGCCAGCTGGTCGGCATCGGAGTCCGAGGCCGACCGTCGCCGGCGCGCGGCCTGCAGCTCGAGGACGGCGCGGGGAGCGGCGAGCAGCAGGAACCAGGTGGCCAGCGCGGCGAAGGCGGCCTGCCCGTCCGGGGGAAGCCACCACGTGGCGGCGAAGAGGATGCCGCCGGTGACGAGGACCGACCACATTCCGTACCAGTTGCGGATCTGCACCAGCAGCAGCGCCAGGAGGCCGAGGAGCGCCCACAGCAATCCGACGGCGTGCCCGGCCCCGAGGAGCGCGGCCGCGCCCAGGCCGAACAGGGCCGGCCCGGTGTAGCCGGCGGCGCACGTCAGCACCATGCCCAGCCCGGTGGGGCGACCGGCCGAGACGGTCAGGCCGGAGGTGTCGGAGTGCAGGCGGATGCCGGCCAGGCGCCGCCCGGCCGCCAGGGCGACCAGGCCGTGCGCGCCCTCGTGGGCGATCGTGACGACGTTGCGGGCCGGACGCCACAGGGCGGGGGAGAGGACCAGCACCGCCGCCACGGCCGCGGTGGCCAGCAGCACCGTCGTCGACAGGTCCGGCACCGTCGCGGTGACGCGCGTCCAGAACCGGCCGAGGACCTCCACGTCCGGCAGTCAACCGCACATGCCTGGGAGGACCGGGGGAGCGGCAACCGTGTCGGTCACGAGGCGCGCCTCACACCGCCTCCGGGGACGCGCATCGGCTGCCCACGCCGGATGCTTGAGCGATGACGACCCCCACCACCGTGCTCCGGGACGACCTTCCGGTGACGGTGTCCTTCACGCGGCGCGCCGACCCGGCGCACGCGCGCGAGATGACGGCGTGGATCCGCGCCGGCCTCAGCATGGCCGAGACCTTTCCCGGATTCCTGGGTGGCGGCTGGGTGCGGTCCCGCCGCGATGCCGACGAGTGGCACATGCTCGCCCGCTTCGCCGATCACACGGCCCTGTCCGGCTGGGAGGCGTCCGCGGAGCGGCAGTGGTGGCTGCGGTCGGCCCAGGGGCTGGCCGAGGTGACCCGCACCGAGCGCCGCACCGGCATCGAGAGCTGGTTCGACTCGCCCGTCGCCGAGGAGGTCGGCGCCGCCCCGGCTCCCGCCGCGCCGGCCCGGTGGAAGCAGTCCATCACGATCTGGCTGGTGTTCTTCCCGCTGAACCTGCTGGCCACCGTGACCCTCGGCGCCGCCCTGGCCGACGTGCACGTGATCCTGCGGGTCCTCGTGATGACCGCGGTCCTCACACCGATCATGGTCTTCGTGATGCTGCCGTGGATCACCGCGCGGCTGCAATGGTGGCTGCAGGGCAGGACCCGGCGCGGCCAGGTGCCGGGCTCGGCCTAGTTGCCCGGCTTGACCGCCTTGCCGCGCTCCTGCTCCGCCTCGTCGGCCTCGTAGGCGCCGGGCACGGCCTTCGCGAAGCCGTCGTCGCCGGGGGAGAGGGGGCGCTCGGTCAGGTTATCCGGGCCGGGGGACGGGGTGCCGCCGGGCTCGTTCCGCTCGCCGGTGTCGGGGCGCTGGTCGCTCATCGCTTCTCCTCGCGGTCGGATCGTCTTCCGACCGCTACCCGTACATCGCCGGCGGAACCGGCGGAGCGGCGTCCAGCTGCTGGGTCACGTTGAGCGCGTTGCCGTCGGGATCGGTGATGTGCGCGACGCGCTGCCCCCACGGCAGATCGTTCGACGGTGCCGGTGCCGGTGCCTGGCCGCCGAGGTCCTGGACACGGGGGAGGAGCGCGTCGACGTCGGGCATGTCGATGCTCAGAAGCACCCGGCCGGGCCTGCCCGGTTGCACCGCGGCGTCGGCGGGCAGGCCCAGCCGCGAGTCGCCGACGCCGAGACCCAGGTAGAACAGCGGCCCGTGCCCGGGGAAGCGTTCCTGCTCGGTGGCGTCGAGCAGGCCGACGTAGGACGACCGCAGCCGTTCGATGTCGGGGGTGACGATGATCGCGCTGACAGTGCCGGGCACGGGGACCTCCGGGGGAGAGGGGTGGATGCGGGTAGGACCCCTGCCCGGAACGGAACTCACCGGTCGGTGCGGGTGAACAACCAGCGTGCGAAGACGGCGTCCTCGGTGAGCTCGGTGCGCCAGAGGACCGACAGCCGGAAGCTGCCGGGCGGGACGACGAGCAGGGGGCTGCCGTCGTCGGGCACGTCGGCGTCGGACGACGGCGTGGGCCCGGGGGACTCGGGCATGAGGAGCGCCCCGTCGTCCCCGGTACCGTCGAGGGCGGCGCTCACGAACGCCAGCCGGCCGCTGGTCACCGTCACGGCGTCGCCCTGCTGGTCGCCCGTCGTCGGGTAGCGCAGGGCCAGCTCCAGCACGCCGCGGTAGTCCTCGGCGTTCACCTGGACCACCGCGATGCTCCCGTCGTGGGCGCGGAACACCTCCAGCCAGCCCTCGTCGCTGATCTCCGGATCGGTCAGGACGACCGCGGCCGAGCCGGCGCCCACCGGGATGCTGGTGAGCTCGTAGGTCAGGTGCGGGACCAGCGCCTCGTAGGCCTGACCGGACAAGCCGTGCCAGGCCGGGAGGAGGTCCTCGTCCAGCGCCAGGAACGGCTCGCCGTTGGTCCAGAAGCGGCCGACGTGCGTCCAGGCAACAGGCATGCGGTCATCGTCTCCCGCGTGGATGGGCTCAGCAGCAGGTACCCAGGTCGTCCGCCGCGCGAGTTGACATAACGTTGATTATCGGCGTTATGTGCAGGCGGCGAGGAGGGGTCGGTGATCTTGCACCTCATGCCGGCTTGGACGCGAGTTTCCTGCGTCTGCCTGCACGACGTCCACGCGCTCCGGTGTACTGGCTCAGACCTACGCGCGCCGTCGTTCCGAGTTCGCCCGACGCTCCGAGTCCTGCCGCGGCGGATCGGCACCCGCGCCGAGCTCCGCTGCCTTCCGGACCGGTCCCCGACTCCCCCGCAAAGTTGATCTTGCCGTCGATGATCTTGATGGTCGGTTCGCGGCGACGCCGCTGGTCGCTGATCGCCCATCCGAATGCCCTCCGTTCGTCCCGACCGACCACTCCCCTCGTCCGCCTGGACCCGGGTAATTACGTAACCGTGACGTAATTACCTGGGTCCAGGCGGTTCGACGGGCGCCGGTGCGCGGGTGTTCGTAGGGTCGAGTCATGCAGATCAGACGACCGCTCGCCGCCCTGCTGGCCGCCCTGGCGTTGTTCGGGGGCGGGGCCACGCTGACCGCATGCGGGGATCCGGCCGGCCTGGACCGCAATGACGGAACCAGCGACGACACGGGAAACACCAGCGGCAACGACCCGGGCAGCGAGGAGCAGGGCGACCTGCCCGACAACAGCAACCGGCAGACCGGCCAGAACACCGACGACGACACGCAGGACCCGGACTGATCCCAGGCGATCAGCTCGAGCGCTCGGTGACCCAGAGCCGGTCGAGGCGCCCGGTGGAACGCACCAGGTCGGCCAGCGAGCGCTCGAGCTCTGCCTTCGTGGGCTTCTCGGTGAGCATGGTCTGCACGTCCTCGAGGGCGCAGCGCAGCTGGTACAGCCGGTCCTGCAACCCGTCCAGATCGGCGCGGGACACGAGGACGACGTCACCGGGCAGCCCGGCCTTCTGAGTGGCCGCCCGCTGCTCGTAGGCGCGCTGGCGGCACGCCTGGCCGCAGTACAACCGAGGCCGGCCCACCGACCCCTGCTCGGGCAGGACCCGGCGGCACCACCCGCAGCGCCGTTGCTCGTCGCTCCCCCGGCTGGGGAGGGGGACGACAGGACGAGTGGTCGTGCTCCCGGACGCGTGCTGCTGTGCCACGCCTGGGGACGGTAGACGCCGCTGCCGACAGAGCCGGGTGACACGCCCTGGCGGGCCGAGGGAAGGACCGCTGCCGTGTGCCGTCGGGAGCCGACCGGGGTCCTGCAGCGGCGCTCCGGCACCCCACTAGCGTGGACGCGTGCTCCCCGCGCGGTTCGCCTACCTCGACGCACCGACGCCGTTGGCCATGGCCCACCGCGGTGGAGCGATCGAGCACCTGGAGAACACCATGCCTGCCTTCCAGGCCTGCGTGGACATGGGCTACCAGTACCTGGAGACCGACGTCCAGGTGACCGCGGACGGCGTCCTGGTCGCCTTCCACGACCCCACCCTCGAGCGGGTCACCGGCCAGTCCGGCCGGATCGATTCCCTGACCTGGGCGCAGGTGAGCGAGGCCCGGATCGGTGGTCGGGAGCCGATCGTGCGGCTGGAGGACCTCCTGGCGGCCTGGCCCGACGTCCGGTTCAACCTCGACATCAAGGCCGCCGGGGTGCTCGCTCCCCTCGTCCGGCTGGTCCGTCGCATGTCGGTGGCCGACCGAATCTGCCTGGGCTCCTTCTCCGACGCCCGCATCGCCGCGGCGCGCCGGCTGTTCGGTCCGGCCGTGTGCACGTCGCTGGGCCCGCGAGGCGTGGCGGCGCTCCGGCTGTCCTCCTACTCTCCCCGGGCCGCGGGGCTCGTCCGCATCCAGGCCGGCTGTGCCCAGGTGCCGCTGCAGCTGGGTGGCCGGGCGCTGGTCGACGAGCGGTTCCTGGCCGCCGCGCACGCCCGCGGCCTGAAGGTGCACGTGTGGACGGTCGACGACCCGGTCGAGGCGGAAGCCATGCTGGACCTCGGGGTCGACGGGATCATGACCGACCGTCCGGCGATGCTCCGCCAGTTGCTGGAGAACCGCGGCCAGTGGACCGGCCGGTGACCCTGCGGGCGCGGGTCCTGGGATGGCGCCCCAGCACCCCTCCCCTGCCGGAGGACCTGGCCCAGCTCGTGCGACCCGAGGATCCCGAGTGGTTCGCCCGGGAGCTGGCCATCGCCGTCGCCCCGCCCTGGTGGTTCTGGTGTCTCGTCCTGCGCCGGTTCTCCTGGCTGGTCAGCATCTTCGGGCGGGTGGAGGTCACCGGGAGCATCCCGGTTGAGCTGCGCCGAGGGCCGCTGCTGCTGGCCGTCAACCACATCGGCGACTTCGACCCGTTCGTCGTCGCCGTCGCCCTCCACCGGGTCGGCGTGATGCCGCGGATCATGGCCACCGGCGGCATCATCGGCGCGCCCGTGGCCGGACCCCTGCTCGAGCGCACCGGGGCCATCCGGGTGGAGCGGGGCACCGAGCTGGCCCGGCACGCCGTGCGGGTCACGGAGGTGGCGCTGGTGCACGGTGGCCACGTCGTCGCCTACCCCGAGGGACGGGTCGGTCTGGCCCCCGACCTGTGGCCCGAGCGCGGTCGCACCGGCATGGCGCGACTGGCTCTCGGCCTCCGGGTGCCGGTGATCCCGGTGAGCCAGTGGGGCGCGCACGAGGTGCTGCAGTACGGGAACGACAAGGGCAAGCTGCGCACCCTGGTGCGGGCGCTCGTCCGGCGGCCACGGCTCAAGGTCCACGTCGGTCCGCCGGTGTACTTCGACGACCTGGAGATGGGCCGCGTCGGCGACGCCAGCCGGGCCCGGATGCGCATCGCCGCGGCGCTCACCCGCGGGCTGCGGCCACTGCGGGCCGACGAGCTCGACGGCCCGGCGTTCGTCGACCCGACCCGTCCCACGACCGCCGTCGCGGCCTTCCCCGGAGGCGTCGTCCCGGATGGCATCCCGTGACGACGCCGGTGCGGTGCTGGACCGCTCGCGGCCGGGCTGGAAATCTGCCGCGGTGACCTCAACCGCGCCCGCCGCTCCGTCGGTGCCACCGGTCGACCGCGCGCTCAAGCGCGAGCGGTTCGGCTGGTACTCCTACGACTGGGCCATGTCGGTCTTCAACACCTCGGTGACGACCGTCTTTCTGGGTCCGTACCTGACGGCGATCGCGGAGGACGCCGCCGGTCCCGACGAGCGGCTGTCGTTCCTCGGCCTGTCTATCGCCGCCGGCAGCTGGTTCTCCTACGTGCTGTCGGCGTCAGTCGTCCTCCAGCTGCTCGTGCTGCCGCTCACCGGCGCGATCGCCGACCGGACCGGCCGCAAGCGCGAGATGCTCGCCGGCTTCGCCGCGATCGGCGCGCTCGCCACCACCGGCCTGTTCTTCGCCGGTGACGGGCGCTGGCTGCTGGGCGCGGCGCTGTTCGTCGTGGCCAACATCAGCTTCGGTGCCGCCACGGTCGTCTACTACTCGTGGCTGCCCGACCTGGCCGGCCCGGACGAGCGCGACATGGTGTCCAGCCGCGGCTGGGCGTTCGGGTACGTCGGCGGAGCGCTCCTGCTGGCCATCCACCTGGGCCTGGTGCTCAGCGCGGAGTCCCTGGGTCTGACGACGGGTGAGGCGGTGCGGATCTGCCTCGCGACTGCCGGACTGTGGTGGGGCGCCTTCACCGTCTTCACCGTGTCCCGGCTGCGCAACCGCCCCGTTGCGGCGTCCGCGGCGCGCTCGGGCAGCAGCTTCCGCCAGCTGGCCAGGACCTTCCGCGAGATGCGGGCCTTCCCGTTGACCCTCTGGTTCCTCGGCGCCTACCTGCTGTTCAACGACGGCGTCCAGACGGTGATCTCGCTGTCGGCGGTGTACGCCACCGAGGAACTGGGGCTTGAGCAGTCCGTCCTCACCGGCGCCATCCTGATGGTTCAGGTCGTCGCGATCGCCGGCGCTCTGGGACTGGGCCGGCTCGCCGGTAGGTACGGGGCCAAGCGGGTCGTCCTGGGCGCCCTCGTGGCCTGGATCGGCGTCATCGGTGCCGCGTTCTTCCTCCAGGAGGGGGCGGCCGCGCAGTTCTACGCGCTCGCCGCGGTCATCGGTCTCGTGCAGGGCGGCACCCAGGCGCTGTCGCGCTCGCTGTTCAGCCAGCTGATCCCCGCCGGCAAGGAGGCCGAGTACTACGGCTTCTACGAGATCAGCGATCGGGGGACGAGCTGGCTGGGGCCCCTGGCGTTCGGACTGACCTACCAGCTGACCGGCTCCTACCGGCTGGCTATCTTCAGCCTGGTGTTCTTCTTCGTCGCCGGCTTCATCGCGCTGGCCGCCCTGCCGATGCGCCGGGCCGTCGTCGCCGCCGGCAACACCGCTCCGGAGAAGCTGTGACGACCCTCGGGACCGGTCCGGTCCAGCTGACCTCCGCCGACGGGAACCGCACCGCTCCCCTCCCCCAGCACACCTCGGCGGCCGAGCTGCCCTCGGTGGTGCCCGCCGCGGGCGACCGGCGGCGGCACCCCGCACCGGCCCACCTGCGGTTCTTCCACGGGCCGATGGACTGCGGGAAGTCGACCCTGGCCCTGCAGGTCGATCACAACCAGAGCCGCCAGGGACGGCACGGGCTGCTGGTGACCCAGGGCGACCGCTCGGCGGCCCCGCAGATCAGCTCGCGCGTGGGCCTGTGCCGGGCGGCCATCGAGATCTCGACCCACACCGACCTCCGGCTGCTGGTGCGCGACCGGTGGGCCGACGGGCACAGGGTGGACTACCTGATCGTCGATGAGGCCCAGTTCCTCTCCCCCGGGCAGGTCGACCAGCTCGCCGAACTGGTCGACGAGTCGCACGTCGACGTCTACGCGCTCGGGTTGACCACCGACTTCCGCGCCCGGCTCTTCCCCGGCACGCAGCGGCTGCTGGAGGTCGCCGACGACGTGCAGCGGATCCAGGTCGAGGTGCTGTGCTGGTGCGGCCTGCCCGGGCTGCTCAACGCCCGCGTGGTGGACGGGGTCATGGTCCGTTCCGGCGCGACGGTCGTCGTCGCCGACACCGCTCCCCCGGAGTTGCCCGGAGCGGGCGGCGACTCCCCCTCCGTCCGGTACCAGGTGCTCTGCCGCCGGCACCACGTGCGCGGCGAACTGGGGCCCACGGGGGCCGGTCCGGGGCAGCTCGCCCTCCCCTGAGGCCGCGGACGTCACCCCTGCGGGGGGCGGTGGAGGCCGAGATCTGACCCCATGCGATGATGAGCAGCCGATTCGGCGGAATCTCTCCGCCTTTTTCGTCGTTTATCTCTCTGATTCCCGGTTCTCGTGGGTATGCCCCTGTCGACCGGACGTCGAGTCCCGACCGAAACAAGACGAGAGGACGGTGTGCCATGGGTGAGCGTTCCTTGCGCGGCAGCCGACTGGGCAGCGTCAGCTACGAGACCGAGCGCAACACGGCTCCCATCGAGCGGCAGTACGCGGAGTACCGGTGCGCCTCCGGCCACCTGTTCACGGTGCCGTTCGCCGATGACGCCGAGCTCCCCGACACGTGGGAGTGCAAGTTCGACGGCTCCGCGGCCAAGCTCATCGGTGGGACCGAGCCGGCCCCCAAGAAGGTGAAGCCCCCGCGGACCCACTGGGACATGCTGCTCGAGCGTCGCAGTGTCGAGGACCTCGAGGAGGTCCTGGCCGAGCGCCTCGAGGTGCTCCGCGGCCGACGTACCCGCGCCAGCTAGGAGAAGGGCCTCGCTCCCTCCCGACCGCTCGCGAGCTCGCAGCGGGCCCCTGGAGGCGGGCCGTTCCAGCGTCTTACCGACGGCCCCGGTGGATTCTCCACCGGGGCCGTTCGGCGTTCCGGGGGACGCTCAAACGGGACGGCCCTGCGCGTCCCGCAGGACCTCGCCGTCGATGACGAGCGGCTCGCCGGAGGGCGCGCGCCGCTCCCCCACCCCCGGCGTGCGGGTGCTGCGCACGTGCACCGGGCCGCGCATCCCGGCCGGCAGCCGCGAGAGCACCAGGGCGCCCAGCGCACGGCGGACCAATCCCCGCGTCCCGGGCATCAGGCACAGCAGGCCGACGACGTCGCCGAGGAAGCCGGGCAGCACCATGAGCAACCCGCCCGCGGCGACGAGACCGGCGTTGCCCAGCTCGGTCCCCGCGCCGCGACGGCTGCGTGCCCGCTCCCGCAGGTCCGTCAGCGCACGGCTGCCCTGGCGGGCGAGGAGGAGGGCGCCCAGCGCGCTGGTGGCCAGGGTGGCCAGCACCGTCCACCCCGCCCCGATCCAGGCGGCCACGAGCACGAACACGACCAGCTCGGCGAGGGCCGTCACCCCCACGACCAGCTTCAGCCGTCGGCGCACCAGATCAGCCACGTCGGTCTCCCCTTCCGGTCCTCGCGCCCCGGGCCGGTCAGTCGGCCTTTCCGGGCACCGGCGGCCGTACCCGGCCGGGCAGCAGGCCCGCGAGCCGGTCCTGGACACCCCAGACGGTCACGCGCACCCATGCCTCTCCAACGATCGAGCCGCTCATCTTGCTCCGGCCGTACTCCCGTTCGGTGAACGTGATGGGCACCTCCACCACCCGCGCCCCGGCGCGCAGCGCCCGCCAGGCCCAGTCGACCTGGAAGCAGTAGCCGGCGCTGGACACCTCGTCGAAGGGCAGCCGGTCGATCAGCTCGGCGCGTGCGGCGCGGAACCCTCCGGTGGCGTCCTGCAGCGGCAGCCGCAGCGCCCAGCGGGTGTAGCCGTTGCCGACGCGCGACAGCAGCAGGCGGTGCACCGGCCAGTCCTCGACCCGGCCGCCGTCGACGTAGCGGGACCCCAGCACCAGGTCGGCGTGCTCCAGGGCGGCCAGCAGGTCGGGCAGCTGCTCGGGAGGGTGCGAGCCGTCGGCGTCCATCTCGACCAGGACGTCGTAGCCCCGCTCGCGGGCCCAGCGGAAGCCGGCGACGTAGGCCTGGCCGAGACCGGCCTTGGCGGTGCGGTGCAGCACGTGCACCCGCGGGTCGCGGGCGGCGACGGCGTCGGCGAGCGCCCCGGTGCCGTCGGGCGAGCCGTCGTCCACGACGAGCGCGTGCACCTCCGGCACGCTGGCGTGCAGGCGCGCCAGGATCCGCTCGACGTTCTCGGCCTCGTTGTAGGTCGGGATGATGACCAGGACCCGGTCGCTCACGCCGTCGTCCTCCGCCGGCGGGCCAGCCCGGACCGCACGACGACGAGCAGTGCGCCCAGCCCCAGGGCGGCGAGCACCCACTCGGGCGCGGCGCCCAGGCGCTGTGCCACCGTGACGTCGTCGCGCTGGGCCACCGCCTCGACGAACACGTCCGGGGTGAAGAGCCCGGACTGCCGCACCACGCTCCCGTCCGGGGCGACGATCGCGGAGATGCCGCTGGTGGCCACCACGGCGACGGTGCGGCCGAACTCCACCGCGCGCAGCCGGCTCATGGCCAGCTGCTGGGCGCTCTCGTCGGTGTAGCCGAAGGTGGCGTTGTTGGTCTGGACGACGATCATCCCCGCGCCGCCGTCGACGACATCGCGGACGAGCCCGTCGTAGACCACCTCGAAGCAGATGAGGTCCCCGAGCCGGACGCCGCCGACGTCGAGCACGCCGACCTCGCTGCCCTTGGCGAAGTCGCGCCGGACGAGGTCGACCTTCTCGCTGAAGAAGCGGAAGAAGCTGCGGGCCGGCACGTACTCGGCGAGCGGGACGGGGTGCCGCTTGACGTAGGTGTCCCCCGGCCCGGTCTCGGGGTCCCAGACGATCGCGGTGTTGCTGACGAACCGCCCGGGCCCCTCGACGACGGCTCCGACGAGCACCGGCGCGCCGATGGCCTCGGCGGCCTGCTGGATGCGGCGGGCGGCGTCGGCGTTGGTGTACGGGTCGATGTCCGAGCTGTTCTCCGGCCACAGGACGACGTCGGGCCGGGCCTGGCGCCCGGCGGCGACGTCGGCGGCCAGCTGCAGGGTCTGCTCGACGTGGTTGTCCAGCACCGCCCGTCGTTGGGCGTTGAAGTCCAGGCCGGCCCGCGGCACGTCGCCCTGGATGACGGCGACCGTGCTCGTGGGGCCGCCGTCGGTGAGCGAGGAGCCCGGGAGCGGCAGCCAGGCGGCCGCTCCGGCGAGGGGCACGGCCAGCGCCGCGGCGACGGCGACCGCGGCGCCGCGCAGGGCCGGACCCCGGCCGTCCGCGGAACGGCCGCGCCAGGCGCGGGAGGCGGTCAGCACCGCCGCGGCCAGCAGCGTGCCGGTCAGGGCGACCGCGAAGCTTACCAGCGGGACACCGCCGTAGGCGGCCAGCGACAGGAACGGTCCCTCGGTCTGGCTGAAGCCCAGCCGGCCCCACGGGAAGCCGCCGAGGACGAACCGGCCGCGCAGCACCTCGTCGGCGACCCAGAGGGCGGCGCCCCACAGGGGCCACAGCGGGAGGCGGGAGGTGGCGGCGAGGGCGGCACCCAGGAGCGCGATGTGCAGCGCCTCGAAGACCGCGAGTGCGAGCCAGGGGAACGGGCCGACGTAGACGCCGGTCCAGGACAGCAGCGGCACGAAGAACGCCAGCCCCAGGACGAGACCCAGCCAGAGGCCGGAGCGGGGCCGTCGGCCGTGCACGGCAAGGGACAGCGCGGCGGGGCCGAGGACGGCCATCGCGGGCAGGTCGTGGCCGGGGAAGGCGAGCACGAGGGCGAGGCCTCCGACGACCGCCAGTGGGGTCGGCCAGGGCAGCCGACGGGTGACCCCTCGCCGCGGGGAGCCCCGCAGCGAGGACGTCGCGCCCCCGGCAGCGGTCGACCGGGGCAGCGTGCCCGTTCCCGGCCCGCTCTCGCCTGCAGGCACGCCCTGCCTCCTGGATGCCGCCGCCCCGACGGGCGGACCGTCCCCGCACCGCTCGGGCGGGGTCCGGACCGCCGGTGGTGGCGGTCCCGACCCAGCATCCCATTCCGTGCCGCGCGGCGGTCGGGCCTACGCCGACGTCGCCCGCACGGGTTGCGGACCTTCCTGGCCGACGGCGCCGGCGAATGCACCACGTGGTCGACGCGCCTTCGGGCCGGACGGCCGCTCGCCGGATGCGAGCGGCGCGACCGTTGTCTGATGGCGCGGGTCCGCATGGGCTCCGCCGGGGGCCCGCGCCCTCCTCCTCCGGGGTGCGTGCCGCTCCTCCTCGGCCCGGCTGTCGCGGGCGGCCGGAGCCGCACCGCGTCGACCGGGAGGACCGACGCGCCCGCCGGAGAAGCACGGTGTGGTGCTTCCGGTCAGGAACTCCAGGGACTGTAAGAAACGCACGCCGAGGAATCGAGACCCGGGAGGGCTGCGAGTCGGAGTGTGATCGGATCGTTACTGATCGCCAGCGGACGCACCGCTGGTCCTGTCACCCGAGCGGTTCGCCGTCCACGACGAGCAGGCGGCACCCGGGTCGGCCGCGGTCGGCCAGCACGCGGGAGAGGCCGTCCGTCGTCGCCCAGAGAGCCAGGTCCGCGGGCGCTCCCACGCCCAGCGGGCCCGCCGGGTGCTCCGCCCGCACGGCGTACCAGCCGCCGTGCGTCGCGGCGTCGAAGGCATCGAACGGACGCAGGCCCGACCCGGGCGTCCGATGGTCGACGGCGGCGTGCACGCCACCCCACGGGTCGAGCGGCGTCACGGGGGCATCGCTGCCCAGCGCCAGGACGACGTCGCCGTCGGCGAGGTCTGCGAACGGGTTGCACGCCAGTGCCCGCGCCACCCCGAGGCGCTCGGCGTACATCCCGGCGTCGCCACCCCATGCGGCGTCGAACGCGGGCTGCACGCTGGCGACCATGTCCCACGCCCGCATCCGCTCGAGCACCTGATCGGACACCATCTCCAGGTGTTCGAGGCGGTGCCGGCAGGCCCGGACGGTGGCGATCCCGAGCTCCTCGACGACGACGCCCACGGCGTCGAGGACCTGGTCCACGGCGGCGTCGCCGATGCAGTGGAACCCTGCCTGGATGCCGGCCGCCGTGCAGGCGCGGACGTGCTCCACCAGCGATGCGCTGTCGAAGCGGAGGGCCCCGGAGGTATCGGGCCGGTCGCTGTAGGGGGTGCTGAGCGCGGCGGTGTGCGAGCCCAGGGCGCCGTCGCAGAAGAGGTCTCCCCCGGCGCCGGCCAGACCCAGCTCGCGCACCAGGTCCAGCCCCCCGCGCTCGGACAGCTCGCCCCAGTAGCCCAGCACCCGCGGACCGGGGGATGCCGCGGCGAGCGCGAGCAGCTCGCGCAGGTCGTCGTCCGAGGAGACCTCGGGGCCGGCCATCTCGTGCAGGCTGCCGACGCCCAGGGCCACCGCGGCGTCCAGGGTGGCCCGCTGCGCCGCACGGCGCTGGCTCGTGTCGACCGCCCCGTAGGCGGCCCGGCGGGCGGCGTGGTGGGCGTCGAGGCGCAGCCGGCCGTCGGGTGAGAAGCCGGGCAGGTCCGCGATGCCGGGGATGCGGTCGAGCAGGGCGGTCGACACCGTCGCTGAGTGCACGTCGACCCGCGCCAGGTAGGCCGGCCGTTCCCCGACGACGGCGTCGAGATCCTGCCGGGTCAGCCCGCGCTGCTCCGGCCAGCCGGTCTCGTCCCAGCCCGTGCCCAGGAGGATGCCGTTCCCCGACCGCGCGGCGTGCGACCGGAGCGAGGCCACGGCATCGGCAACGCTGAGGCTCGAGTGGAGGTCGAGCCCGGTCAGCGCCAGGCCCGTCGCCGTCGCGTGCACGTGCGCGTCCACGAAGGCCGGGGTCAGCAGCGCCCCCTCCCCCGCGACCACGCGGTCCGCAGCCGGGGCGTCCACGGCGTCACCGAGCCAGGTGATCCGGCCGCCATCGACGTGCACCGCCCGCCCGGGACGGTCGCCGACGGTGACGTCGGTGACGAGCAGGCTCATGCGGAAGGTCCTCCGGGAGGTCGGTGCGTGGCCGGGACAGCAGACCACGGTGTCCTCGTGACCGGGTGACCGGTTCCTCTCGGCGGCCGGGCGCGGCAGGCTCCACCCATGGGCAGCGTGGTGGTGCGGACGACGGTGTCGCTGGACGGCTTCATGGCAGACGCGCAGCTTCGGCAAGGGCGTCGTCCTCCTGCGGCACGCGCGGGCGTGATGTTTGTCGATCGACGGCGGCGGTAGCCACCGGCGATGGGATCCGGGGGCGAGCGGCTGTGCACCGAGCGGCTGCAGCTGCGCGCCTGGACCACGGCTCCTGACGATCTCGCCCGGCTCGAGGACCTGTACGGCCGCGACGAGGTGACCCGGTGGCTGGGCGGCCCGCCGACGCTGCCGATGGCGGAGCTCGTGGCCCGCTGGCAGGTGGTGCGTCGGGCCGACGAGCGATACGGCTGCTGGGCGGTCCAGCGTCCCGACGGCGTTGCCGCGGGCACGGTGCTGCTCAAACCGCTCCCCCAGGGCGTCGGCGAGGTCGAGATCGGATGGCATCTGCATCCGGACTCGTGGGGGCAGGGCTACGCCACCGAGGCCGCCCGCGCCGTGATCGGCCGGGCGTTCGGGCTGGGGCTACCGGAGGTCTACGCCGTCGTCCGTCCCGGCAACGAGCGCTCGATGGCGGTCTGCCGGCGGCTGGGCATGGCTCCGCTCGGACGCATGCGGCACTGGTACGACGTGGAGCTCGAGGCCTTCCGGCTGATGGCTCCCGTCGTCGTCGACTGACCGGTCACCGGCGGCGGAGCCGGCCGGCGAGCAACGCCCGCGGCGACTTCTTCGCCGCCCGGACCTCCTTGCCGGCGGCCCGGATGGCGGCGGCCGAAGCGGCCTCCGCCGCCGTGGGAGCGGTGCCCCCCAGGTGTGCGGGCAGCCACCAGCGGTCGTCGTCACCGGCCGGCTGGTCGGGGTAGCCGCGCTGCGCCTCGTCGAGGAGGGCCTCCATCGCCACCCGCGTGCGCTGCATGAGGGCCGACACCTGCTCCCCCGGTGCGGGGACGATCGGCTCCCCGAGGAAGACGCTCACGGGGACACCGCGGCGCAGCTCCACCTTGTGGCCCCTGGTCGCCACGCGGTGCCCTCCCCAGACCGCCGCCGGGATGATCGGGACGCCGGAATCGACGGCCATGCGCGCGGCGCCGGCCTTCAGGTCCTTGATGGTGAAACTGGTGCTGATCGTGGCCTCGGGGAAGATGCCGACGACCTCGCCGTCCTTGAGCGCGCGGACCGCGGCCTCGAACGCGGCCGAGCCGGCTCTCCGGTCGACCGGGATGTGCCGCATGGCTCGCATGAACGGCCCGGCGACCCCGTTGTCGAACACGGCCTTCTTCGCCATGAACCGCACCAGCCGCTGCTGCGGGAGCGCCCCCAGGCCCAGGAAGGTGAAGTCGAAGTAGCTGACGTGGTTGCTGCAGATGATCGCACCGCCGGTGGCCGGCACGTGCTCCGAGCCGCGGACGTCGAACCGGAAGCGGAACAGGTGGAAGACGACGAGAGCGATCCGGATGACGAACCGGTAGGGCTTGTCCCTCGGGTCCGGGGAGACTCCGAAGAGTTTCGGACGGACCACGTCGCGCCAGCTCGCCGTGTACATGCGCGGAATCTAGCCGGTGGCCTCGGCCGTTGCCCGGTCGGCGTCCTCGTGCGTGGCCTCGACCGCTGCACGCACGACGGCGGCCGGATCGCCGGTCTCCCGGTGCACCCGGCGCTGGAGGTCCGCTCCGGTGCCGCGCTCCAGTATGGCGCGGACACCCTGCTCGACGGCCTGCTCGTCGCCGGCGTCGGACAGCGCCGGGCGGATGGAGTCGACCAGCTCGGCGAGGACGTCGGTGGCGGGCGCGGGGCGGCCGGTGGGCGGGTGCACCAGGTTGCCCGAGAGCCCCGAGCGCCCTGCCCGCCAGGCGGCCAGCCGGAGCACCTCGGGGCGCATGTGGGGTACAGCTCCCCCGGCGCGGGCCTCGCGTGCGGCGGTCTCGACCAGGCCACGCACGATCCCGGAGAGCGTCACGGCGTCCTCGACCCGCAGGGCGACGTCGGCGGTTCGGACCTCCACCGTCGGCCACTTCGCCGAGAGCCGGGCGTCGAAGTAGATCATCCCGGTGTCCAGGACCGTCTCGGTGGCCAGCACCTCGTCCACGAGCCGGTGGTAGTCGGCCGCGTCGGCGAACGGGCCGTTGGGGCCGGCCGAGGGCCAGCGGTGCCACACCTGCGACCGGAAGCTGGCGTACGCGGTGTCGCGGCCGCGCCAGTACGGGGAGTTGGCGGTCATGGCGGTCAGGACCGGCAGCCAGACGCGGATCCGGTTGAGGACCGCCACGCCCTCCTCGTCGTCCGCCACCGAGACGTGCACGTGGCAACCGCAGGTGAGGACGTCCCAGGCCGTCAGTCCGAAGGCCTCGTTCAGCCGGGCGTACCGCTCCCCTTCCGTCGGCACCGGCTCGACGGCCACCGGCGAGGTGGCGAGGGCGGCGACGCGCGCTCCGACGGCGGACGCGGCGGCGTCGGCCCGGCCACGCCAGTGCCGCAGCTCGCGGCGGACGTCGTCCAGGGTGCTGCAGACCGGAGTGCCGAGCTCCAGCTGCTGAGCCTTGAGCTCCGGCATGAGGTGCGCGGTCTCCGGGGTCTCGACCTCTCCGTGCTCGGCGCGGTCGTGCAGGTTGACGTCCTCCCCCTCGCCGGCGCGCGACGCGACGTCCAGCGCCTGGGGACCCTTGGGCACGGGGCGACCGTTCGCGTCCACGACCAGCAGCTCTTCCTCGACGCCCACGGTTCGCACCTGTCCATGATCCGGCGTTCGAAGCGGGAGTGCAGGTGCCCGGAGGGCGGTCTCACTCCGACGAGCACCGCGATGAGTGGCACTGTGTGTCTTGGTGCTGCGGCGCCCGGAGGGCGCTGTGATCGCGGTCTCGGTAGGTGACCACAACGGGATTTCGTAATGTTGTTGGGGATAACGGTAGTATTCGAGCATGTCTCGTGCGTGGCAGCAGCCGCTGCCCGACATGCCTGCTCCACCTCCGTCCACCGCCTGGGGGCGGCTGGCGGTGCCGCAGGGCTACGAGCCGCAGTGGCGCCGGTTGATCGATGCGGCGCTGGAGCTCGACCTCGGCCCGGACGACCTTGCCGCGCAGGGGCTCGACGTCCTCGCCGTGGCTCGCGAGTGGAAGCCGGCGACCGTGGCGCTGTACACCAAGGTGGCGCGCTACGGAGGCCTTGCTCTGCCGATCGCGCCCACTCCGGAACCCGATCCGCAGGAGCTGGACCTGCGTCCGCTGACGGACGTGCGCAGCAACGATCCGGAGCACCTGCGCTCGGTCGCCTGGTGCGCCCTGGCGCTGGGCTGGCCGGCGCCGGTCGGGGTGTTCCGCTCGCTGCGGCGTGAGCAGGTGCGGACGACGGCCCGGCGGCTGCTCATCTCCACCGACGACGGCGAGTGGGCCGTGCCCGGGGCGCTGACGGCGTGGCACGCCTGGGAGTCCGCGCGCGGGCGCTTCCCGGCGTTGTCCGCGAGCCCGTGGGTGCTGCCGGCACTGCGCCGCGGCCCGGGTCTTGACTCGCGGATCGGCGGCCGGCTCTCGACGCAGGCGCTCCAGGCCACCTTCACCAAGCATGCCCGCAACACCGTCGGTCACCTCCGGGCCACCGTTGCCCCGTCCCGCCGGGAGGTGGTCGAGGAGCTCGCCGCCGCGTACCGGCACCTGTCCTACGACTCCTACCGGCGGCTGGCGCTGGCCGCAGGAGCTCCTCCGGTGGCGTCCCGCGGCGTCGTCCGTGCCGCTCGGTCCGTGCACCGGTCGACCGCCCGGGCTGTTCGGCTCGCCGGCTGACCGCCGCCGGTCAGAGCAGCGTCAACTGCTCCGAAGCCGGCTTCTCCTCGGGCGCTGCGGGGGGCGCCGTCCAGGGCGGGCGGACGCCGGGCAGCCCGCCGGTGGGCAGGCTCCCCTCGGGGAAGCCGACCTCCTCGTCGCCCGGCACGCCGGTCACTCCGGAGCCGTCCACCCGGCGTGCGGCGCCACCGGACTGCCGGTCCAACCCGTGCCGCGCCAGCAGTGGCGCCACCCGCGCCGACAGCCAGGATCGGTACTCGGCGGAGACGTAGGCCCGGCGTGCGTACATGCGCTCGTAGCGCGGGACCAGCTCCGGACGGGCGGTGGCCAGCCAGGCCATGAACCACTCGCGGGCGCCCGGCCGCAGGTGCAGCGGGATCACGGTGATCCCCGTGGCCCCGGCGGCGGCGATCGCGCCGATCGCCGCGTCCAGGCTCGCCTGGTCGTCGGTGAGACCGGGCAGCACGGGGGCCAGGAAGACCCCGCACGGCAGACCGGCGTCCGTGAGCGCCCGGACCAGGTCCAGCCGGGCCCGCGGTGAGGGGACGCCGGGCTCGAGCGCGGAGTGCAGCTCGTCGTCCCAGATGGCCATGGAGATGCCCAGTCCCAGCGGCACCTGCCGGGCCGCCTCGGCCAGCAGCGATACGTCGCGGCGCAGCAACGTCCCCTTGGTGAGGATCGAGAAGGGCGTGCCGGATTCCGCGAGCGCACGGATGACGCCCGGCATGAGATGGTAGCGCCCCTCGGCCCGCTGGTAGGGATCGGTGTTCGTGCCCAGGGCGACGTGCTCGCGCTTCCAGGACGGTCGTGCCAGCTCCCGGCGCAACACGTCGACGAGGTTGGTCTTCACCACGACCTGCGTGTCGAAGTCGCGACCGGAGTCGAACTCCAGCCACTCGTGCGTCCTCCGAGCGAAGCAGTTGTGGCTGATGACCCCGTTGGCGACGAAGTCCCCGGTCCCGGTGGTGATGTCGAACATCGGCATGTCGTAATGGAGATCCTCGACGCTCCGGACGCGGAGGTCCGCATCGCTCTTGACCGCGACTCCCTCCACTGAACATTTCCGGCGGATGGCGGGATCGACGAGATGGGTGAAGCGGAGTTGTTCCCGTAGTCCCCCTCGGACTCGGACAGTCTTGACGTGATTGGCGAGACCTGGGTCCTCGAGGATGCAATCGAAGCCGAAGTTCGTCAGCGCTGCCTGAAGGCGATCAAGTATCTCGTCGTCACGATTGCTGATCCGTAGAACGCCCCGGCTCCGGCTGCCTTCGGCATCGAAGATGCCTGCGAGGAAACCCCGGTGCCATGCAGCAGTTACGGCGTCCGGCCACTCGACGAGTTCTTTGATTCTGTCCACAGCCGCCCTCGTCTGGGCGCGGATGGCCGACAGCGACTTACGGGTCGGCGTGGCGCGGGAGAACTCGTAGCGAGTCGTGTCGATCCCCTCACGAAGGAGGTAGGCGGCCGTGCGGTCCAGTCCCTCCCCGTCGACCAAAACCAAACGGAATTGATGGACTGTCGCGCTGCCACCGCCGGCGCGCTCGTACCGGTATGTCTTGAGGGTTCCATCGCCACGCACCATTCCGGTCAGGTAGCCCCGCCGGTAGTCCGCGCACGCATCCACTGACGCCACCGTGCGGCCGAAGCCGAGAAGCTTGTCGTTGGTGGTCAGGTAGGGCCGCTGATGGGCGCCGCTCATCGAACCGGTGACGTGCTTCCAGCCGCGTCCGGTGAGGAAGCGGTGATCCCCGCTCGCCACGATCTCCGTCCCGTCCTGGAGCGTCACCTGAAATGCCGGCTTGACCGTGGACCAATGGGCCAGCACCTCGGTCGTCACGTAGTGGCGATACGTCTCGCGCTTCTCCGTCCCGATGATGCGGTCACCGACCCGGAGGTCCGAGATGCGGCGCTGCGTACCGTCGGCCATCAGAACCTGCGTTTCCCCGGAGACGCAGTAGACGCACGAATGGGAGCAGCCCCGGTACGGGTTGATCGTGTACGGGAACGGCATCGCGGAATCGCCCGGCACGGCGTTGAGCGCGCTGCGTGTCCGCACCTCGTGGAACGTCAGCCCCGGGAACTCCGGCACCTGGACGCTGCGCAGCAGCCCGCGGATGCTCGGCATGCCGGGAAGCGACCCGTCGTCGAGGTCCAGCCGCTGCGCATCCCACCGCATGACCCGATCCGAACACACGTTCGAAACGATGTCCAGTCCGCCGCTTCAGATCGGCGGGCGGGCCTCGTAGGAGGTGGACAGGACGACCGTCGTCCTGGTGGTGACCTTGGCGGTGGCCCGGATGTCCTTGAGCAGGACCTCGAGCGCGTCGGGAGAAGCCACCCGCACCTTGAGGATGTAGCTCTCCACCCCGGCCACCGCGTGGCACTCCTCGATGGCGTCGAGGTGGGCCAGCAGGGACGGTGCGTCGTCGGTCTGGGTGTCCGACGGCGTGATGGAGACGAACGCGGTGAGCGAGAGGCCCAGCTGCCTGGCGTCCAGCGTGGCCCGGTAGCCGGTGATCAGACCGCGCTGCTCCAGCCGGCGCACCCGCTGGTGCACCGCCGAGACCGACAGTCCCACCATCTCGGCCAGCTCGGTGTAGCTGGCCCGGCCGTCCCGCGCCAGCGCCGCCATCAGCGCCCGGTCGACGTCGACGGCGCCGGCGGGCTCAGCCGGGGAGTTCGACGAGCTCACGGGGACCGTTGTTCAGGACGCGGACGCCGTCGTCGGTGCAGACGACGATGTCCTCGATGCGGGCGCCGACCTGACCCGGCAGGTAGATCCCCGGCTCGACGGAGAAGGCCATGCCCGGCTCCAGCGGCAGGTCGTTGCCCGCCACGATGTAGGGCGGCTCGTGGGTGTCCAGGCCGATGCCGTGACCGGTGCGGTGGATGAAGTACTCGCCCCAGCCGGCGTCGGCGATGACCTGGCGCGCGGCGGCGTCGATCTGCTCGGCGGTCACGCCCGGGCGCACGGCCGCCGTGGCGGCCAGCTGGGCTGCGTGCAGCACCTCGTACCACCGGGCGACCTCCGCGGGAGCGCTGCCGCCGACCACGTAGGTGCGGGTGCAGTCGGAGCGGTAGCCGGTGGCGGTCTCCCCGCCGATGTCGACGACGACGACGTCACCGGCCTCCACCCTGCGCCCGGACAGCTCGTGGTGCGGGCTGGCGCCGTTGGGGCCGGAACCCACGATGGTGAAGTCGACGCCCACGTGGCCCTCGGCGAGGATCGCCGCGGCGATGTCGGCGCCCACCTCGGCCTCGGTGCGGCCGACCCGCAGCCACTCCCCCATCCGGGCGTGCACCCGGTCGATGGCCGCGCCGGCCAGCGCCAGCTCCTCGACCTCCGCGGGCGTCTTGACCATGCGCAGCCGGTCGATGACGGGGCTCGCGAGCTCCAGCGCGGAGCCGGGCAGCGCACGCTGGACGCCCAGGGCGTGCTCGGCCCAGGTGCGGGACCCCACGCCCACACGCGTCGGCGCCGAACCGAGCCGGGCGGTCGCTGCGGCGGCGAGGACCCCGAAGGCGTCGTGGGTCTCGTCCCAGGCGAGCAGCTCCAGGCCCAGGGTGCCGGCGGGGCTGGCGTCCACCATCGGCGCCTCGAGCCGGGGCACCACGAGGAACGGCTCACCGGTGCGCGGCACCGCAAGGGCGGTCAGCCGCTCCATGGCGTGCGCGTCGTACCCGCACAGGTAGCGCAGGTCGGCGCCCGGGGTGAGGACGAGCAGGTCGATCCCTGTCTCCGCGGCGAGAGCCCGCGCCGCGTGCACGCGGTCGATGGTGACCAGCGGGGAGGCCGACGCGCTCGGGTTCGTCACAGCGGCAGAGTAGCCAGGGACCCCGCTGTTCCCCGCACGAGTTCCCGGGCCGCTACCGTCCGCCGTCGTGACGACGATGCTCCTGGATGCGGCCAGCCTCTACTTCCGGGCCTTCTACGGCGTGCCCACCAGCGTCACCACCCCGGACGGGCGGCCGATCAACGCCGTCCGCGGCTTCCTCGACATGTCCGCCCGGCTGATCGGCACCCACGGGCCCGACCGGTTCGTGGCCTGCTGGGACGACGACTGGCGCCCGGCCTTCCGCGTGGAGGCGCTGCCGTCCTACAAGGCGCACCGGGTGGCGCCCGAGGGTGGCGAGGAGACCCCGGACGAGCTGGGACCCCAGGTGCCGATCCTGGTCGACGTGCTCGCTGCGGCCGGGATCGCGCGGGTCGGGGCCCCCGGCTACGAGGCCGACGACGTCATCGGCACGCTCGCCACCCGGGCGCGGGGCCCGGTCGACGTGGTCACCGGTGACCGCGACCTGTTCCAGCTGGTCGATGACGCACGGGGCGTGCGGATCCTCTACACCGCCCGAGGCATCTCCGACCTCGACTTCGTCGACGAGGCCGCCGTGGCCGAGAAGTACGGCATCCCGGGCCGAACCTATGCCGACTTCGCCGTCCTGCGCGGCGACCCCAGCGACGGGCTGCCCGGTGTCGCCGGCGTGGGCGCCAAGACGGCCGCGGCCCTGATCAACGAGTTCGGCGACCTCGCCGGCATCCGGGCGGCGGTGGCCCGCACCGTCGTCCCGAAGCCCCCGCTGACGGCCGCCGTGCTCAAGAAGCTGCACGCCGCCTCCGACTACCTCGACGCGGCACCGGTCGTCGTCGCCGTGGCCCGCGACATCGATCTGCCCGCGGTCGAGGGCACCCTGCCCCGCTCCCCCGCCGACCCCGATGCGCTGGCCGCCCTGGCCGAGCGGCACGGGCTGCAGTCCTCGGTCAGCCGCCTGGCTGCGGTGCTGGGGTGGGCGGCATGACCTCGCCCCAGGTGTAGGTGCCGTCGAGCCGGTCGTCGATCTGGACCCACACGTCGATCGGCTCGCCGTCGGCCGTCGTCCCGTCGCAGGAGTAGCCCTCGCCGGAGGCGACCGGCATCTCCCGGGGGCAGTCCAGGTCGAGGGCGACGCCTCGCCGCTCCTCGAACTCGGCGGCGATGTCGCGCTCGACGACCGCACCCTCCAGCGGGTCCGGCCCCCAGTTCTCGATCAGCAGCGAGCACCCGGTGACACCGCCGAGGAGCAACCCGAGCAGCACGAGTCGGGGCGCCGCGCGGGGCCGGTGCGGCACGGTGGTGACTACTCCGTCCACGTGTAGCGAGCCTCCTCGGCGTCGGTGATCTCGATCCGGAGGGTGATCTCCTCGTCGTCGGCGGTCACGCCGGTGCACTCGTACGTGGCGCCCTCCTCGACTCTCATCTCCTCGGCGCACCCGAGGTCCAGCGCGACGCCCTCGCGCTGCTCGAACTGCTCGGCGACGTCCCGCTCCACCGCGCTGCGGGACAGCACGGTGGCCCCGGTGGTCGTCGCCAGCGCCAGGCCCCCGGCGAGGAGGACGAGGGCGAGGGCGATCAGCCCGAAGAGGAGACCCCGCCGCTTCTTCGGGGCGCGCTGCGGAGCGCCGTAGGGCGGCAGGCCGTAGCCCGGCACACCGTAGCCAGGGGCGCCGTGCTGCGGCGGCCCCTGCGGGGGCATGCCGTAGCCGGGGGCGCCGTACGGCGGCCGCCCGTAGGGCTGCTGCGGCGGGCCCCCGAACTGCGCAGGCCGCGTCTCACCGAACGGCGGCTGCCCGTAGGGCTGGGTCTGCCCGAAGGGCGGCGGTTGCCCGTAGGGCTGTGGATGGCTCCCCCAGGGTGGCGCCGCGCCGCCGGGCGGTGCCCAGGGCTGCTGGGGCGCGCCGCCGGGCGGTGCCGACGGCTGCTGCGGCTGGTTCCCGTCGGGACGCGCGCCCTCGGGGCGCTCGTCGTCGTGCGGCGGGTCGGTCATGGTCGCTCCCGGAGCCGAGGCGCGCCCGGCAGCGGCCGGGCGCGGGGAATTGTGCCCCACCCGCGCACCGGGCGGCGGGCAACGAATCGCTGGTCAGCCGCCGACGGCGACCGCGACCACGCCCCGGCGGATCCGCTCGACGGCGGCCCGCGCGGTGCGGGCCACCGCGTCGTCGGCCACCTTCGCCAGCTGGTCCAGCAGGTCGATGAGCTGCCGGGTCCAGCGGACGAAGTCACCGCCGGACAGCTCCGTGCCCGCCTGCTCGGCGCCGGCCAGCACCCGGTCCAGGCTCTGGCCGTCGGCCCAGCGGTAGGCGGCCCAGGCGAACCCGAGGTCCAGGTCACGGGTGGCTCGCACCCCGTGGTCGAGCTCGACGTCCTGGAGCCGGGACCGGATGGCGCGCATCTCCCCGATCGCGGCCGCCACCTTGCCGGCCGGGACGGCGGGCAGGCCCGGGGTGTCGCGCCGCGCCTCGAACACCAGCGTCGACACAGCCGCGGCCAGCTCCGCCGGCGTGAGGCCGCGCCAGACGCCCGCCCGCAGCGACTCCGCCACCAGCAGGTCGGCCTCGGACCAGATGCGGGCCAGGCGCCGGCCGTCGTCGGTGACGAGCGGGACGTCGTCGACCGCGCCGAGCACCTCGGTGTCGGCGGGCACCAGCGGCCCGACCTCGGGCACCAGGTAGCCGAGCTCCTCCAGCACGTCGCAGGTCGCGTCGAACTGCCGCGTCAGCGAGCCCGTGCGCTCGGCCATCTTCCGGTGCAGCAGCTCCGCCTCGGAGCCGGCGCGCAGCCAGCGTTCGGCGGTCCGCACCCGGTCCTCGCGGTCGGGCAGCTGGTGCACGGGGTGGTTGCGCAGCGCCTGCCGGAGGTCGGCGAGCACCGGGTCGTCGGCGGCCGCGGAGCGGCCCTTCCTGATCCGCCGGGCGCCGAGGTCGTTCTCCACGCGGGCGTTGCGCAGGGTCGCGGCGAGGTCCCGCCGGGCGTGCGGGCTGCGGTGGTTGAAGTTCTTCGGCACGCGCACGCGGGCCAGGGCCTCTACGGGCGTCGGGAAGTCCACCGAGCCCAGCCGGCCGGCCCACTTGTCCTCGGTCAGCACGAGCGGCCGGGGATCGGCGAGGTCGGAGATGCCCGGGTCCAGCACGACGGCGAGGCCCTGCCGGCGACCCGTCGGCACGCGGATGACGTCTCCCGGGCGCAGGGCGGCGAGGGTGTCGGCGGCCTCCATGCGGCGCTTGGCCTGCGAGTCGCGGGACAGCTCCTTCTCGCGGTCGGAGATCTCCCGCCGCAGCCGGGCGTAGGCGCCGACGTCGCCCCGGTCGGAGCGCATCTCGGCTGCTGCCTGCTCGGCGTCCCGCTCGTGCCGGGCCGCCGACCGCGCGAGGCCGACGACGGATCGATCGGCCTGGAACTGTGCGAAGGAGCTCGCCAGCAGCTCGCGGGCGCGGGCCCGGCCGAAGGAGCTCACCAGGTTGACGGCCATGTTGTAGCTGGGCCGGAACGAGGACTTCAACGGGTACGTGCGCGTGCTGGCCAGCCCGGCCACCACCGACGGGTCCATGCCCGGCGCCCAGACGACGACCGCGTGTCCCTCGACGTCGATGCCGCGGCGTCCGGCCCGACCGGTGAGCTGGGTGTACTCCCCCGGCGTGACGTCGACGTGCGCCTCGCCGTTCCACTTCACCAGCCGCTCGAGGACGACGGTGCGCGCAGGCATGTTGATGCCGAGCGCCAGGGTCTCGGTCGCGAAGACGGCCTTGACCAGCCCCCGGACGAAGCACTCCTCCACGGTCTCCTTGAACGCCGGCACGAGGCCCGCGTGGTGGGCGGCCAGGCCGGCGAGCAGGCTCTCCCGCCACTCCCAGAAGCCCAGGACGTGCAGGTCCTCCTCGGGCAGCGACCCGGTGCGCTCGTCGATGATCTTGGCGATCTCGGCGCGCTCGGTCTCGTCGGTGAGCCGCAGCCCGCTCGCCAGACACTGGGAGACGGCGGCGTCGCAGCCGTTGCGGCTGAACACGAAGGTGATCGCCGGGAGCAGCCCCGCCTTGTCCAGCCGATCGATGACGTCGGAGCGCGGGGGCGGGCGGAAGCGCGGCTTGTGCCAGCTCTCCCCGCGCTTGCCGCTCCCCCAGCCCTCGATGCGCCGTTCGTGCTCGCGGACGTAGCGCACCAGCTCGGGGTCGACCACCGAGGCACCGCGTTCCCGGGTGGACCGGCCCCGCGGCGACTCCTCATGCTCGCCGGCGTGCGCGGCCGGGCGCAGCGAGAACAGGTCGAACACCCGGTTGCCGACGAGCATGTGCTGCCACAGCGGGATGGGCCGGACCTCGCTGACCACGACCCTGGTGTCGCCCCGGACGGTGACCAGCCAGTCGCCGAACTCCTCGGCGTTGCTCACCGTCGCCGACAGCGAGACCAGAGTGACCGACGCCGGGAGGTGGATGATCACCTCCTCCCACACCGCGCCCCGGAAGCGGTCGGCGAGGTAGTGCACCTCGTCCATGACCACGTAACCGAGGCCGTTGATGGTCGGGGACTCCGCGTAGAGCATGTTGCGCAGGACCTCGGTGGTCATCACGACCACGGGCGCATCGCCGTTGACGGCGTTGTCGCCGGTCAGCAGGCCGACGCGGTCGGCGCCGTACCGCTCGACCAGGTCGTTGTACTTCTGGTTGGACAGCGCCTTGATCGGCGTCGTGTAGAACGCCTTGCGGCCCTCGGCGAGCGCCTTGTGCACCGCGAACTCGCCCACCACGGTCTTGCCCGCGCCCGTGGGTGCGCAGACCAGCACCCCGGAGCCCTCCTCCAGCGCCTCGCAGGCCTCGACCTGAAAGGGGTCCAGGGAGAAGCCGAGTTCGGCGGTGAAGTCGGCGAGGGTCGGGTGGGAGGTCCGCCGGCGGGAGGCTGCGTACCGCTCAGCGGGGCTGGACATGCCTCCCACGTTAGGCGCTGGGACGACTGCCGACCGGTCGGACCACCGACGATCAGCTCACCTGATCGTTCGGGGTCCTGGCTCACCGTCGGTGCTGAGCCAGGACCACCGACGATCAGCCCACCTGATCATCCGGGGGCGCCGGGGTGCCGACGACGCGCACTGCGGCGGGCACGCACTCGGTGACCGCGGGCAGTGGCGCCACGGGCTCGCCGTCGGCGTAGGTCGTGACGCCGGCGCAACCGAGCTCCACGCGGCGGGCACGGTGGACCGAGACGGCCGGGTGCTGCACGTGGCTGCCGTCGGCGAGCCGGGGCTTGGAGCGGATCAGCTCCAGCCGCGAGCCCAGCTCCACCACGGTGACGTCGAGCAGCCCGTCGGTCGGGTCGGCCGCGGGGCACATCTTCAGCCCGCCGCCGTACCAGGGCGTGTTGCCCACGGCGACCATCGTGGCGGCCAGCGTCCGGGGCTCGCCGTCCAGCGTCAGGGTCACCTCGTAGGGGCGCAGCCGGGCCAGCTCCACCAGGACGGCGAGGTCGTATCGGCGCCGGCCGCGCGGCCAGCGCAACCGGTTGGCCCGGTCGGTGACCGCGGAGTCGAAGCCACAGCACAGCACGGTCGCCCACCAGCGGCCCTCCGTGCGGCCCGCGTCGATCGTCCGGCTGCGCCCGGCCAGGAGGTCGGCCGCTGCCGCCCGGGCGGCCACCACGGGGTCGGCGGGCAGGCCCAGCGCGAGCGCCAGGTCGTTGCCCGTGCCCGCCGGGACGACGGCCAGCGGCACCGACGTCCCCGCCACCGCCTGGAGCGCCGCGTGAGCCGTCCCGTCCCCGCCGACGGCGACGACCGCACCGGTGCCCTGGGCGACGGCCGCCGCGGCCCGGGTCTCGGCGTCGGCGCCGGTGGTCGCGGGCAGCACGTGCGGGGTCAGTCCGGCGTCGCGCAGCCCTGCCAGGACGGCGTCGGCCCGGGCTCTGGCCCGTCCGCGTCCGGCGGCGGGGCTGACGAGGACGGCGACGTCCACCGGGTCAGCCGCGCGGGACGGTCGGGGTGTCGACCGGTGCGTCGAGGTCCGTGGGCCGGGTGTCCAGCGCCGACGGGCGTGCGTCGAGCGGGGACGCCGCGTCGTCGTCGATCTCGTGGAAGTGCTCGACGGCCTCGCGGCGGGCGCGCCGGCGGTCGACCAGCCGCGTCACCTGGATGGCCAGCTCGAACAGCACGATCATCGGCCCGGCCATGAGCAGCATGGTGAAGGGGTCCTGCGTCGGCGTGACGAAGGCGGCGAAGACGATGGTGAGGAAGAAGATCCAGCGCCGGCCCTTGGCCAGCGCCTCGTGGCTCAGGACGCCGACGAGGTTGAGCGCGACCGCGATCAGCGGCACCTCGAAGCTGACGCCGAAGGCGACCAGCAGCGAGAGCAGGAAGCTGATGTAGTCCGGGGCGGTGAGCGCCACGACCACGCCCTCGCCGGCCAGCGACAGCAGCAGCTCCAGGCCCTTGGACAGGGAGACGTAGGCGAGGACGGCGCCCAGGACGAACAGCGTCGTCGAGACGGCGACGAAGGCGATGCCGTACCGCTTCTCGTTGCGCTTGAGTCCCGGGGTGATGAAGGCCCACAGCTGGTAGAGCCAGAACGGCGCCGACAGCACCGCGCCGGCCAGCAGGGAGACCTTGAGGCGGATGAACACGCCACCGAACACGTCGAGGATGAGCAGCCCGCAGCCGGTGTCCGCGTCGCCGTAGCGGAGGTCGGGGTCGAGGTTGCAGTACGGCGCCCGGATGAAGTCGCCCAGGCCGTGCTCGTACCACCAGAAGGACACGGCCGTGCCGATGAACAGGAACAGCAGCGCCTTGCCGATGCGGCTGCGCAGCTCGGCCAGGTGGGAGACGAGGGTCATCGTCGCCTGGGGGTCGCGCGGTGCACGCCGCCGCCGTGCGCCACGGGTCGCCTCGCCCACCGCCGTCCTGCCCGGTGCGGGGTGGGTCAGCGGGAGCCGTCGGCCGAGCGTGCCTGCTCGGCGCGGACGCGCAGCTCCGCGGCACGGATCTCGGCCTCGCGGGCCTCCGCGTGCAGCTGCGCGCTCAGGTCACCGGACGCCGAGGGAGCCGTCGCAGGCGGCAGGACCTCGCCGCGCACCGGGCTGCTGGTCGTGGCGGCGTCCTTGGTGCGGACTCCGCCAGCAGCGGCGGAGTCGTCCTTCATGCCCTTCATCTCGCCCTTGAAGATGCGCAGCGAGCGGCCGAGGGAGCGCGAGGCGTCGGGCAGCTTCTTGTAACCGAAGAGCAGCAGGATGGCCAGGATGATCAGGCCGATCTCCAGCGGGCCCAGGGAACCCATGGCACGTCCTCCAGATGTCGAGACTTCCGACGATGTTACGCCGGGAGGTGTTCGGTTCCCGACGGTCGAGCGGTTCGCCGACGGGTGTTCACCGATCGTTCGCGCGGGCCTTCGTACCGGCCTTCGTGCGCTCGGCGGCGGCCACGGTCGCCTGCACCTGCTCCAGGACCGGGCGCAGCTCGCGGGCGCCGGCGTCCAGCTCGCGGCGCAACCGGCCGATCCCGCCCACGACCCCGTGCACCAGCACGGCGAGGGCGACGAGCGCGACGACGGCCACGGCGAGCGCGATCCAGAGCAGCACGCCCCGACCCTAGCCGTCGCCCGGCGCGGGTGGGACGCCGTAGCGGCGCAGCGCCTCCCGGGCCTCGGCGGCGACCTGGGCGCCCAGCTCGGCCGGCTCGTCGACGACGGCGTTCCCACCGAGGGTCGCCACGAGCCGGCGTGCCCAGGCCAGGTCGGCGGTGCGGACGGTGACGGCGAGTCCGCCCGGTGGGTCGTCGACCGGGGCGACGTCCTCGACCGGGTAGTAGTCGGCGACCCAGCGGCCGGCGCGGGCCAACCGCAGCTTGACGGCGGGCGCGTCCTGGCCGGGACGGTAGACGCCGTCGTCGATGCTGCGGCTGGTCGCCTGCGGCGGCGGCGCGGCGGGCTCGTCGAGCACGACGACGTCGTCCACCCGGTCGAGGCGGAACAGCCGCACGCCCTCGGCCCGGCGGCACCAGGCCTCCAGGTACCAGCGCCCGTCGACCAGCAGCAGCTGCATCGGGTCGACGGTGCGCTCGGTGCGCTCGTCGCGGGTGGGCACGTAGTAGTGCAGGTGCAGCGCCCGCTGCTGCTCCAGCGCCGCGCGGACGACGGTCAGCGTCTCCTCGCGGGCGTCGACGCTGACCGCGACCGGGGTGACGCGCTCGGCGGCGTCACCGGCGGCCGCCGAGACCTTGGCCAGCGCCCGGCTGACCGCGTCCCGCTCGGCCAGCCCGGGCAGCTCCAGCAGCGTGCGCAGGGCGACCACCAGCGCCACCGCCTCGTCGGTGGTCAGCCGCAGCGGCCGCACCATGCCGGCGCTGAAAGTGACCTTGACCCGGTCGCCCTCGAAGGAGACGTCGATCAGGTCGCCGGGACCGTAACCGGGCAGGCCGCACATCCACAGCAGCTCGAGGTCGCTGCGCACCTGGCGCTCGGTCACCCCGAAGTCCCGGGCGGCCTCGCTCAGGGCGACGCCGGCGGGCCGGGCGGAGAGGTACGGGACGAGGGCGAGCAGCCGGGTCATCCGGTCGGTGGTGCCGGCGGCGCTCATGCGCTCTCCCCCATCGCGGCCAGACGGGTGAGCCGCTCGACGACGGCCTCCCGGATCTCGGTCGGCCCTTCGACCACGACGTCCGCGCCGTAGGCGGTGAGCTCGTCGGCCAGGGCCCACGGTTCGGTGGTGCTCAGCTGCAGCCGGTCGTCGCCGTCGTCGGCGGGGCCGAGCGAGGTCGCCCGCCGGCGGAGTCCGACGGCCGTGCCCGGCCGGGCGCGGACCACGACGAGGTGCTCCTCTCCCCCGACCTGACGGGCGACGACCGACGTGAGGTCGAGGTCGGCCGGCGGGTCGAAGGCGCCGGCGGGACCGGTGGCCTTCGGGGTGCCGACCACCCGGGACAGCCGGAACACCCGGTCGGCCCGCCGGTCGAGGTCGTGGCCCACGAGGTACCAGCGGCCGTGCCAGGCGACGACGCCCCAGGGCTGCACGTGCCGGCGGACGGCGGTGTCCTCGTCGGGCCGGCGGTAGTCGAACTGCAACTGCCGGCGGTCGCGGGCGGCGGCGTAGCAGGGCTCGAACGCAGCCTCACCGCGGTCCAGCCGGGGCTGGATGGGCAGCGACCGCGTCGGGTCGAGGTCGATCCCGGCGGCCCTGAGCTTCACCAGGGCGCTCTGCGCGGCGCCGGCCAGCTGGGCGGACTCCCACAGCCGCAGCGCGAGGCCGACGGCGGCGGCCTCCTCACCGGTCAGGTGGATCTCGGGGAGCTCGTAGTCGGCCCGTGCGATCCGGTAGCCGTCCTCGGTGTCGAAGACGCTGGTGCGGCCCGTCTCGAGCGGCACACCCATCTCGCGCAGGTCGGCCTTGTCGCGCTCGAACATCCGCTTGAAGGCCTCGTCGGCCCGGTCGCTGCCGTCGTCGGCCTCGTATCCGGGGACCGTGCCGCGGATGCGTGCGGCGGTGACGTACTGCCGGGTGCTGAGCAGTGCGATGACCAGGTTGACCAATCGCTCCGCCCGCTTGGCCGCCATGCCCCACAGGCTAGAGGGAGGCCCCCCGTCCCCCGCCACTCGCACGGTCGCCGCGGGCCCCTGGACGGAACCTGCCGTCCAGCCGCGCGGCGGGAGGCTCGTTAGCCTCGCGGTATGAGCAGCTCCTCCGCCGCCGCGCCCGTCTCCCGCATCCGCTGGCGGCGCGGTCGGGTGACCGCGACCGGGCGGTCGTGGCGCGACGCGTTGGAGCTGACCGTCGCCGTGGAGGGCGAGGGCGAGCTCTCCTCGCTGGCCTACCCGTCGCTGGTCGGGGTGCCCGAGGTGGGCGACGACGTGCTGCTCAACACCACGGCGCTGGCCCAGGGCCTGGGCACCGGCGGCTACGCCATCGTCGTCGCCGTCCCCGACCGGCTGCCCGCGGACCCCGAGGGGCCGGGGCACCTGGTCAAGGCCCGGTACACGCCGCTGCAGGTGCTGGTGCAGGGCGTGGACGAGCAGGAGACCGAGCACCACGAGGTCATCGCCGCGGCGGACGACCTCGGCGGGATGCCCGTGGTCGTCGCCGACCTGCACTCCTCGCTGCCCGCGATCCTGATCGGGATGCTGGCCACCGATCCCGACCTGAAGGTCGCCTACGTGATGACCGACGGCGGAGCCCTTCCCGCGGCCTTCTCCCGGACGGTCACCGCGCTCAAGTCGTCGCTGGCCGGGGTGGTGACCGTGGGCCAGGCCTACGGCGGCGACCTCGAGGCCGTCACCCTGCACACCGGGCTCCTGGCCGCCAAGCACGTGCTGGGGGCCGACCTGGCGATCGTCACCCAGGGCCCGGGCAACCTGGGCACCGGGACGCCGTGGGGCTTCTCCGGGGTGGCCGCGGGCGAGGCCTGCAACGCCGTCTCCGTGCTGGGCGGCCTGCCCGTCGGAGCGCTGCGGATTTCCGATGCCGACCCCCGTCCGCGGCACCGCGGGGTCTCCCACCACTCCCTGACCGCGTTCGGCCGGGTGGCGCTGGGCGGCGTCGCACTGGTCGCGCCGCGCGGGCTGTCCTCGGAGCTGGGCGGGCAGGTGGACGAGGACCTCGCGGGCCAGCCGGAGCGCAACGTCGTCGTCTGGGTGGACACCGACGGGCTGGACACCGCCCTCGGCCTCTCCCCCGTGCCGCTGCGCACGATGGGGCGGGGCTACCCGGAGGAGCGCGCCTACTTCCTGGCCGCCGCGGCGGCCGGCCGGTACGCCGCCCTGCAGGTGCCGGTGCCCGAGGACGCCGCCGCGCCCGCCGGGGCCCCCGCGACGGCGGAGCAGTTCCAGGACGGCAGCACGTCAGCGCCGTGATCACCGGAGCGGGCGACCGGCGCCCGTAGGAGCGGTGGACGTGCGGCTCGTCGGCGATCAGCTGCGCCAGCGGCGGAAGCCACCCTCGGCGTCGATCGTCTGACCGGTGACCGAGGCGGCGTCCGGGCCGGTCAGCCAGGCGACGACCGCGGCTGCCTCGGCCGGCGATCCCCAGCGCCTCCGCGGCAGCGCGCCGGCCAGCTCGTCCACCAGTCCAGGCGTGGCCCAGCCCGTGTCGGTGGGGCCCGGGTTGAGGCAGTTCACCGTGATGCCGCGCTCGATCAGCTCGTCGGCGAGCGTCGCGGTGATCTGCTGGATCGCCCCTTTGCTCAGCGCGTAGGCGACCTCCTCGACCATGGGACCGCGGTGCTGGCCCGAGGTGAGCAGGACCACCGCGCCGGGCCCGGCGGCCGGGTCGTACTGGGCGGCGAACGCCTGGACCAGCAGGACGGCGGCGCGGGCGTTCACCGCGAACGAGGTGTCGAGCTCCGCGGCCGTGACCTCCGCCAGCCGGCTGGTCGAACTACGCGCGTGATTGACGACCAGGGTGGTGAGCGGGCCGACGGCTCCCAGGGCGTGAGCGACGAGAGCGGCGGGTGCCCCCGGGTCGACGAGGTCGGCCTCGATGCTCGGAGGTCGGCCCAACTCGGCCAGCACGGCGTCCGGGTCGTCGCCGCCCCAGGGCTGCTCGCGGTCGTGCGGAGCCCAGGAGTGCACGGCCACCCGGTCCCCGCGGCTCAGCAACCGCTGGGCGACGGCGAACCCGATCCCGGCGCGGCGGCTGACGCCGGTCACCAACGCTGTGGCCACGGCGGTCACATACTCGCGATCAGTTTCTCCACGCGTTCGTCGACGGCCTTGAACGGGTCCTTGCACAGGACGGTGCGCTGCGCCTGGTCGTTGAGCTTCAGGTGCACCCAGTCGACGGTGAAGTCGCGGCGCTTCTCCTGGGCCTTGCGGATGAACTCGCCGCGCAGCCGTGCGCGGGTGGTCTGCGGCGGCACGTTCTTCGCCTCGAACACCTCGGGCTCGTGCGCCACGCGCTCGACCTGACCGTTGCGCTCCAGCAGGTAGTAGAGCCCGCGGGTGCGGCTGATGTCGTGGTAGGCCAGGTCCATCTGGGCGATCCGCGGAGAGCTCAACGACAGGTCACGCTTGGCGCGGTAGCGCTCGATGAGGCTGAACTTCGTGGCCCAGTCGATCTCCCGGTCGATGAGGCTCAGGTCCTCGGTGTCGACCGCCTTGAGCACGCGGCCCCACAGCTCCAGCATCCGCCGGTGCACGTCGCCGAGGCCTTCGCGGTCGACGAACTCGGTGGCGCGGGAGTGGTACTCGGCCTGGATCTCCAGGGCCGACATCTCCTTGCCACCTGCCAGCCGCACCTTGCGCCGGCCGGTCATGTCGTGGCTGATCTCCCGGATGGCCCGGATCGGGTTCTCCAACGTCATGTCCCGGATGGGGACGCCGGCCTCGATCATCCGCAGCACCAGGTCGGTCATCGTGACCTTGAGCAGCGTCGTCGTCTCGTTCATGTTCGAGTCGCCGACGATGACGTGCAGCCGCCGGTAGCGCTCGGCGTCGGCGTGCGGCTCGTCGCGGGTGTTGATGATCGGCCGGCTGCGGGTGGTGGCGCTGGAGACGCCCTCCCAGATGTGCTCCGCGCGCTGGCTCACGCAGTACAGCGCGCCGCGGGGGGTCTGCAGGACCTTGCCGGCGCCGACGACGATCTGGCGGCTGACCAGGAACGGGATCAGCACGTCGGCGAGGCGGCCGAACTCGCCGTGCCGGCCGACGAGGTAGTTCTCGTGGCAGCCGTAGCTGTTGCCGGCGGAGTCGGTGTTGTTCTTGAACAGGTAGATGTCGCCGACCACGCCCTCCTCGGCCAGGCGCTGCTCGGCGTCGACGACCAGCCCCTCGAGGATCCGCTCACCGGCCTTGTCGTGGACGACGAGCTCGCTGACGTCGTCGCACTCGGCCGTGGCGTACTCGGGGTGGCTGCCGACGTCGAGGTAGAGCCGGGAGCCGTTGCGCAGGAAGACGTTGGAGCTGCGCCCCCACGACACCACCCGGCGGAACAGGTAGCGGGCGACCTCGTCCGGGGAGAGCCGGCGCTGCCCCTTGAAGGTGCACGTGACGCCGTACTCGGTCTCGATGCCGAAGATCCGTCGGTCCACGCCCCGAGCCTAGGCGCCGGGGACGACAGCGGCCCGGCGTGCGCGCACCGGCACGGTCACCGGGCAGGGACACGCCGGGACGACGCGCGGGTGCTCAGGCATCCCGCTTCCGGTCGAGGCGCTGCAGCAGCTCGTCGAACGCCCGCTCGATCTCCGCGTGGTCGTTCTGCGCGGCGCGCTGCTTGCCGTGGATCAACGCGGCGCGGTTGACCTTGCGGAAGTCGCCGTAGGGGAACCGGTAGCGCTTCTTGGTCTCCTCGTTGGCGTCCGGGTCGATCGCGAGGTGCCAGCTCGCGTACCCGTCCCAGCCGTGCTCCTCGATCTCGGTGTTGCCGTCGTCGGCCGACGGGGCGGCGTCCGACCACTCCGTCGTGTCGTCGACCGCGCCGTCGTCGATGAGCTTCCGGGCCTGGCGGAGGGCGTCGTCGTTGAGCTGGTACGTCGGCATGGCGCTCCCCTACCCCGTGACGGGGGCCCGGCACTCAGCCCTCTCCGCCGTCCTCGTCGTGTCGGAGTTCGTACTCGGCGCCGCCGGCGGTGTCAGGGGCAGCGGGGTCGCCCAGGCCGGCCGGGGTGCCCGGCGCGGGGTGGCTGGGCGTGTGGGCGTGCGTGCCGCCCTCGGACGCCTCGCGCGCGGCCTGTCCGTCGCCCAGGAGGGCGTGCAGGGCCGCGCCGATGACCCGGCGGAAGGCTCGCTTGGGGCGGCGCCGATCGAGGACGGCGACCTCGAGCTGCTCGGCGTTCAGCCGCGTGTGGCCGCCCTGCCCGGTGCCCGCCGTGGCCGGGCTGACGGCCGACAGCGCGTCGATGCCGACCTTGAGCGCGTCGGCCAGGCCCATGCCGACGTGGAAATTCTCCCGGAGGTGCCCGGTGACGGCCTCGGCCTGACCGCCCATCACCACGAAGTTGGGCTCGTCGACGACCGAGCCGTCGAAGGTGAGCCGGTACAGCTGGTCACGCTCGGGGGTGTCCCCCACCTCGGCGACGCAGAGCTCCACCTCGTAGGGCTTCATCTGCTCGGTGAAGATCGCACCGAGGGTCTGCGCGTAGGCGTTGGCGACGATCCGGCCGGTGACGTCGCGGCGGTTGTAGGAGTAGCCGCGGACGTCGGCCAGCCGGACGCCGGCGACGCGGAGGCTCTCGAACTCGCTGTAGCGGCCGACCGCGGCGAAGCCGATGCGGTCGTAGATCTCGCCGAGCTTGTGCAGCGTGGAGCTGGGGTTCTCGGCGATGAGCAGGACGCCGTCGGCGTAGGTGAGGACGGCGACGCTACGACCGCGGGAGATGCCCTTGCGGGCGTACTCCGAGCGGTCGCGCATGACCTGCTCGGCGGAGGCGTAGTACGGCATCGTCATGGCTCAGGCCTCCCGGTTCATGTTCTGGCGGTCGGCGTCGGCGCGTTCGGAGATGATCGTGTCGGCGATCGCGGCGACCTCGGCGTCGGTGAGCCGGACGGCGCCTTCGGCGTCGACCCGGTAGACGATCGGGTACAGCCGGCGCACCGGGTCGGGCCCGCCGGTGGCGGAGTCGTCGTCGGCGGCGTCGTAGAGCGCCTCGACGACCGTGCGGGTGGCGGCGTCGGCGGGCAGGCCGGAGCGCCACGTCTTCTTGAGCGAGTTCTTGGCGAACAGCGAGCCGGAGCCGACGGCGGCGTACCCGCGCTCCTCGTAGTTCCCGCCGGTGACGTCGTAGCTGAAGATGCGGCCCGGAGCGGTGCCGGCGGCGGCGTCGAGGTCGAAGCCGGCGAACAGCGGGACGACGGCGAGGCCCTGCAGAGCGGCGCCGAGGTTGCCGCGGATCATCTGGGCGAGCCGGTTGGCCTTGCCGTCGAGGGACATGGTGAGCCCCTCGATCTTCTCGTAGTGCTCGAGCTCGACCTGGTAGAGCTTCACCATCTCGATGGCGATGCCCGCCGCGCCCGCGATGCCGATGACGCTGTAGGAGTCGGCCGGGTAGACCTTCTCGATGTCGCGGCTCGAGATCAGGTTGCCCATGGTGGCGCGGCGGTCCCCGCCCATGAGCACACCGCCCTCGTAGGTGACGGCGACGATCGTCGTGCCGTGCGGGGCGATGTCACCCACCGGCAGCTGCGGAAGAGGACGGCGACCCGGGAGCAGGTCGGGCGCGCTGGACGCGAGGAAGTCGGTGAACGAGGACCCCACCCGGTCCAGGTAGGCGGGCGGGAACCCGCTCCGGCCAGCTGACGACACGTCCACTCATCCGCCTCTCCCGCCCGCACGTGCCGGCGTGAACCGCTGCATTGCCGGGTGCCGCGCGTACTGCTCGGACGCGGCCCCGGACGTCGCTGCGACCCTACCGGCGGTCACTGGCGCCGGCTGATCCGTCCGGGTTCTCGGCACAGGCGGCCTTGAGCGACTCGGATGCGTGCTGCTGTCGATGCCCGGTGACGTACAGCGCGGCCGCGTGCAGAAGCCCGGGCTCGTCACGGAAGAGGCCGAGCCCGTGGTTGCACCGCTGGCAGAGCAGCGCTCTGGTCTTCCCGCTGTCGTGGTCGTGATCGAGATGCTGCGGCTCCGCGTCACCGCAGATCGCACAGCGATTCAGCTGCTGCGCTCTTAACTCGGCGATCTGCGCCTTCGTGAGCCCGTGTGCGCGAGCGAAGTAGGCCTCGCTGCTGGCCGCGTTCTTGCAGGTTCGACACCAGCTCCCGAAGCCAGAGGCAGTGCGCCGGTTCCGTGTGTAGTCCTCGTGTGCCACGGGTTGCTGGCACGACGGGCACCAGCGAAACCCCTCAGGGACCCAGGAGTGGTCGCGGGTCTCCCGCCCCTCGAAGCGGCGCTTTGCGCGGTACCAGGCGTTGTTCCGAGCCCGGTTGCAGCTCAAGCAGTAGAAGGACAGCCCGTCCTCTCGCGCCTTGTTCCGCCCGAACTCCGCCGCGGCCTTCGTCCTTCCGCATGACGGACAACGCTTGGACATAACGCTATGGAGTCAGGTCGTCACTCTCCGCCCTTCTGCACGTAGGCACGAACGAAGTCCTCGGCATTCTCCTCGAGCACGTCGTCGATCTCGTCAAGAAGAGAGTCGACGTCCTCGGTCATCTTCTCGTGGCGCTCGGCGACGTCGGAGTCGACCGAGGCCTCGATCTCCTCGTTCTCCTCGCGCGAACGCGTCGCCTTCTGCTGCCCGCCGGTGTCCTTGGTGGCCATGCCGTGCCCTCCGGTCCGTGGAACTGCTGCTGATCAGGAAGCTACTCGCAGGCGCCGACATCCGGCGTCCGCCGACCGGGTGCCGTGGACGTCCAGGGCGCCTGTGGACGGACCGTCAGGTGCCGGTGATGGTGTCGACGAGCTGCTCGGCCGTCGCCGAGGCCTCGAACAGTGCGCCCACGTGCTCCCGCGTCCCGCGCAGCGGCTCCAGCGTGGGGATGCGCACGAGGTTCTCCCGGCCCAGGTCGAACACGACCGAGTCCCAGGAGGCGGCTGCCACCTGCGCCGGGTACCGCCGCAGGCACTCGCCCCGGAAGTACGCCCGGGTGTCACCGGGCGGGGTCGTCATCGCGCGGGTCACCTCGTCCTCGGTGAGCATTCGCTTCATGGCACCGCGGGCGACGAGCCGGTTGTACAGACCCTTCTCGGGTCGCACGTCGGAGTACTGCAGGTCGACCAGCCGCAGCCGCGAGTCGCCCCACTCCAGCCCGTCCCGCGACCGGTAGCCCTCGAGCAGCCGGAGCTTGGCCGGCCAGTCGAGCCGGTCGGCCAGCCGCATCGGGTCGGCCTCCAGGTCGTCGAGCACCGACGCCCACTGCCGCAGCACGTCGGCGGTCTGCTCGTCGTCCTCCCCCTGCTTCCCGACGAAGCGGACGGCGCTCTCCAGGTAGATGCGCTGCAGCTCGACGGCGGTCATCTGCCGCCCGTCGCGCAGCCGGACCCGATGGGCCAGCGACGGGTCGTGGCTCACCGCCTGCAGCTCCCGCACCGGCTCCTCGAGCGCGAGATCGTTCGGCAGGGCGCGCGCCTCGATCATCGCGAGCACGAGCGACGTCGTCCCGACCTTGAGGTAGGTGGAGAGCTCCGCCAGGTTCGCGTCCCCGATGATCACGTGCAGCCGCCGGTACTTGTCGGCGTCGGCGTGCGGCTCGTCGCGGGTGTTGATGATGGGCCGCTTCAGCGTCGTCTCCAGGCCGACCTCGACCTCGAAGAAGTCCGCGCGCGAGGAGAGCTGGAAGCCCGGTGTGCGGCTCTCCACGCCGATGCCGACCTTGCCCGAGCCGGCGAACACCTGACGGGTCACGAAGAAGGGCACGAGCCCGCGGATGATGTCGATGAACGGCGTCCGCCGGTCCATCAGGTAGTTCTCGTGGGCGCCGTAGGACGCGCCCTTGCCGTCGGTGTTGTTCTTGTACAGCTGGATGGGCTGGGTGCCCGGGATGCGCGCCGCCCGGCGGGCCGCCTCGGCCATCACCAGCTCCCCCGCCTTGTCCCACAGCACGATGTCGCGCGGTGAGGTGACCTCCGGCGTCGAGTACTCGGGGTGCGCGTGGTCGACGTAGAGCCGGGCGCCGTTGGTGAGGATGACGTTGGCCATCCCGGAGTCCTCGTCGAGGTCGGTGTGGTCCAGCGCCTGCGCGGGGGTGAGGTCGAACCCGCGGGCGTCGCGCAGCGGCGACTCCTCCTCGAAGTCCCACCGCGGCCGGCGCGGGGTCGGCGCCTCCGCGACCGCCCAGGCGTTCACCACCAGGCTCGACAGAGTCGTCGGGTTCGCCCCCGGCTGCCCCGGCACCGCGATGCCGTACTCGACCTCGGTGCCCTGGCTCGTATTCACATCT
>NZ_POQU01000129.1 GCF_002938425.1 Blastococcus atacamensis | reverse complement strand
TGTTTGTTTTTTTTGTTTCCATACAAAACACGGAATACGAGATTAAGTCCGGTCCCGTGGCCTCGGATATGTGTAAAAGAGACAGGCCGGAGTCCGACCGGGACCGCGGCCCCGGTCGGACTCCGGCTGACCGGGGCCGCGGTCCCGACGGCCAGGGCGGCGGGAGCGACGACGGCGGGCCGCTCCCGAACTGAGGCCCCGCGGGCTCAGCCCAGCTGGCGGCGGACCTCGGCGGCCACCCGGGAGCCCTCGGCCCGCCCGGCGACGGCGCCGTTCGCCGCACCCATGACCTTGCCCATGTCCTTCATGCCCGAGGCGCCGGTCCGGGTGATCATGTCGGCCACGATCGCCGCCAGGTCGGCGTCCTCGAGCTGCGCCGGCAGGTAGGTCGCCAGCACCTCGCCCTCCGCCTGCTCGCGGGCCGCCTGCTCGGCCCGGCCGGCGGAGCCGAACGCCTCGGCGGCCTCCCGCCGCTTCTTCGCCTCGCGGCGGAGAACGGCCTGCACCTCGTCGTCGCTGAGCTCCCGGGCCTCCTTGCCCGACACCTCCTCCGCGCTCACCGCGGCGAGCACCATGCGCAGCGTGGCGGTGCGCAGCTCGTCGCGGGCCTTCATGGCGGTGGTCAGGTCGGCGCGCAGCTGTTCCTTCAAGTCGGACACGTGCTCCAGCCTGACACGACGCCGTCGCGACCCGCGCCCGTAGGCTCATGAGCCGTGCGCTGGTACACCGCCGTCCCGACCGCCGCCGTCGCCTCCGGAGCCGCGACCGTGGCCTACGCGAGCCTCTACGAGCGCACCCGCTGGACGCTGCGCCGGTTCGACGTCCCGGTCCTCGCGCCCGGATCGACCCCGCTGCGGATCCTGCAGATCTCCGACCTGCACATGACCGCGGGGCAGCGCAGCAAACAGGAGTGGGTGGCCGGGCTGGCCGAGCTGGAGCCGGACCTGGTCGTCAACACCGGCGACAACCTCGCCGGGTTCGACGCCGTCCCTCCGACCCTGCGCGCCCTGGGCCCGCTGATGGACCTGCCGGGCGCCTTCGTGCTGGCCAGCAACGACTACTACGCACCCCGGCCGAAGAACCCGTTCAAGTACTTCCGCACCGACCACAAGCGGGTGCACGGCGCCGAGCTCCCCTGGCGGGACCTGCGCGACGGGATGACCGACCGCGGCTGGGTCGACCTCACCAACGCCGCCGGGGAGCTGACCGTCGACGGCCGGCGGATCGTGCTCGCCGGCGTGGACGACTCGCACCTCGAGCGGGACCGCTACGACGTCGTCGCCGGGCCGGCCGACCCCGATGCCGACCTCCGGCTCGGGCTGGCGCACTCCCCCGAGCCGCGGGTGCTCGACCGGTTCGCCGCCGACGGGTACGACCTGCTGCTCTGCGGGCACACCCACGGCGGCCAGCTGCGCATCCCGTTCTACGGGGCGCTGGTCACCAACTGCGGCATCGACCGCGCGCGGGTCCGCTGGCTGCACCGGTGGAGCGAGCCGACGCCCGGCTCCCCGTCGGGCACCTGGCTGCACATCTCGGCGGGGCTGGGCACCAGCCCCTACGCCCCGGTGCGCTTCGCCTGCCCGCCCGAGGCGACGCTGCTCACCCTCACCGCGCGCGCCTCCTGACGAGGACCCCCTCCGACCCGGCGGAGACCGGGCGCTAGACTCGTCAGGCGCACCTCGGGGTGTGGCGCAGCTTGGTAGCGCGCGTCGTTCGGGACGACGAGGCCGCAGGTTCAAATCCTGTCACCCCGACCCTTCACTCAGGGGCCGCCGGAAGGCGGCCCCTGAGTCGTTCCGGCCACGCTCCGGTTCGACACGTCCCCGCGCGGGCACCGAACCGGCGATGACCGAATGGTTGCTCCTCCTCGCCGCCGTCGTGCTGACGGCGTTCACCGGGTTCTTCGTCGCCGCGGAGTTCTCCCTCACCACCGTGGACCGCGGTCGCGCCGAGCAGGCGGCCGCCGCCGGCGACCGTCGGGGGCGCAGCGTCGTGCGGGCGCTCTCGTCGCTGTCCACGCAGCTGTCGGCCGCGCAGCTGGGGATCACCCTCACCACCCTGCTGGTGGGCTACCTGGCCGAGCCGGCGATCGGGCAGCTCCTGCACGGCCCGCTGGAGTCGTTGGGCCTCACCGGCGGATCGGCGACCGCCGTCTCGTACGGGCTGGCCATCGCGCTGGCGACGACGCTGCAGATGCTCCTGGGCGAACTGGGCCCCAAGAACCTGGCGATCGCCAACCCGCTGGCCGTCGCCGGTTTCGTCGCGCCGGGGATGCGCGGGTTCACCCGCGTCACCGGGCCCGTGGTCGGCGCACTGCAGCGGCTGGCCAACGCGATCGTCCGGCGGTTGGGCTTCGAGCCGCGCGAGGAGCTGGACACCGCCCGCGACGCCGACGAGCTCGCCGCCGTCGCCCGGCGCTCGGCAGAGGAGGGCGACCTCTCCCCCGTCGCCGCCCGCCTCCTGCAGCGCTCGCTCAAGCTCGGCAGCAAGTTCGCCACCGACGTCATGACGCCCCGCACCCAGCTGTGGACGCTGCGCGCGAGCGCGACCGCCGCCGACGTGATCGCCGCCGCGGTGGAGTCGGGCAACTCCCGCTTCCCCGTCTACGGCTCCGACCTCGACGAGGTGACGGGGGTGGTGCACGTGAAGCACGCCGTCGCCGTGCCGGAGGCCGAGCGGGGTTCCCGGACCGTGCGGGAGCTGGCGGTCCCGGTGCTGGCCGTCCCGTCGTCCATGCAGCTGGAGCGGCTGCTGGACCTGCTGCGCGACCAGGGGCTGCAGCTGGCGCTCGTGGTCGACGAGTGGGGGGCCACGCACGGCGTGGTGACCCTGGAGGACATCGTCGAGGAGCTCGTCGGGGAGATCGCCGACGAGACCGATCAGCCGCTGCGCGCGCTGCGGCAGGTGGACGCCGACACGTGGGTGCTGTCCGGGCTGCTGCGCCCCGACGAGGTCCAGGACCGCACCGGCATCGCCGTTCCCGAGGGGCGCTACGAGACCCTGGCCGGCTTCCTCACCGACCAGTTGCAGCGGCTCCCCGAGGAGGGGGACGTCGTGCTCGTCGACGGGTTCGAGCTGACCGTCGACACGGTGCAGGGACGGCGGGTCGCACGCGTCGTGGCGCGCCGGATTCCGCCCCCACCCCCCGAGGACGCCGGCGAGCCGGCTCCGGCGATCCGTGAGCAGGTGCCGGCATGACCGTCGTCAGCCTGCTGATCCTGGTGGCCCTGCTGCTGGGCAACGCCTTCTTCGTCGCGGCCGAGTTCGCCCTGGTCTCCGCACGCGCGGCCCAGATCGAGGCGCGGGCCGCGGACGGTTCGCCGCGGGCGGTCAGGACGCTGGCGGCGATGCGCAACGTCTCGCAGATGATGGCCGGCGCCCAGCTCGGCATCACGCTCTGCTCGCTGGGGCTGGGCGCCGTCGGCGAGCCGGCGGTCGCGCACCTCATCGAGGTGCCCCTGCACGCGGCCGGCGTGCCCGACGCGCTGCTGCACCCGATCTCGCTGGTCATCGCGCTGTCGCTGGTCACCGTGCTGCACATGGTGCTCGGCGAGATGGTGCCCAAGAACATCACGCTGGCCGGCCCCGATCGGGCCGCGCTGGTGCTGGGACCGCCGCTGGCCGTGATGGTGCGGCTGCTCAAGCCGTTCATCTGGTTCTTCAACACCCTCGCCAACGGTTTCGTGCGGTTGTTCGGGGTGCAGCCCACCGACGAGGTGTCGGCGAGCTTCGACGAGACGGAGATCCGCTCGATGGTCACCCAGTCGCAGCGCGAGGGCGTGCTGGGCGCGGAGATGGGCGAGCTGGCCGCGGGGGCGCTGAGCTTCGAGCAGAACGACCTCTCGTCGGTGCTGCTGCCGGTCGACAAGCTGGTCACCGTGCCGCGCAGCATCACGCCCCGCGAGCTCGAGGCCACGGTGGCCGAGTTCGGGTTCAGCCGCTACCCGGTGCGCGGCGCCCTCGACCGGCTGGTGGGCTACGTGCACGTCAAGGACGTGCTCGACGTCCCGGCCGACCGCCGGGACCATCCGCTCCCCGACCGTGACGTGCTGCCCTTCGTCGACCTGTGCGCCGACGAGGCCCTGCCCGAGGTCCTGGCCGGCATGCGCAAGGCCGGTGCGCACCTGGGCCTGGTGGAGGACGGCGGCCAGGTCCGCGGGGTCGTGGCGCTGGAGGACGTCCTGGAGCAGCTGATCGGCGACGTCCGCGACGCCGCCGCCGAGCGCCGCCGGATCGACGAGCGCAGACCACGCGGCGAGAGCGCCGCAGCATCCGGCGCGGGCGCCGGAGGGCGGTGACCGGCCCGTCCATGGGCCTGCCACCGCCGTGCGGGGTCAGCCGCGCGCGACCTTGGGTGGCACGACCATGCGCCGCGGGTCGACGAGCGCGAGGGCCGCGATGCCGATGATCGGCAGCAGGGTCAGCTGGACCAGCCCCGCGCCGTCCCAGCCCAGGCCTGCGACCAGCCGGGCGAAGAGCAGGCCCGAGAAGGCCGCCGCGACGTAGTAGGTGAGCATGAACAGCCCGGCGCCGCGCCCGACGTGCTCGGGGCGGACGGCGCGCTGCATCGCCGTCGTGCAGTTGGTGAAGAGCACGCCGCTGGCGAAGGCACCCATCAGGAAGGCCAGCACGTACTGGGCTCCGGGGCCGTCGGCGAACCGGTAGGCGGCCAGGGCTGTGAGCGACGACCCCACGAACCCGACGGCGAGGAGCAGCCGCTGGTCGTAGCGGTCGGCCAGGTAGCCCACGGGGAGCGCGACCATCGCGCCGAAGCCCACCAGCGAGGCGGCCAGCGCCGCCTGGGCGGGCTCGAAGGCCAGCTCCTCGCGCAGGAAGGTCGGGTAGAGCCCGAGGAACCCGTAGAAGACCAGCCCGGAGATGGCCGACGCGATCCCGATGCCGAGGCTGCCGCGGTTCCAGGGGCTCGCCGGCACGTGCGCGTAGGACGCCGTGTCCGCCGTCCCGGCGCGCCCGGCGACGGCCTCGCTCATCGAGCGCGGCACCGTGAAGGCCAGCACGGCGGCCATGACCAGGCCCGCGATGCCGAAGACCACGAACGGGGCCCTCCACGAGTCGGCGGAGTCGGCGAACGCCTGACCGACGATCGGCCCGAGGAAGACGCCGAGGCCGAACGCGACGCCGATGAAGCCCGCGGCGAGGGCGCGGCGGTGGAAGAAGTAGGCGCCGATGATCGCGTAGATGGCGGTCGCCTGGACGCCCTCGCCGACGCCGGAGACCAGCCGGTAGACCGCCATGTCACCGAAACCGGCGGAGAGCGGGATGGCGAGCGTGCCGAGGGAGTACACGACCACGCTGACGACGACGATCATCTTGCGGGACAGCCGGTCGAGCAGGTACCCGGCCGGGAGCCCGGTCAGCGCGATGCCCAGCGTGAAGCCGGTGGCCAGCAGGCCGGACTGGTCGAGGGAGAAGCCGTACTCCTCCCGGATCTGCGGCAGGAGCGGGTAGAAGACCTGCCGGTCCATCGCGTTGAGCATGTAGGAGAGGCAGAGGACGGCGAAGCCGATGGCGACGGCGGCGGTGCCCCTCCGCGCATCCTGGGAGGTGCGCACCGGCTCGGGTGCGCTCGTGGTCGGCAGTGACATGGCCGCTCCTGGCGTCGTCGGTGGAAGAGGTGTCCGGCATACGGACACAAGTCCGATACGCGTATGGTCCGGATCACACCCGGCTCCGTCAAGGGGCGTTCGTGCGGCATGTGGCCACGGACGGCTGACCGATTGCGCCGTCGGCGGGGCTCGGATCCGTCGAGAGGCAAGATGGGCGGGTGAGCGCCGACCCCAGCACCGTCCCCGCCC
>NZ_POQU01000128.1 GCF_002938425.1 Blastococcus atacamensis | reverse complement strand
CGGACTACGACATCCGAGTTAGAGTACGGTCTCAGGGGCTATGAGATTTGTTTAAGAGACAAGTCGGTGGTGCCTTCCGGGAGGGCGCCCGGCGCCCAGAACCGTCCACGGGGCCGAGGACGGCGTGTCGACCCGGGGGGCAACATCGATGGTGGCGGCGGTCCCGCGAGCGGCGCAGACACGACGTCAGGGCGTGCACGGCGCAGTTCCTGTCGTACCGCGCGGTATCGTGGTGGCTGAAAACCGTCAGCAACCGGCTCAGCGCGTTTCTGCGCCGATCCGCCCCTGTCCCGCGTCGGGGGCGAGAGGTCGCCGGTTGCTCGAGAGGAAGGCCCCCCGTGGTCGCAGCACCCCAGACCGAGTCCGACTACTCGGGCAGCTCCATCACCGTCCTCGAGGGCCTCGAGGCGGTCCGGAAGCGTCCCGGTATGTACATCGGCTCCACCGGTGAGCGCGGCCTGCACCACATGGTGTGGGAGGTCGTGGACAACGCCGTCGACGAGGCGCTGGCAGGCTACTGCGACACCGTGAAGGTCACCCTGCTGGCCGACGGCGGCGTCCGGGTCGAGGACAACGGCCGAGGCATCCCGGTGGACATGCACCCCGTGGAGAAGCGGCCCACCGTCGAGGTGATCATGACCGTCCTGCACGCGGGCGGGAAGTTCGACGGCAAGAGCTACGGCGTCTCCGGCGGTCTGCACGGCGTCGGCGTCACCGTCGTCAACGCGCTCTCCACCCGGCTCGACGTCCGCATCTGGACCCGCGGCAAGGAGTGGCACCAGAGCTACGCAGAGGCCAAGCCCGGCCCGCTGGAAGAGGTTGGTCCGACCGACAAGCGCGGCAGCCGGATCACCTTCTGGGCCGACGGCGGCATCTTCGAGACCACGACGTACTCGTTCGACACGATCAACCGGCGGCTCCAGGAGATGGCCTTCCTGAACGCCGGCCTGACGATCGTGCTGCGCGACGAGCGCCCCGGGCACGCCAAGGCCGAGACCGGCGTGGGCGAGGAGTCGCTCGCCGAGGCGGCGGCGCCGGTCGACGCCGAGGACGAGGCGTTCGAGCCGACCGAGGTCACCTACCGCTACGACGGCGGTCTGGTCGACTACGTCGCCCACATCAACCGGCGGCGCACGGCCATCCACAAGTCGGTCATCGGCTTCTCCGCCGAGGGCACCGGCAAGAACGACATGGCCATGTCGGTGGACGTCGCGATGCAGTGGTCCGACGCGTACTCCGAGTCCGTCCACACCTTCGCCAACGTGATCAACACCCACGAGGGCGGCACGCACGAGGAGGGCTTCCGTGCGGCGCTCACCTCGATCGTCAACCGCTACGCGGTCGAGAAGAAGCTGCTCAAGGAGAAGGACGAGAAGCTCACCGGCGACGACATCCGGGAGGGCCTCGCGGCCATCATCTCGGTGAAGCTCGGTGATCCGCAGTTCGAGGGGCAGACCAAGACCAAGCTCGGCAACACCGAGGTCAAGGGCTTCGTCCAGCGCATCTGCAACGAGCAGATCGGGCACTGGTTCGAGTCCAACCCGACCGAGGCCAAGACGATCATCACCAAGGCCGCCTCCGCGGCCCGCGCCCGCCGTGCCGCGCAGGATGCCCGCAAGCTGGCCCGCAAGAGCCTGCTGTCGGTGAGCGGTCTGCCGGGAAAGCTGTCCGACTGCCGGTCGACCGACCCGCGCAACTCCGAGGTCTACATCGTCGAGGGCGACTCGGCCGGTGGCTCGGCGAAGTCCGGCCGCGACTCGATGTACCAGGCGATCCTGCCGATCCGCGGCAAGATCATCAACGTGGAGAAGGCGCGCATCGACCGGGTCCTCAAGAACACCGAGGTCCAGTCGATGATCACGGCCTTCGGCACCGGCATCCACGACGAGTTCGACATCTCGAAGCTCCGGTACCACAAGATCGTCCTGATGGCCGACGCCGACGTCGACGGCCAGCACATCAGCACGCTGCTGCTGACGCTCCTCTTCCGCTTCATGCGTCCGCTGGTCGAGGGCCAGTACGTCTACCTGGCCAAGCCCCCGCTGTACAAGATCAAGTGGGGCGGCAAGGTCGGCGACGAGTACGCGTACAGCGACCGTGAGCGCGACGCGGTCGTGAAGGCCGGCGTCGCGGGCGGCCGCAAGATCAAGGACGAGATGATCCAGCGGTTCAAGGGGCTCGGCGAGATGAACGCCAGCGAGCTGTGGGAGACCACGATGAACCCGGAGACCCGGATCCTGCGCCAGGTGACGCTGGAGGACGCCGCTGCCGCGGACGAGATCTTCAGCATCCTCATGGGCGAGGACGTCGAGGCCCGCCGCAGCTTCATCACCCGCAACGCGCGCGACGTCCGCTTCCTGGATGTGTAGCGCGCTGACCCCTGCACCGACCCCTTGCGGCCCCGTGCAGGGGCCCGCCGCGAGCACGCGAGTGGCGGGGGGCACGGGGTCCTTCGATTGTCCACCTCTGTGCACCGACCTGTGGAGACCTGAACCGTGACGGAGACCCCACCCCGCGACCGCGTCGAACCGGTCGACCTCCAGCAGGAGATGCAGCGCAGCTACATCGACTACGCCATGAGCGTGATCGTGGGCCGCGCGCTGCCCGAGGTCCGCGACGGCCTCAAGCCGGTGCACCGCCGCGTGCTGTTCGCCATGTACGACCAGGGCTTCCGCCCCGACCGCGGCTACGTGAAGTGCGCCCGCCCGGTCGCCGAGGTCATGGGTAACTACCACCCGCACGGCGACACGGCGATCTACGACGCCCTCGTCCGGCTGGCCCAGCCCTGGTCGATGCGCTACCCGCTGATCGACGGGCAGGGGAACTTCGGCTCGCCGGGCAACGACCCGGCCGCCGCGATGCGCTACACCGAGTGCCGCCTCACCCCCCTGGCCATGGAGATGCTGGCCGGCATCGACGAGGAGACCGTCGACTTCCAGGGCAACTACGACGGCCGCACGCAGGAGCCGGTCGTGCTGCCCGCGCGCATCCCGAACCTGCTGATCAACGGCTCCGCCGGCATCGCGGTCGGCATGGCCACCAACATGCCGCCGCACAACCTCCGCGAGGTGGCCGAGGCGGCCTACTGGATCCTCGACCACCCCGACGCGGAGGCCGAGGAGGCCCTCACCGCGTGCATGGAGCGGATCAAGGGCCCGGACTTCCCGACGCACGGCCTGATCGTCGGCCGCGAGGGCATCGAGGACGCCTACCGCACCGGCCGCGGCTCGGTGAAGATGCGGGCCGTCGTCACCGTGGAGGAGGACTCCCGCGGGCGCGTGCAGCTGGTGGTGACCGAGCTGCCCTACCAGGTCAACCCGGACAACCTCGCCGAGAACATCGCCGAACTGGTCAAGGAGGGCCGCCTCCAGGGGATCAGCGAGATCGCCGACGAGTCCAGCGACCGCGTCGGCCGCCGGCTGGTCATCACGCTGCGCCGCGACGCGGTGGCGAAGGTCGTGCTGAACAACCTCTACAAGCACACCCAGCTGCAGACCTCATTCGGCTGCAACATGCTCTCCATCGTCGACGGCGTCCCGCGGACGCTGCGGCTGGACGAGCTGGTGCGCAACTGGGTCGACCACCAGATCGAGGTCATCCAGCGCCGCACCCGCTACCGCCTGCGCAAGGCCGAGGAGCGGGCGCACATCCTGCGCGGCTACGCCAAGGCGCTGGACCTCCTCGACGAGGTCATCGCGCTCATCCGCCGGAGCCCCTCGGCCGAGGAGGCCCGCAGCGGCCTGATGGAGCTGCTGGCCGTCGACGAGATCCAGGCCGTCGCCATCCTCGACCTCCAGCTGCGCCGGCTGGCCGCCCTCGAGCGCCAGCGGATCATGGACGAGCTGGCCGAGATCGAGGCCCGCATCGCCGACCTGCAGGCCATCCTCGACTCCCCCGAGCGGCAGCGTCAGATCGTCCGCGACGAGCTGGCCGAGATCGTCACCAAGTACGGCGACGACCGCCGCTCCCAGTTCGTCGCGAACGAGGGCGACGTCTCGATGGAGGACCTCATCGCCGAGGAGGAGGTCGTCGTCACCATCACGCGCACCGGGTACGCCAAGCGGACGAAGAGCGACCTCTACCGCTCCCAGCGCCGCGGCGGCAAGGGCGTGATGGGGGCGGCCCTCAAGCAGGACGACCTCGTGGACCACTTCTTCGTGGGTTCCACGCACGACTGGATCCTGTTCTTCACCAACAAGGGGCGGGTGTACCGCTCCAAGGCCTACGAGCTGCCGGAGGCCAACCGCACCGCCCGCGGCCAGCACGTGGCGAACATCCTCGCGTTCCAGCCGGACGAGAAGATCGCCCAGGTCATGCAGATCAAGGACTACGGCGTCGCGCCGTTCCTGGTCCTGGCCACGGCCAAGGGTCAGGTCAAGAAGACCCGCCTGACCGACTTCGACTCCCCGCGCCAGGGTGGCGTCATCGCCATCAACCTGCGCGACGGTGACGAGCTGGTCGGCGCCGCGCTCATCGACAGCGACTCGGACCTGCTGCTGGTCACCCGCAAGGCGATGTCGATCCGGTTCACCGCCGACGACAGCGCCCTGCGCCCCATGGGCCGGGCCACCGAGGGGGTCCGCGGCATCTCGCTGTCCGAGGACGACCGGCTGCTGTCGATGATGGTCGTCCAGGAGGGCGTCGACGTCCTGGTCGCCACCGAGCGCGGCTTCGCCAAGCGCACCGGCATCGAGAACTACCCGAACCAGGGTCGTGGCGGCAAGGGCGTGCTGACCGCCGACCCGAAGGCGCGCAAGGGAGCCCTCGTGGGCGCCCTCGCGGTGACCCTCGGCGACGAGCTCTACGCGATCACCTCCGGTGGCGGCGTCATCCGGACCCCGGTCAACGGCGTCCGCCACAACAAGGACCGCGCGACCATGGGTGTCAAGCTCATGAACTTGCCCGAGGACGTGTCGATCGTGGCGATCGCGCGTACGACGGACAACGACGAGCCCGCGGCCTAGTGTGAGCAGCTAGTCACGCACGCGACGTGTCCCGCGGCGGCTCCGGCCGCCGCGGGACCGAGCACTGAGGGAGCGGTATGGCCGCTGCGGAACGGGAGACTGGCATGAGCGACCGGACGCAGGGTTCGGTGCGCACCGACTCCCGGGCCGAGGCGGCGCCTGGGGCCGCGGGCACCGACGGCCGGGCGCCGGCGTCGTCGACCCAGGCCATCCCCACCACCGCCAGCCAGCGCGCGGTCGGCCCGGCCACCGGCGCCGTTCCCGTGGTGCCCCAGCCGCTGACCGGCGAGGGGCACGCCGCCCCGGTCGGTGCCCCCGCTCCCCAGACCGGCCCGATCCCCGGGGTCGGCGCGGCCGTTCCGTCGACGCCGCACCGCGCCGCGAAGTCCGCCGGTCGCGGTCCCCGGCGGGCCCGTCTGCAGCTGCGCCACATCGACACCTGGTCGGCGCTGAAGATCTCGCTGGTGCTGTCGATCGCGCTGTTCTTCATCTGGATGGTGGCCGTCGGGCTGCTCTACCTGGTGCTGAACGGCCTCGGCGTCTTCGACACCATCAACGGCCTGGTGGGCCAGCTCGGCAGCGGCTCGGAGTCCGGTGGCGGCAGCAGTGAGGCGCTCACGCCGGGCGTCGTCTTCGGTGGCGCGGCGATGATCGGTGCCATCAACGTGGTGCTGCTGACCGCGCTGTGCACCGTCGGCACCTACATCTACAACCTGTGCTCCGACCTGGTGGGCGGGCTCGAGGTCACGCTCTCCGAGCGCGACTGAGGAACGGCCGCCCTTCCCCCCACGCCTCCCACGCTCGGCGCGGGTCCCTGAAGGGCGGCCGTTCCAGCACGTCACCGGCGGGCGCGGACCCCTCCGGGCCCACTCGGCGTACTAGAACTTGTATGCCGTCTTCTGCTTGACAACACAAACACGAGCTCAAAAACACGTACTACATCACGTCACTCCATAACTCATTCTAAACTAGCATTCATAAGATCTTTTTATTCTATATAACAAAA
>NZ_POQU01000127.1 GCF_002938425.1 Blastococcus atacamensis | reverse complement strand
GACGGGCCGCCAGCAACGCGCTCAGCTGCTCGTCGCTGCGGGTGCGCAGCCAGGCGGCGAGCGTCGCAGGGGCTTCCGTGGACATCCGCTCCACGCTACGTCGTGGTCCCCGCCGACGCTGCTGCCAGCATGGAGGGATGCACCCCGCGAGTGAGGACCCGGCCACGCGGACCGCCCTGGCCGCCCACCAGGTGGGTGCGCTGCGCTGGCTCGGCGGCGGGGTCATCGCCGTCGTCCTGGGCGTCCTGCTCGGCGTCGCGGCGGTCGCGGTGGCCGACGGCGGGGGCGCGCGGCCGCCCGGGGCGGGCGTCGGCGTCCTCGCGCTCGTGGTGGGCGGATCGGCTGCTGTCGTCGTGGGGGCCGGTGCCCTGCTCCGCACCCGTCGCTGGCGGCAGGGGCTGTCGGCCACCTCCTGGCGCACCGGGACGTTGCGGGTGGCCGGTCCAGCGATCCTCTCCTTCGAGCCCTACGGCGGCGAGGACGAGGTGCACCTGCAGCTGCTGAGCACGGCCGTCTGGCGGACGCGGGCGGTGCAGGCGCTCGACGGCGCCACCGTGCGGGCCGCCCCGGTGGGCGAGGGCCGGTGGGTGCTGACCACCGAGGACGCGACCACCGTCTACGGCGCGCGCTCGGTTCCTCGCGGCCGCTGAGCGGCATCCCGCCTCCTCCGCACGGGGCGGTGGCGTGCGGAGGCCGGTGCCGACGCGCGAAGATGGGGGGACGACAGCGCACCGCACGGTGCGCACGGCACAGCACACGGAGGCGTCATGGCCAAGCGCAACGAGAAGCACGCGCACCTGGTGGAGCCCACCTGGGGCGAGTCCGAGGACGGCGGCCCGCCGCTGACCGAGCTCTCGGCGTCGGTGGCCGGCTCCCTGTCGCCCTTCGGCCAGGACCACAGCTTCCCGCTGCCGGCCGAGCGCATCCGCTACGCCCACCCGACGGACAAGCCGAACCGGGCCGGCGTGCAGCTCGCGGAGAACCGCAAGCGCTGAGAGCAGTCGTCGCCGGCGGTCCGCAGGGACCGCCGGCGGCCCCTCAGGCGTCGGCCTTCTTGCCCGACGACGCCGGGGCGAGCCGGACGATGAGCTTGGAGAGCAGGCTCCCCACCACGACCCAGATCAGCGCGGCCAGACCGGCGTTGATCGCCTCGGCGATCTTCGGGTCCGACGGCGTGAACAGGTCCTTGGTGAACCAGCCGAACGAGTCGCGCCAGCTCGCGGCGAACTCCACCAGCCCGTTGGCCGGGTTGGCCTCGAACAGCACGAACAGCGCGTGGACCACGATCACCGCGGCGATCACCGCGCACACCACCCGGACGATGGTGGCGACGAGCGACAGGATCCGGGCTGTTCCGCTGCTGGCCATGCCGGAATGATGGCGTGGACGGCTCCGCGGCGCGACCCGTCCGGCCGCTCAGCCGGGCTCGACCGTCACGGCCAGCGCCCGGTGGTCGGACAGGGGCAGGCGCACCGCCTCGGCGGGACCCGCGGCCCGCAGCCCGCCGCGCACCAGCACGTGGTCCAGCTGCCGCGTCGGCCGCGGCGCGGGAAACGTGGCGGCCGACGCGATGGACTCCATCCCGCTGTGCCGGACGGCCGCCTTCCGCTGCATGTTCAGGTCGCCCATGAGCACCAGCGGCTCCCTGGTGCCCTCCAGTGAGCGCACCAGTGTGCGCAGCTGCCGGCCGTTCCAGCGGGGGACGAAGGTCAGGTGGGTGTTGCAGACCGTGAACTGCCCGAACGGCCCGTCGAGCACTGCCGCGACGGCGACGCGGGGCTCGTCGTGGAGCAGGAAGAGGCGGCGGTTGTCCGGCGACCACAGGGGCACCCGGGCGTTCAGCGGGGCCAGGCGCACCACCCGCCAGGAGACGACGGGGTAGCGGGACAGCAGCGAGATCCCGTAGCTGGCCGAGCCCGGCTGCTCCTCCCCGGTGGCCGCCATCCAGGTGCCGCCCGGGGTTCCGGAGATGGCCGCGACGAACTGGGAGTGCTCGGCGCCCATCGCCTCGGCGGCGACGGCGGTGAGGTCCGCGCCCATCGACCGCGGCTGGTCGCGGTCGACCTCCTGCAGGCCCAGCACGTCGGCGTCGAGGCTCGTCACGGCCGCGGCCAGCCGGTCGACGTCGACCCGCCCGTCCTCGGGCGAACGTCCGTGCAGGATGTTGAAGGTCGCGATGCGCACGGGCTCCCTGTGCCCCGCCGGCTCCCGGATCTACCCACACCGCGCGTGCCGACGGGATCACCGGGTAGCGAGGCCTCCGTGCAGCCATCTCCCCGCGACCAGGTGCGCGACCTGCTCAAGCGCACCGCCGTGGCGCTGAAGCAGGGGGAGGTGCCCTTCGCCCTCTGCGGTGGCTACGCCGCCTGGGTGCGCGGCGCCCCCGAGCCCGACCACGACGCCGACTTCCTCGTGCCCGCGGCGGAGGCGGAGCGTGCCGCCAAGGCGCTGGCCGACGCCGGGCTGGAGGTCGTCGACCCGGCCGAGGACTGGCTGCTCAAGGTGGTGCGCGACGACGTCTTCGTCGACGTGCTGTGGCGCACCTGCGGGCGACCCGCGGAGCTGGACCTGGTCGAGCGGGCGGAGGTGCTGCCGGTCCTCTCGGTGCACATGCCGGTGCTGGACCCGACCGACATCCTCGTCACCAAGCTGATGGCCCTCGACGAGCACTACTGCGACTTCTCCCGGACGCTGCCGGTTGCGCGGGCGCTGCGGGAGCAGGTGGACTGGGCGCACGTCGCCCGCGAGGTGGCCGGCAACGACTTCGCCGTCGTCTTCCTGCAGCTGCTCGCCCGCTTGGAGATCGTGCCGGCGGCGCAGCTCAGCTGAGCACGATCGAGACGGCCGCGGCGGCCGCCGTGAGCAGCACCGCGACCGTGACGGCCCGCGCTGCCCACGGGTCGCGGACCGCCCCGCCGTGCCCGACGCGCAGCCGCACCTGGCGGTAGCGCCGCGGCGCGAGGGCGCCCAGCACCGCCAGCCCGAGCAGCGCGGTGGCCCCGGCGACGAGGAGCAGCGCCGGCCGCCCGGTGTGCAGCGCCCGGTGCCCGAGCAGCCCGGCGACCGCCAGCACGCCCAGGCCGGTGCGCTGCCAGGCCAGCGCGGTGCGCTCCGGCTGGGTCTCGACGGCGGTCACCGCTGCAGCACCTCGACCCCGACGAGGACCCCGACGACCACCACCACCGCGGCGACCGCGGCGGCGACCGCGGGCACGGTCCGGCTCGCCGGCAGCGGCCGGCCGGCCTCGATCGCGCCCTCGTTGGCCCGCCACCGCCGGTAGCCCGCGAGCGCGGTCAGCAGCCCGATGGCGACCAGGGACAGCGCGACCGCGGCGCTGCCCCACCGGACGCCCAGGTCCGGGGCGTAGGTCGCCACCGCGACCCCGCCGGCGACGAGGGCCAGGCCGGTGCGCAGCCAGGCCAGCAGGGTGCGCTCGTTGGCCAGCGTGAACCGGTAGTCGGGGTGGTCGGGGGCGTCCGGGGGAACGGGCACCGGGCCAGGGTAGGAGTGCCTGGGAAAAGGCAGGTCCGGGCCGTCACCCCGGGCGGCTAACCTGTGCACCGGGGGGCTCGGAGCCCCCGCGTCGTTCCCCGGCCGCAGGCCGCGTCACCGAGAACTGAGGGATCCACCGTGCCCACCGGCAGAGTGAAGTGGTTCAACGCGGAGAAGGGCTTCGGCTTCCTCTCCCGTGAGGACGGGCCCGACGTCTTCGTGCACAAGGACGCGCTCCCGGCCGGCACGGACCTCAAGCCCGGTCAGCGGGTGGAGTTCGGCATCGTCGCCGGGCGCCGGGGCGACCAGGCGCTGCAGGTGCGGCTGCTCGACCCGCTGCCGTCGGTCTCGGCCTCGGTCGCGGCGGCCAACCGGAAGAAGCCCGACGAGCTGGTCCCGATCATCGAGGACCTGATCAAGCTGCTGGACGACGTCTCCGAGGGGCTGCGCCACGGCCGGCACCCCGAGCGTGGCCACGCCCGCAAGGTCGCCACCGTGCTGCGCGCCGTCGCGGGCGACCTGGAGGGCTGAGCTCAGCCGCCGGCGCGGAGGAACCCGACCGGCCAGGCGCCGGTCCACTCCCCGCAGTCGCCGCCCTTGTCCTCGATCACCACGAGGTAGAAGGCCGGCGGGACGACGTCGGAGGAATTGATCTCGGTGAACGTCTCGGTGCCCTCGGGCACGTCGACCTCGCCGAGCACCTGCTGCAGCTGCTCGTCGAAGACCTGGACCTGCCAGCCGCGTTCGGCGACGGACCCGGGCACGGTGAGGGAGATGGTGGTGTCGGGGGAGACCTCGACGATCGGCGGCGTGACCTCGTAGCGCTGCCTGTCGCCGTCCAGGCAGAACTGCGTGGGCCGGGCCGTGACGTCCTGGCTGCCGGCCTGCGCGCGCACCTCGCCGGGTGCGTCCGGCTCGCCGGCGCACCCGGCCGGGGAGCCGGCGAGACCGAGGACGAGCAGGGCGGACGCGGGTCTTCTCACGACCACGACGGTCCCACCGGCGTCGTCGGCGGCTCCGGGGACCCCGCCGCGGGCGCGGTCGCACGGCCGCGGTGCAGGGTCCACAGCACCAGTCCGACGGCGACGGCGAGCAGCGCGGCCGCGACCGTGAAGCCCAGCCAGCCGGTCGGGGGGAGGGCGATGCCGAGCGCCCCCCCGACCACCCACGCCAGCTGCAGCATCGTCTCCGAGCGCGCGAAGGCCGAGGCGCGCAGCCGGTCGGGCACCTCCCGCTGGATGATCGCGTCGAGCGAGACCTTGCCGATGGCGTTGGCGACGGCGGAGATCCCGGCGACCAGCACGGCCATCCAGAAGCTGTAGAGCACGGCGGCGAGCACGGTCACCACGGCGGCCGCGGTGGCGGCGTGGAACACCAGCCGGTCCGGTGCGGCGGCGTGCAGCCGCGAGCCCACCGCCGTGCCCGCGAAGCTGCCCACGCCCGCGGCGGCGGCCAGCGCGCCCAGGGCGAGGGTCGCCTCCCAGCCGTCGGCGAAGGTCGCCTGCACGAGGAACGCCGAGAAGATGGTGAGGAAACCGCCCAGGCCGCGCAGCGCCGCGTTCGCGCGCAGCGCGAGGACGACGTGCGGGCTCACCTGCCGACGCCTGCCGGGGACCCGGATCTCGGCGGTGCTGAGGACGTCGGCCGGCTCCTCGCCGGTCGGCACGTCCACGTGGCGGGGCAGCCGGACGGCGAGCACCGCGCCGGCGACGAACACCGCGGCCGTGGCCCACAGCTCCCAGTCGAAACCGACGGTCGCGGCGATCCCTGCGGCCAGCGCCCCGCCGACGCCGGCGGTCGCCAGCCCGAACACCGAGAGACGGGCGTTGGCCGAGGTCAGCGACATCGCGCCGGGCAGGACCCGGGGGACCACCGCGGCCCGCAGCACGTTGTGCGCCTTGGACAGCACCAGCACGCCGAGCGCCGCCGGGTAGAGCCAGAGGTCGTCGAAGTGCGCCGCCATCACCAGCGCCAGCACGGCGCGCCCGATGTGGCAGGCGGCGATCGCCCACCGGCGGCCGCGCTGCAGCCGGTCCAGCGCCGGGCCGATCACCGGTGCTACGACGGCGAAGGGCGCCATCGTCACCAGCAGGTACAGGGCGACGTTGCCGCGCTGTGCGTCGGTGGTCGCGGCGAAGAACAACGTGCCGGCCAGCGACACGGCGATCATCGCGTCGCCGGCCATGTGCAGGGCGTTGACCCAGAGCAACTGGGTGAGGCCGCTCTCGCCGGCACCGTCGGCGCGGCTGGCTGCCCGCACCCGCCGGGCCGCGGCGACGGTCAGCTGCCGGCTGCGGGCGGCCGCCACCCGCGTGACGGTGACCTTCGGCCCGCCCGGCGGAGGAGGCGCCGGGGGAGGACCGGGCGTCGGGATCGTCGTCGTGGGCCGGTCGTCACCCGGGGGCTGGGCCGCCGCGGTGGGCATCGGCTGTCTATTATACCCCTCTGAAGGTGCCGACGAAAGGGAGCGTGAGAATACTGTAGGGTGCAGCATCAATATAAAAAAAAAGATAGAGAGAACACAGCAGAAGCTCA
>NZ_POQU01000126.1 GCF_002938425.1 Blastococcus atacamensis | reverse complement strand
GCAGAGTTAAATGTGTATTAAAGACAGCACCTCGCCCAGCGCCGGCAGCGCCACCGCCGCGGTGACGAGGTCGCCACCGCTCCACAGCGCGACGTGCACCGCCCAGTCCCCGCGCGCCGGGTCGGAGTACTCCCGGGTCCCGTCGAGCGGGTCGACGATCCACACGCGGTCGGCGCCCAGCCGGCGGGCGTCGTCCGCGGCCTCCTCGCTGAAGACGACGTCCCGCGGGCGGTGCTCCGTCAGCACGGCGAGGATCGCCCGCTGGGCGGCCGCGTCACCCGCGTCGCCCAGTGCCCGGCCCGCCGGCCCGCCGGAGCGCAGCGGGAGCAGTACGTCCCCGGCGGCGCGTGCCGCGGCGACCGCGACCGCGACGTCGCCGCCCGGCGTCAGCTCCACTGGACCGACGTCGCGTCACCCGGCCGGCGCGGCGGGGTGTGCGTGCCGGAGGCATCGGTGATCGCGCCGAAGTAGGCCTGGGCCTTCTCCGGCCGCGGCATGACGAAGATGCCGCGCGCCTCGACGAGCGGCTTCTCGGGAGCGGAGGCGAGCGCGATCGTGCCGGCGATGACCGACTTGCGGCCCTCGTTGCTCTCCACCCACGCGCGCAGCACCAGCGGCGTCTCCAGCGGGAGCGGGCCGCGGTAGTCCAGCTCCAGGTGCGCGGTCATCCCCCACAGCCCGGCGGCGCCGGCCGCGCTGCCCAGCAGCTGGTCCATGAACAACGCGCTCATGCCGCCGTGCACGTAGCTCGGCGGGCCCTCGTAGGCGACGCCGAGGGTCACCTCGGCGACCACGCCGCCATCCTCGCGGCGCACCAGCAGCGGCGGGGCCAGGGCGTTGCCGACGCCGACGACGGGGTTGAACACCCGACGACCCACCGAGGGGTCGTCGAGCACCGGGAGCTGGGCCGCGGGACGCCGGGACGCGCCGATGCGGGCGGTCGCCCGGCGCACCAGCTCGGTGGCGGCCGCGACCTCGTCGGCGGGCACCGTGCTGACCACGGAGACCTCGATCAGCTCGCGCAGGGCGGCACCCAGATCCGTCGACGCCGCCATGAGCTCGGCGTCGTAGGGGGCTCCGGCCTCGGGGGAGGCGTCGTTGGTCGTCACGGGCAGATGGTCGCAAGGGCGCTCAGGGCTGCGGCGCGGCACCCCTGCCGGGTCCGCCGCGGGGGAGCCGCACCGTGACGCGGAGCCCCGCACCCGGCGCGGTCTCCAGCGACGCCGAACCGCCGTGCGCGGCGGCGAGCGACGCCACGATCGCGAGGCCCAGCCCGGTCCCGCCCGCGGCCCGGGTCCGCGAGGCGTCGGCCCGGTAGAAGCGCTCGAACGCCCGCGCGGCGTCGCCCTCGGCCATCCCGGGTCCCTCGTCCGCCACCCGCAGCAGCAGGACGTCGGGATCGTCGGGCGCCTGGGCCACCGAGACCAGCACGCGGGTGGGAACCGGCGTGTGCGTGAGAGCGTTCGTGACCAGGTTGCCCACGACCTGGCGAAGCCGGCTCTCGTCGCCGACCACCACGGGGACGTCGGTGAGCGACTCGTCCAGGTGCAGGCTGATCGGCCGGTCGGGCTGGACGGCACGCGCGTCGTGCACGGCGTCGCCGGCGACGGCCGCCAGGTCCACGGAAGCCATGGACAGCGGTCGCTGCTGGTCCATGCGGGCGAGCAGCAGCAGGTCCTCGACGAGCAGCCCCATCCGGCCACCCTCGGCCTCGATCCGCTGCATCAGCCGGGCGACGTCGTCCTCGGAGCGGACCGCACCCTGGCGGTACAGCTCGGCGAAGCCGCAGATCGACGTCAGCGGGGTGCGCAGCTCGTGGCTGGCATCGGCGACGAAGCGCCGCATCCGCTGCTCGGACCCGCGGGCCTCATCCTCGGAGGCCTGCTGGGCGTGGAAGGCGCTCTCGATCCGGGCCAGCATCCCGTTCAGCGCCGTCGCGAGACGGCCGACCTCGGTGCGCTCGTCGCCCTCGGGCACCCGCCGGGAGAGGTCGCCGGCGGCGATCGCCCGGGCGGTGTGCTCCACCTCGGTGAGCGGCCGCAGGCTGTTGCTGACCAGGAGGTAGCCGGCGGCGCCCAGCAGCACGAGGACGACGAGGCCGACGACGACCTCGATGGCCACCAGCCGGCCGATGACCTGCTCGTCTCCGCGCAGGTCCCGGGCGAGGAGTGCGGTGTAGCCCTCGGGCAGCTCGACGGCGGCCACCCGCCAGGAGGTGCTGCGGTCCTCGGCGGGGACGGTGAACATGCGCGGCGGACGGGCCGGTCCGATGCCGCGGTCCCCGTCGTCACCGATCCGCGCGGCCAGCCGGCCGAGGTCGGGGCGGTGGTCCTCGTCGTCCGTCGGGCCGGCGAGCACGACCAGCTCCTCGCCGCCGGGCACCAGGCAGGCGAGGTAGTCGGTGGCGGGATAGGCCTGCGCGCCGACCGTGCACTGCTGCAGGAGGGAGAGGCGCTGCTCGGAGAGCCGGTCGGCGGTGACCCGCAGTTGCGCGTCCTGCTGCTGGGTGAGGTAGCCGCGCAGCAGCGACGTGGCGGCCATGCCGGTCGCGAGCAGGGCGACCGAGACCAGCGCGACGAGGAGTGCGACCAGCGTGACCCGCAGCGGGATCCGAGGACCCCGGTCGGGAGCCGGAGAGCCCGCGGTCACGAGCCCCGCGGCAGCCGGAGCGTGTAGCCCACCCCGCGGATGGTCTGCAGCAGCCGGGGCTCGGTGGTGTCGATCTTGCGGCGCAGGTAGGAGATGTAGGACTCGACGACGTTCGCCTCGCCGTTGAAGTCGTAGTTCCACACGTGGTCGAGGATCTGCGCCTTCGACAGCACGCGTCCGGCGTTGGCCATCAGGTAGCGCAGCAGCTTGAACTCGGTGGGGGACAGGCCGATGACCTCCCCGGCCTTGATGACCTCGTGGGTCTCCTGGTCCAGCTCGATGTCGGCGAACGTCAGGCGCGGGGTCTCGACCGTCCGTTGCGTGCCCGCCGTGCGGCGCAGCACGGCGCGGATGCGGGCGACGACCTCGTCCAGGCTGAACGGCTTGGTGACGTAGTCGTCGCCGCCGAGCGTGAGCCCGGAGATCTTGTCCTCGGCGGCGTCCCGGGCGGTCAGGAACAGCACCGGGGTGTGCGTGCCCGACTCGCGCAGCCGGCGGATGACGCCGAAGCCGTCCAGGCCCGGCATCATGACGTCCAGCACGAGCAGGTCGGGGCGGAACGACGCCGCCAGCGTCAGCGCCTGCTGCCCGTCGGCCGCCGTGGCCACCTCGAAACCGGCGTAGCGCAGGCTCGCCGAGAGCAGCTCCCGGATGTTGGGCTCGTCGTCCACCACGAGCAGGCGGGCCTCGGGGGTCGGGCTCCCGGTGGGCTGGTTACCGGACACTGTTCCTCCGGTCGCGTGCGCCGATGCGGTCGTCATGGATCCGAGGTTCGCTGGCACGGCTGCGCCGGCACTGGACGCTACCTGTGAATTGCCTGGGAGGGCTGGGCATGGGAAGCGATGCACCCGTCTGCGCCCGCAGAACGCAGGTATCGCTTCCCATGCCCGGGTCAGCCGGCGGGTGCCATCGCGCGACCGCGCCGCCAGTAGCCGATCGCGTGGTGCTGCGCCCGCCCCAGCCCCCAACGACCGCGCAGGTCGGCCCGGATGGCCCGCACCGTCGCCGACTCCGCTCCCACCCACGCGAACACGTCGTCGCCGGGCGGGCGCTCGAGTGCGGCCACGGCGTCGACCAGCAGGGTGCTCCCGCCCGGTGGCGTGCCGCCGCGGTGCAGCCAGCGCAGCTCGATGCCGGGCGGCGCCGTGAGGGGCTGCTCCTCCTCCGGCCCGGCGACCTCCAGGAAGGCGACGCCGGTCGTCGTCGGCGCGGCCGCGGCGAGCAGTCGGCTGATCGCGGGCAGCGACGTCTCGTCGCCGGCCAGCAGCAGCCAGGCGGCGGGACGCTCGGCCAGGGACGCGGCCCCTGCCACGCCGAGCACGGCGCCCGGCCGCGCGGCGGCCGCCCAGGCGGCCGCCGGCCCGTCGCCGTGCAGGACGAAGTCGATGTCCGCCTCACCGACGGCCGGGTCCTGCCGGCGCGCGGTGTAGCTGCGCAGGGCAACGCCGTGGCTGCCCTGTGGCCAGACGATCCGGCCGTCCCGCTGGATGCGGGGCCAGAGCGGGTCCGGGTCGTCGGCGCGGGGCACGAGCAGGTTCACGGTGGGGCCCGCGGCGGCCACTGCGGCGGGGTCCCCGGAGAGGGTCACCCGGCGCACCGAGGGGGTCACGTCGGCCACTGCGACGACCGTGAGGACGTCGACCGGCCGCAGGCCGTCGGTGAAGACGGCGCCGTCAGGAGAGGTCACGTCGCTCCAGTCTAGGTGCCGTGCTCGCGGACGACGGATGTGTGCCCGGCCGTTCTCGGGGGCACGGCACTTCGAGCACTGTCAACGAGCGGGGGAGCGGCGATGTCCGGGGAGCCGAAGAAGGGTGACCACGTCACCTGGAGCAGCCACGGCAACGCGGTCGAGGGCACGGTCGAGCGCGAGATCACCAGCGACACCGAGGCCTCGGGCCGCACGGTGCGGGCCAGCAAGGACGACCCGCAGTACGAGGTCCGCAGCGACAAGAGCGGCAAGACCGCCGTGCACAAGCCCTCCGCCCTGCACGAGGACTGAACCACCGGCCCGGGCGTCCGGGCCAGACACGAGGGAGACACCGTGACCGAGTCCGCAGGCCAGTTCGCCGGGGCATCCGAGCGCAGCACCAAGCACAACCCGCGGCTCGACGAGGAGCTCGAGCACGAGATCCAGGGCATGCTCAAGGGCGACAAGGCCACCCGGGCCCAGGAGTGGCGAGAGGTCGAGCCGGTGGCCGAGGGCGAGCCCGCCCTGACCGTCGACCCGTCCGGCACGCTGGTCGCCGGGCTGCCGGAGGGCATGACCGAGGACGCCGTCGTCGCCCGCGCCGAACTGGCGCGCTGGCTCACCCGCCAGCCCTTCCCCGGCAACCGGGAGCACCTGCTGGAGGCCGCCATGGACCACCGGGCGCCCGACGCCGTCGTGGCGGAGCTGGAGCGGCTGCCCGCCGACCAGACCTTCGAGCGGATCGGCGACGTCGTCCGCGCCCTGGGCTATCCCACGGAGACCGGACCCGGGCCGGGGGCCACCGAGGGCGGCACGACCTCCTGAACACCCGCGACGGGGGACGCCGGCTCAGGCGCCGGCGTCCTCCCTCGCCTCGTCCTCAGCGATCTCCTCGGCGCCGCGTCGGCGGAAGAGCCTCGAGCCGGGGAAGCCCTTCACGAGCTGACGCATGTCCTGGACGGTGTCGACGAGGTCGTGCACGTCGGTGCCCACCGTCCCGAGGGTCTCGAGCACCGGCAGGATGTCCTCGTCCAGGTGCACGAGCAGCTGGGGCAGCCGGTCGATGAGCGTGACCATGGCGTCCACCTCGGACGGGTCCAGGGACGCCGCCAGCCGCCGGACCACCGGGGCCAGGGCGGTCAGTGCCGGCTCGTAGTCGTCGAGCATCGGCTCGACCCGGCCCACCATGCCCTCGGCGCGGTCGACGATCGCGTCCGCGCGGGTGCTGGTGCCGCCGACGCGCTCGATGGCGTCGTCGGCTTTCCGCTGGGTCTGGCTGACGCGTTCGATGGCGTCGTCGGCTTTCTGCTGGGTCTGGCTGACGCGTTCGATGGCGTCGTCGGCTTTCTGCTGGGTCTGGCTGACGCGTTCGATGGCGTCGTCGGCTTTCTGCTGGGTCTCGCCCACGCCCGCGATGGCCTCGTCGGCCCGAGCGCGGGTCGTCTCCAGATGGTCGATCGCGCCGTCGGCACGGTCGAGCAGGACGTCGACCCGGTCGACCAGTCCCGACACCCGGCTGAGCAGCGTCTCCACAGTGCCCAGCACGTCGGCGGCCCGCGGGACGAGTGCGACTGCATCGGACACGCCCTCGCGCACGCCCCCCACGAGGGCGAGGACATCGGAGGGGCCGGGTACCGAGGGCAGTCGCACTTCCGGAACGCTACGCATCCCACCGGTGGGCCACCATCCGGTTGCCCGCATCGGGTCGCCCCCGTGCCGCGCGTCGAGGGAGGAAAGGCTCCGACGCCCGTATCGTGGGTCGACGGACAGCTACGTGCGGACGACGAGAAGGTGTCGACACCTGTGGGGGATCAGCCGACGCGGGACGGTGGGGGCGCGCGTGGCGTCCCCGGCCGCACTCGTCGTGGGCACTCCGCGGAGGTCGGTGCCGTCGAGCCGGTGACCGTCGAGCAGCTCCTGGCCCGCCAGGGTGACGGAGGGGTACGGCGCCGGGCGTCCCGTCGCGGTGCGGACCCCCGCCCCGAGCAGCAGGCCCGACGTCTCTTATACACATCTGACGCGGCCGCCGAAGGGGCGGATAGAGCGATCAGTTTGCCCATGCTACATGAAAAACAACGAGTGTGAATCAGATGAAATAAC
>NZ_POQU01000125.1 GCF_002938425.1 Blastococcus atacamensis | reverse complement strand
AATTTATATACAATCCCTCACCTGCACTGCACGTAACCATATTGTTCTTTGTGTTGAAAAAGACTGCGACCACCGCAATATCCACATCCCTCTTAGTCGGCACCGGCAGTTGTGTATACGAGACAGACTTGCTCTCGGTCAGCCAGCCGCGCAGCATTGCCGCGACCTCGTCCGGACGTTCGCTGACCATCGTGGAGATTTCCCCCCGCACCTTGGCGCGCTCAAGGGCCTCGTGCTCCAGGTGGGCGTCGGTGAGTTCGACCTGCTGCCGGGTGCTGGCCACCCGCAGGCGGTCCAGTTCGGCGAGCATGTCGTCGTCGAGCTCGAGCGGCTCGTAGTCCTCCTCGACCTCCTGCCGGCGCCGCGAGCGGAGCCAGACGATGAGGACGACGAGGGCGATTCCGGCCGCGATGCCGCCGGTGCGGATCATCGACCACATCTGCTCGCTGGCCTCGGCCTCACGCGCGGCCTCCATCGCCGCGGCGGCGTTCTGGGCGGCGGTGTCGTCGAACGGCATGGCGGCGACCGTGATGTCGTCACCGCGGGCCGGGTCCAGGCCGACGGCGGTGGTCATCAGGTTGGTCATCTGCTGCTGGTTGAGGTTGCCGGCGACGGCGTCGTTCATGACGACGGAGACGGTCAGCCGGTTGAGGTCCCCGGGGGCGCCCTCGATGACCTCGACGGTCTCTCCGACGGCGTTGTTGGCCGTCGTGGACTCCTTCTCGTAGGTCGACTCTCCCCCGGCGTTCTCCGCCGCGTCGGGCATGTTCTCGGGGCCGAGGATGCCGCCGACCGGGGTGCCCGCGCCTTCGTACTTCTCGACCAACGTCTGCTCCGAGAGGGGAGGGACGCCCTCTTCGAAGTCGTAGGTCTTGGTGGTGGTGTTGCGCTTGTTCAGGTCGACGTCGGCTCGGACGGACACCACGGCGTTCCCTGGGCCGACCACCTGGTCGAGGATTTTCTGCGCGTTGGCGGCGAGCCGGTTCTCGTACTCCTGCTCCACCTGGGAGCGGGCGTCGCCCGCGGCGGCGGTGATGCCGGCGCCGGGGGAGGAGAGAACCTGGCCGGTCGAGTCGGCGACGGTGACCTGCTCGGGGGTCATGTCCTGGATGGAGGAGGAGACCAGGTTGGTGACCGCCTGGATCTGCTCACCGCTGAGCTGGGTGCCCGGCGCGAGGTCGAGGAGCACCGAGGCGGTGGGCTGGGCCTTGTCGCGGACGAAGACCTCTTCCTCCGGCAGCGCCACCTTCACGATCGCGGAGTTCACGCCGGCGAGGGCCTCCAGGGTCTTGGAGAGCTCCCCCTCCAGCGCGCGCTGGTACGTGACCTGCTGCTGGAACTCGCTCGTGGTGATCCCCTGCTCGTCGAGCAGCGCGTACCCGGTGTCCTGGCCGGCCGGCAGGCCCTTGCCGCTCATGGCCAGGCGCAGGTCGTAGACCGAGTCCTTGGCGACCATGATCGTGCCGCCGCCGTCGGCGAGCTCGTAGGCCACGCCCTGGGCGTTGAGCTCCTCGACGATGGCCGAGGCGTCGCTGGCGGCGAGGTTCGAGAACAGCGGGGCCTGGGTGGGGGCGGTGATCCAGCTGTAGAAGAAGAACCCGCCGAGCGTCAGCCCGACGAGCAGGAGGCCGATGACGACCTTCTGCCCCAGGCTGACGGTGGCGAACGTGGAGCGGGCACGCTCCAGCGTCCCGGCGAGTGCCGACTTCATCAGATCTGCATCCTCATGATCTCGTTGAAGGCCGCCACGGCCTGGTTCTTGATGGTCACGACCATCTCGGTCGCCACGCCGGACTCAGCGCTGGCGATCATGTAGTCGTGGACGTCCTTCAGGTCGCCGGTGGCGGCCTGGACGGCGAGGTCGCTCGTGACCGCCTGGGTGGCCTGCAGCTTGTCGAAGGAGGCGGCGAGGACCGCGGCGAAGCCGCCGTCGGCGCCCTCGGCCGCGGGCGTGCCCCGGGTGCTGCCGGCGACGCCGGTGACGGCGCCGACGCCCACGGGCGCGATGCCGCCGATCGGGAGGGTCATCAGCGCTTCCCGAGCTGCAGGGCCGCCTGGTAGGCGGTGGTGGCCCGCTCGACGACGGCGAGATTGGCCTGGTAGCCGCGCTGCGCCATCATCATGTGGGTCATCTGGTCACCGAGGTCGATGTCGGGGTACTTGACGTAGCCCTCGGCGTCGGCCAGCGGGTGGTCCGGCTCGTAGACCAGCCGGCCCTCCGGGTCGCCGAACTCGGCGCGCGCGACGCGGACGCCGCCCTCGCCGGTCCCGTAGTCGACCGCCTGGGCCACGACGAGACGCTCCTGGAAGGCGTCCTCGTTCGTCCGCCTGACGGTGTTGATGTTCGCGATGTTGTCGGCCGCGGCGTCGAGCCACTTCCGGTGCGTCATCAGGCCCGACTGCGAGATGCTCAGTGCCTGGAACATGCTCATGTCAGCTCGTCCTCATTGCCGTGCGCATCGAGTTGTACTTCCCGTCGAGCGCGTTGAGTGCCAACTGGTAGCGGAGGCCGGTCTCGGTCGCGATGACGGTCTCCGCGTCCAGGTTGACGTTGTTGCCGTTGGTGTTGGTCGGCTCGAGCGATCGGAGCGTCGTGCCGCCCGACACGGTCGGGAGCCGACCGCTGCCGACGGCCCCGCGCAACGACGTCTCGAAGTCCGTCCGCCCGGCGAGGAAGCCCGGGGTGTTGACGTTCGCGATGTTGTCGGCGGTCACCCGCTGTCGCTGTGCGAGGCCGGCCAGAGCCGCCTTCAGCACCGTCGACGTGGCGTCGGCGATCATCGAGCGGCGGACCGGCAGAAGAAGCAGGACACGATCGACCTCCGGGTAGGCGGAAGAGCACTCGCGAGCGAGTGCGGGGTCGCCGATCCGTGGCGAAGGTGTTGCTCTCCGTGCAGGTGCTACATCGGCACGGCCGGGAGGCGGCCTGACCGGACCCCCGTACGGAAGGGGTGCCAGTGATGAGCCGGGGCAGCGGTGACGGCTGTGACTACCGGGACCGGTCTCCGGCGGCACGACCCGTCCCACTCCGGGCGGCGCGTGGTGCCGGCGACGCCGATCCGGCGGTGGACGACCGGGTCGGCAGGACGCAGCGAGCCCCCGTGCCGGAGGGCACGGGGGCTCGGAAGGGGACCGGTCTGCGCCGGCCGCGAGGTCAGAGGGTCTGGTCGACGAACGACGCGACGGGCCGGCTGGGGGCGTAGGACATGCGGGCGGCGAGATCCCGCTGGCGACGCGACTGGATGATCCGCTCGACGAGCTCCTCGGCGACGGCCAGCTGGTGCTGCAGCAGCCGGGCCGCCCGCTCGCGCAGGTCCTCGGGCAGCGGACCTAGGCCCGACGGAGGGACCCAGTCGTCGGCGCGTCGTCCCCATGCGGCCGCCTCGTCGAGGCGACCTTCGGCGAGGCCGCGCTCGACGGCGACGACCTCGCCCTCGAGGCTGCCGAGCACCGTGGCCCAGTCCACCGGGGGCGGCGATCCCTCGCCGTTCCGGGGCACCGGGCGGGGGTCGGTCACAACGGCGAGTCGGCCAGGGAGGCGGCGGCCTGCCGCCACGCGTCGCGGAGCGGCTCCACGATCTGCCTGCAGGAGGCTACCCGGTTGCGGTCGGCCTTGATGTTGGCCTGGACCAGCTCGGTGATCAGCCAGGTGTAGAGGGACGCCAGCCGGGGCCCGCCCTCCCACAGGTCCACGCGCAGGCTCGAGTGCAGCTCGAAGACGATGTCCTGGGCGTGCGTCAGCTGCTCGGAGGCGGCCGTGCGGTCGCCGGCGACGAGCGCCGTCTCGGCCCGCTCGAGGTCGAGCGCGAGCCGGTCGTACAGCATGACGAGCAGCTGCTGGGGGGAGGCGGTGGCGACGGTGTCGCCCATGTAGCGGGCGCGCAGGGCGGCGGCACTCATCGGGGAACTCCTGGTTCAGGGACGGAACAGGGGGTGGAGCCGGGGCGAGGTCAGTCCTTCGACGGCGGGGCGAGCTGGGAGAGCTGGGCGGACAGCCACGACGACTTGTTCTGCAGCGTTCCCAGTGCCGACTCCATCGCGGTGAACTGGGCGGTCAGGTTGGCCCGCCGCAGCTCCAGCCGGCGGTCCCAGTCCTCGATCCGGATCTCCAGGTCCTTGGCCAGGTTGTCCTGGCTCTTGGCCCGGAGGGAGAGGGCGCCGGTCGTGGAGTTCGTGGCGTCCTTGGCCAGCGTCAGCAGTCGCTGGGCGACGCCGGGGACGGCGGTGGTGCCGCTGCCGGTGCCGTTGACCAGGCGCTGTGCCACCTCGGGGGTGGACTTCAGGGTCGCGAGGAAGGTCTCGGACGTGAAGGTGATGGCGCCGTAGCGGTCCAGCTGGAGGCCGGCCTTTGCCGCGGATTCCTCGCCGATGGCGTCGGAGACCGCCTGGAGCACCTTGCCGCTGAGCGAGCGCAGCGTGTTGTCGCCCTTGAGGACCGCGGCGCTGCCACCGTTGGAGTCCGTGTAGGTCTTGATGCTGCTCAGCACGTCGTTGGCGGCCTTGACCAGCGTCTCCACCGCGGTCGCGACGGCCTCGGGGTTGCTGGTGACCGAGACTGTGACCGGCCCGGCCTTCTCGCTGACGGTGAACGTCGTACCGGCGAGGACATCGGTGAACGTGTTGGTCGGCGAGGTCGCCTCGTAGCCGACCGTGCTGGTGCCCACGGAGAGCTTTGCGTCGGCGCCCTTGGACATGACCTGGAAGCCGGTGCCGAGGTCGAAGTCGGAGGCTGCGCCGGTCGCTGCGGAGCCCACCTGGAGCCGGTAGCCGGTGGTGGTCTTCACGGCGGTGGCGGTGAGACCGGTGGCTTGCGTGTTGATCGCCGAGACGACGTCGGCGAGCGTCGCGCCGTCGTCGAGGCTGATCGCCTTCGTCGTGCCGTCGAGGTTGTCGACGACAAGGGGGAGGGTGAGGTCGTAGGTGTCGGTCGTGGCACCCCAGCTCTTGTCGCTGAGGACGGAGTGGCTGCTGGCCAGCGACTGGACGGTGAAGGTGACCGAGCCGGCGGTCGCGCCGGGTGACGCCGTCGCGGCCACGCCGGCCGAGGAGCTGGTGGCGGTCGCCGCCGCCCAGGTGGCGGTCTTGGTGAGCGCCTCGGCCGCGGTGCGCAGCGCGTCGAACTTGGTGTTGACGGCGCGGTAGGCCTTGGCGTCGGCCTGGGTGTCGAGGAGCTTGTTCCGGAGGAGCTTCTGCGGATTCGCCTCGACCTGTATGAGCTGATCGATGAGGGAGGCGGTGTCCATGCCGGAGACGAGCCCGACGTTCATGCCGGCCATGGCGCTTCCTCCGGGGTCTCGTGGAGAGGGACGGTGAGCAGTGAGGGGGGAGGCCGAGGGCCTCCCCCCTCACCGGGTGGTGCTCAGGTGGTGCGGATGGATCAGCCCAGCAGCTTGAGGATGCCCTGCGAGGACTGGTTGGCCTGGGCCAGCATGGAGGTGCCGGCCTGGGCCAGGATCTGCGTCCGCGAGAAGTTGGTCATCTCGCTGGCCATGTCGGTGTCACGGATCCGGGACTCCGACGCGGACAGGTTCTCCACCGAGGCGTTCAGGTTGTTGATGGTGTGCTCGAACCGGTTCTGGACGGCACCCAGGTTGGCGCGAGCGGTGGAGACGCTGGTGATGGCGGTCTGCACCGTGGTGCTGTCGGTGATGGCGGCCGCCGAGACGTCGACCTTGGCCAGGTTGACGTCGATCTTGTCGGTCGGCTTGTAGCCCACCTGGAAGGTGGCGGTGGCCGCCGCAGCCGGGAACAGGGCGACACCGTTGAACGTGGTGTTGTCCTGGATCCGGCCGATCTCGGTGGTCAGCGCGTCGAACTCGCTCTGCAGGGCCGCCTGGGAGGTGGCGTTCTGCGTCCCGTTGTTGTACTGCACCGACAGGTCGTTCATGCGCTGCAGCATCGAGTGCACCTCGGTGAGGGCACCTTCCGCCGTCTGCACGACCGAGATGCCGTCCTGCGCGTTGCGGGCGGCGACCTTGAGGCCACCGATCTGCGACCGCAGACCCTCGGAGATTGCCAGGCCGGCCGCGTCGTCGGCGGCGCGGTTGATGCGGAAACCGCTGGAGAGCTTCTCCAGCGACTTGTTCATCTGGCCGTCCGTGACCGAGAGGTTGCGGTACGCGTTCATGGCCGCGATGTTGGTGTTGACGCTGAGACCCATGGTGTTCCTCCTTGGACGGGGTCTTACTGGGGTTCCCGCTGCATCCGTGCTGCGGGCCGTACACAGTTGTCTTCGGTCGGAACGGCCGTGGACTTGAGGCGAACACCCACGGTTTTTTCGTCGGATCCACCTCCGGGCGGTGATGCGGGGGCCGGGTCAGGCGTACCTGCGGCGGGCCAGTGCCCGGTTGTCCAGGGCCTTCTGCCAGGCGCCCACCCGGACCTCGGCGGTGTGCTCGGTGAGGTGCCCGGCGAGGACGGCGTCGCGGTTGCGCACCGCCTGCTCCCGCCGGCGGTCGGCGTCGGAGGCCATCGTGGTGATCCGCTCGGCCCAGTCCTTCGCCGATTGCGCGCGTCAGCCGAGCCCGAGCCGCTCATACACCTCTGACGCTGCCGGAGACGAGTGCAGGGTACGACAATGTGGGCGGCGTGTCATGCAATAACCAAGAGCTCACGTGCTCATCA
>NZ_POQU01000124.1 GCF_002938425.1 Blastococcus atacamensis | reverse complement strand
TGTGTGTTGTGATTGGTATGATATATGTGTGCTGTAGCAGTTATATGTTTGATATATTATATTGTTGTAGGTTAAGGTGACGATGTTACGTTGTTGTTTATGTGTGTTTTCTCAAGAAGAATACGGCATACGAGTTCTAGTACGTTCTCGTGGGCTCGTGTATGTGTATAAGAGACAGCCCCAGGGCGAGGGCGGTGCGGCCGCCGACGCCGCCCCCGCGCCCGAGCGCGCGGCCGTCACCCCTGGTGATCCGGTCCGCGTCCGCCGGCTGGAGGTGCCCGGCATCGGCGCGGGGGCACCCGGCCGCCGCTCGCGGGCCCGGTCCGAGCGCGGTCGGGTGGTCGGCTCCACCCGTCCGGCGGGCCCGGTCACCCGGCTGCACCTGCCCGCCACCGTGCTCGCCGCCGCGCCGCACCAGCACGCCCGCGGTCGCACCGGGCCGGGGCTGCGGATCGTGCGCGACGACCTGCGCCAGGCCGTTCTCGAGGGCCGCGAGGGCAACCTGGTCCTGTTCGTCGTCGACGCCAGCGGCTCGATGGGTGCCCGGTCGCGGATGGCCGCCGTGAAGGGCGCGGTGCTCTCCCTGCTGCTCGACGCCTACCAGCGGCGGGACAAGGTCGGCATGATCACCTTCCGCGGCGGCGAGGCGGAGCTGGTGCTGCCACCCACCTGGTCGGTGGAGGCGGCGGCCGCCCGGCTCACCGGCCTGCCGACCGGCGGGCGCACCCCGCTCGCGGCCGGCCTGCTGCGCGCCGCTGAGGTGCTCCGGGTGGAGCGGGTCCGCGATCCGCGGCGCCGTCCACTGCTCGTCGTCGTCACCGACGGTCGGGCCACCGGCGCGCGCGGCGGCGACCACCTCGGCGAGGCCCGTCGGGCCGCGGCGCTGGTGGCCGCCACCGGCACCTCCGCGGTCGTCGTCGACTGCGAGTCCGGGCCGGTGCGGCTGGGGCTGGCGAGCGCGCTGGGCACCGCACTGGGCGCGGAGACGCTGCGGCTCGACGAGCTCGGCGCCGACGCCCTCGCGGGCACGGTCCGCGCCGCCCGGCAGGTGGCCTAGATGAGCGTGCTGGCGAGCTCGTCAGTGGATCCAGCGCCCCGAGGCACTCGGCCCACGAGCGCCGGCGAGGAGGACTAGTGCCGCAGGGACGGGTCGAGGTCGTCCCGGCCGACGGGCTGACCACCCGGCAGCGCCGCAACCGCCCGCTGCTCGCCGTGCACACCGGCGAGATGAAGGGCAAGTCAACCGCCGCCTTCGGCATGGCGATGCGCGCGTGGAACCAGGGCTGGTCGATCGCGGTCTACCAGTTCGTCAAGAGCGCCAAGTGGAAGGTCGGCGAGGAGAACGCGCTGACCGCGCTGGGCCGCCTGCACGAGCAGACCGGCGAGGGCGGGCCGGTGGTCTGGCACAAGATGGGCTCGGGCTGGTCGTGGTCGCGCAAGCACGGCGAGGAGACCGACCACGCCGCCGACGCCGCCGAGGGCTGGGCGCAGATCAAGCGCGACCTCGCCGCGGAGGCACACCGGTTCTACGTGCTCGACGAGTTCACCTATCCGCTGAAGTGGGGCTGGGTGGACGTCGACGACGTGGTGCGCACGCTGGCCGACCGGCCGGGCAGCCAGCACGTCGTCATCACCGGGCGGGACGCGCCGCCGGCGCTGGTGGACGCCGCGGACCTGGTCGTCGAGATGACCAAGGTGAAGCACCCCATGGACGCCGGGCAGAAGGGGCAGCGGGGGATCGAGTGGTGATCCGGGTCCCGCGACTGGTGCTGGCCGCGCCGTCGAGCAACGCGGGCAAGACCTCGATCGCCACCGGGCTCATCGCCGCCCTCAGCGCCCGCGGGCTCACCGTGTCCCCGCACAAGGTCGGCCCCGACTACATCGACCCGGGCTACCACGGGCTGGCCGCCGGCCGCCCGGGCCGCAACCTCGATCCCTGGCTGGTGGGTGAGGAGCGCGTCGCCCCGCTGTTCCTCCGCGGCGCGCTGCACCCCTCCCCCGCCGACATCGCCGTGGTCGAGGGCGTCATGGGCCTGTTCGACGGTGCGGCGCACCCGTCGGTCGACCCCGGGTTCGCCTCCACCGCGCACGTCGCCCGGCTGCTGGACGCCCCGGTGGTGCTGGTCGTGGACGCGGCGTCGCAGGCGCACAGCGTCGCGGCGCTGGTCCACGGCTTCGCGACCTTCGACCCCGCGATCCGGGTCGGCGGAGTGGTGCTCAACCGGGTGGGCAGCGACCGGCACGAGGCGATCCTGCGCGGCGCGCTGGCCGCCGCCGGGGTGACCGTGCTCGGTGCGGTGCGCCGGCACGACCGGCTGCACACCCCGTCCCGGCATCTCGGGCTGATCCCCGCCGCCGAGCGCTCGGCCGAGGCGACGACGACGGTGCGCCGGCTGGGCGAGGTCGTCGGCGAGGGTCTGGACCTGGACGCGGTGCTCGCCCTGGCCCGGTCGGCTCCCCCGCTGGCCGCCGCGCCGTGGGACCCGGCGGACGAGGTGGCGCCGGGCACCGCCCGGCCGCGCATCGCGGTCGCCGGCGGTGCCGCGTTCACCTTCGGCTACGTCGAGAACACCGAGCTGCTGGCCGCGGCCGGCGCCGAGGTGGTGGTCGTCGACCCGCTCCGGGAGGAGGCGCTGCCCGCCGGCACGGCCGGCCTCGTCGTGGGCGGCGGCTTCCCCGAGGTGCACGCCGCCGAGCTGTCGGCCAACGGGACGCTGCGGGCCGACGTCGCCGCGCTGGCCGCCCGGGGTGGGCCGGTCGCCGCCGAGTGCGCCGGGCTGCTGTACCTCGCCCGCGAGCTCGACGGCGTCCCGATGTGCGGCGTCCTGGACGTGGCGACGGCGATGGCCGGCCGGCTCACCCTGGGCTACCGGGAGGCCGAGGCCGCCGGCCCGTCGGTGCTGGCCCCGGCCGGCACCCGGGTGCGCGGGCACGAGTTCCACCGCACCGCGGCCGTCCCGGTCGCCGGGCCGGCGCCGGCCTGGCGCTGGGGCGGCACCGCCGAGGGCTTCACCGCCGGGAACGTGCACGCCTCGTACCTGCACCTGAACTGGGCCGGCAGCCCCGCCCTGGCCCAGCGGTTCACCGCCGCCTGCGCCGCGACCCTGCACACCGAGCGACCGGAGCAGCAGCATGCACATCGCTGAGGGGTTCCTGCCGGCCGCGCACGCCGCCGGATGGGCGCTGGCCGCCGCGCCGTTCGTCGTGCACGGCGCGCGCGCCGTCACCCGCGAGGTGCGGGAGCGGCCCGAAGCCACCCTGCTGCTCGGGGCGGCGGGGGCGTTCACCTTCGTGCTGAGCGCGATCAAGCTGCCCTCGATCACCGGGAGCAGCAGCCACCCGACCGGCACCGGCGCGGGCGCGATCCTGTTCCGGCCCCCGGTCATGGCGCTGCTGGGCACCGTCGTGCTGCTGTTCCAGGCGCTGCTGCTTGCCCACGGCGGCCTCACGACGCTCGGCGCCAACGCCTTCGCGTTCGCCGTCGTCGGACCGTGGGCCGCGTACGGCAGCTACCGGCTGGTCCGGCGGCTGGGCGGCGGCCTGCTGCCCGGCGTGTTCGTCGGCACGGTGCTGGCCGACCTCGCCACCTACGTCACCACGTCGGTGCAGCTGGCCCTGGCCTTTCCCGACGCCACCGGCGGGATCGCCGGCGCTCTGGTCAAGTTCCTCGGCGTCTTCGCCTTCACCCAGGTGCCCCTGGCGATCGGCGAGGGGCTGCTCGCGGTGCTGCTGTTCCGGGTGCTCACCGTCAACGCCCGCCCGGAGCTCGAACGCCTCGGGGTCCTGCGGCCCGCGGCGGACCAGGAGGCCGCGGCGTGACCCGCCGGCGGCTGGTCACCGCGCTGCTCGTGCTGGCGGTGCTCGCGCTCTTCACCGTTCCCCTGCTGCTCGACGGCGGCGCCTCGGAGTACGCCGGCACCGACAGCCGGGCCACCGGCGCGATCGAGGACACCGGGTACCGCCCGTGGTTCGAGTCGGTGTTCGCGCCGTCGTCGACCGAGGTCGAGTCGGGCCTGTTCGCGCTGCAGGCGGCCCTGGGTGGCGGCGTGCTCGGCTACGTCCTCGGCCGGCTGCGCGGTCGCCGCCTGGCGCGGGACGCCGACGCCGGGCAGGCGCCGTGACCGGGCTCGCGGTCGACGACGCCGCGTGGCGCAGCGCCTGGCGGGTGCGCTCCCCCGCCGACAAGCTCGCCCTCTGCGTCGGCCTCGTGCTCTGCGCGCTGGTGCTGCCGCCCTGGCCGGGCGCGGTGCTGGTCGGCGCGGTCGCCGTCGGGCTGGCGCTCGGCCCGGCGCGCGTCCCCGCGGGCACCTTCCTGCGCGCCATCCGCTGGCCGATGGCGTTCCTCGCGGTCGGGGCCCTGACCGCCGTCGTCACCCTGGACGGCGGGATCCCCGGCTGGGCACCGGACGCCGCGGCGCGCGCCGGCGAGCTGGTCGGGCGGGCGCTCGCGGGAACCTCGGCGGTGCTGCTGCTGGCCACGACGACGCCGATGAGCGACCTGCTTCCCGAACTCCGGCGCCTACGGGTGCCCGACGCCGTCGTCGAGATCGCCTCGGTCACCTACCGGATGCTCTTCCTGCTGCTCGCCGCCCTCGGCTCGGTCCGGGAGGCGCAGACCGCACGGATGGGCTGGTCGACCGCCGGCCGGTCGTACCGCTCCGCGGGCATGCTCGCCGCCGCCGTCCTCACCCGCTCCTGGGACCGCGCGCACCGCATGCACGAGGGCCTGGCCGGTCGCGGGATGGAGACCGGGCTCCGGGTGCTGCCCGAGGCCCGCCCCTCCTCACCGGCCTTCCTCGCCTCCACGGCGGTGCTGCTCGCGGCGGTCGTCGCCGTCACCGGAGCGGTCCGGTGAGCCACCACGCGCTCGCCGCCCGCGGACTGGTCGCCGGGTACGCCGGCTCCCCACCGGTCCTCGACGGAGCCGACCTGACCGTGCCCCCGGGACGGCGGCTGGCTCTGCTCGGCGCCAACGGCTCGGGCAAGACGACCCTGCTCCGCTGCCTGTCCGGAGCACTCCGGCCGGCCGCCGGCGAAGTCACCCTCGACGGCGAGCCGCTGAGCCACACCCGCCGGGGCCTGCGCGCGCACCGGCAGGCGGTGCAGCTGGTGCTGCAGGACCCCGACGACCAGCTGTTCAGCGCCTCGGTGGCCCAGGACGTCTCCTTCGGCCCGCTCAACCTCGGCCTGGACGAGGCCACGGTGCGCGCCCGGGTGGCCGAGGCCCTCGCGCTGCTCGCCGTGGGTCACCTGGCCGACCGGCCGACCCACCGGCTCTCCTACGGCGAGCGCAAGCGGGTGGCGATCGCCGGCGCGGTCGCGATGCGCCCCTGCGTGCTGCTGCTCGACGAACCCACCGCGGGGCTCGATCCGTCCGCAGTGACCGAGACCCTCGCCGCCCTCGCCCGGCTGCAGGCCTCCGACTCGACGGTGGTCATGAGCACGCACGACGTCGACCTCGCCCTGTCCTGGGCCGACGAGGTCGCCGTGGTGGCCGGCGGAACCGTGGTGCAGGGCGAGCCGGGCACCCTGCTGGCCGACGACGACCTGCTCCGCGCCGCCCGGCTCGCCCGTCCGTGGGCGCTGGAGGTCGGCGCGCGCCTCCGTGCGCTGGGGCTCCTCGGCGAGGGACCGCTCCCCCGCGACGCCGCCGGACTGCTGGCCGCCCTGCCGGACCGCCCCGGGGTGCCGACGTGAGGACGGTCGGCATCGGGCTGGCCTCGGGGGTGAGCGCCGAGGAGGTCCTCGCCGCGGTCGACGCCGTGCTCCCCGATCCCGGCGCCCCGGTCCGGCTGGCCACGCTGGACGTCCGCGCCCGCGAGCCCGGTCTCGTCGCCGCCGCCGCCCAGCGCGGCTGGCCCCTGACCGGGCATCCCGCCGAGCGCCTGCGGCAGGTCGTCGTCCCCACCCCCTCGCCCGGGGTGGCGGCACGGGTCGGCACCCCGTCGGTCGCCGAGGCCGCCGCCCTGCTCGGTGGCGGATCGCTGGTCGTGCCCAAGACCGTGCACGGCCGGGTGACGGTCGCCCTGGCCGTCGACGCCGCTCCCACGCTCCCGACCGGCCACCGCCGCCCAGACCACGCCGACGTCCCAGGAGGACCGCTGACCCCGCGCCCCGCTCCCGACGTCCCGGCCGCAACCGGCCTGCGCCTGACCGGCCGGGCGGTCGTCGTGGTCGGCGGAGGTACCGGCGCGCACCGGTACGTCGCCGGCCTGCAGGACGCCGCCGCGGTGGTCACCGTGATCGCGCCGCGGGTCACCCCGGCGCTGGAGGCCCTCGCGTCCGCCGGCGCCCTCACCTGGCAGCGCCGGTCCTACGCGGCGGGCGATCTGCGCGGCGCCTGGTTCGCCGTGGCTGCCTCCGGGGACCCCGCGGTCGACGCCGCCGTTGCCGAGGAAGCCGAGCGCGAGCGGGTGTTCTGCGCCTCGGGCGACGGAGCGGGCAGCGCCGTGCTTCCGGCCACGGGACGGATCGGCGACCTCGTCGTCGCGGTGCACGCCGCCGGCCGGGAGGACCGGGCTCCCGACGTGCGGGACGCGGTCGTGACGGCGCTGAGCGAGGGGCTGCTGCCGGTCGCCGCGCGGCCGGCTCCCGGCGGCAGCGTCGTGCTGGTCGGTGGCGGGCCCGGCGATCCGGGGCTGATCACGGTGCGCGGCCGGCAGGCCCTGGCCTCGGCCGACGTGGTGCTGGCCGACCACCTCGCGCCGCAAGGGCTGCTCGCCTCCCTGCCACCCGAGGTCGAGATCATCGACGCCTCGAAACTGCCCCGCGGCCGCTTCATGGCCCAGGAGCACATCAACGACCTGCTCATCACCCGTGCCCGCGCCGGCCGCCGCGTCGT
>NZ_POQU01000123.1 GCF_002938425.1 Blastococcus atacamensis | reverse complement strand
CGTGGTTACGGAGATGTGTTAGACAGACCGCTCGGAGGCCGCTGACCGCCGCAGTCCCGGGCGCCGTGCCCGCACCGGGCGAGGGGGCCTCGCCCGGTGCGGGCCCGGCGGCCGGGACGTCGGCGGTCAGCGGCTCCGGAGTGGTGGCGAAGACCGAGGTCGACGACTCGGGGGCGGTGCCGAGAGCCTCCTCCACCGGTGCGGCGTCCGGTGCGGTCAGCCAGAACCCGGCCACCGCGAGCGCGAGGGCCAGGCCCGTGCCGATGCTTCGGCCGGCGGAGATGCGGGGCACAGCGGTACTCCTGATCACGCTTCGTTATCGAGCAAAAAACCCACGGGAAGCGCTGCGAGACGGACAGTGCCTGTGAGCTGAGTCACCTCCTGCCCCGGCGTGGAGGTGACGGAGCCACCACCTCGCAGGTGGGTCGCCAGCAGGCACCATGGTGGGCCCCGCACCCGAGAACCCTGAGGAGCACGCCGCCGGTGAGCGACGTCTGGCTCGACATCGTCATGGTCGTCGTCTTCGTGCTGATCGGCGGTGCGTTCGCCGGTGCCGAGATCGCCCTGGTCTCGCTGCGCGAGGGTCAGGTGCGGGCCATGGCCGACCAGGGACGGCGCGGTCAGGCGGTCCAGAAGCTGCTCAAGGACCCCAACCGGTTCCTGGCGGCGGTGCAGGTGGGGGTCACTCTCGCCGGGTTCTTCTCCGCGGCCTTCGGCGCCAGCACGCTGTCCCGGCCGCTCGCCGACGTCCTGGAGAGCCGCGGTGTCAGCGAACGGCTCGCCGGCACTCTCGCGCTGGTCCTGGTCACCATCGTGATCAGCTACCTGTCGCTGGTCGTGGGCGAGCTGACGCCCAAGCGGCTGGCGCTGCAGCGGGCCGAGGGTTTCTCCCTGCTCGTCGCGGCCCCGCTCAACGCCATCGCGAAACTCTCCCGACCGGTCATCTGGCTGTTGTCCAAGTCGACGAACGGCTTGGTCCGGTTGCTCGGGGGCGACCCCAGAGCCAGCGGCGAGGCGATCAGCCAGGAGGAGCTGCGTGACCTGGTGGCCGCGCACGAGTCGCTGAGCAGCGACGAGCGCCGGCTCATCGACGAGGTGTTCCGGGCCGGCGAGCGCGAGGTGCGCGAGGTCATGACGCCCCGTACCGAGGTGCAGTTCCTCGACGCGTCCATGACCGCCAGCCGCGCGGCGAAGCTGGTGGCCGAGTCGAACTGGTCGCGGTTCCCGGTGGCCGGCCGCGACCAGGACGACGTCGTCGGCTTCGTGCACGTCCGCGACCTGTTCCTGCCCAGCCATCCGGCCGGTCGGGCGGCGACCGTCGGTGACCTGTCCCGCGAGGTGAAGCGGTTGCCGGGCACCGCCGCCGTCCTGACCGTGCTCAGCGAGATGCGCCGGGAGAACCAGCACCTCGCGATCGTCGTCGACGAGTACGGCGGCACGGACGGCATCGTCACCCTCGAGGACCTCATCGAGGAGGTCATCGGGGAGATCTACGACGAGTACGACGAGGAGGTCGAGCCGGAGGCCGGGCAGTCGCCGGACGAGCCGCGCGAGGTGGACGGCCTGCTCAACCTGGACGACTTCAGCGACGCCACCGGGCTGCAGCTGCCGGAGGGGCCGTACGAGACGGCGGCCGGCTACGTGCTCGCCGAGCTCGGGCGGCTCCCCGAGGTCGGCGACGCGGTGGAGACCGAGGGACGCCGGATCGAGGTGCTGGAGCTCGACGGACGGCGCATCGCCCGCCTCCGGGTCAACCCGCCGCCGGCCCCCGACGTCCAAGAGGACGCCGAGGGCGCGACCGCGGCGGGCTGACCGGGCTCAGCGGCGGGCGTTGGCGACGTCCCAGGCGTCGCGCACGATGCCGACCAGGTCGGTGTGCTTCGGCGTCCAGCCCAGGTCGGCGCGGATCCGGTCGCTGGCGGCCACCAGCTGGGCCGGGTCGCCGGCCCGCCGTTCGCCCACCGTGACCGGGATCGGGTGCCCGGTGACCTCGCGGGCGGCCTCGACGACCTCCTGCACGGAGAAACCGGTGCCGTTGCCCAGGTTGTAGATGCGGTGCTCGCCCGCGGCGGGCGCCGGCAGGGCGAGCAGGTGGGCGTCGGAGAGGTCCTCGACGTGCACGTAGTCGCGGATGCAGGTGCCGTCGGGGGTCGGGTAGTCCTGGCCGTAGACCGTCAGCGACTCCCGCGTGCCCGCGGCCACCTGCAGCGCGATCGGGATGAGGTGCGTCTCGGTCGCGTGCCGCTCGCCGAGACCGTAGGCGGCGCCCGCGACGTTGAAGTAGCGCAGGCTCACCGCCGCGAACCCGTGCGCGACGGCGTAGGAGGTGAGCATGTGGTCCACGGCCAGCTTCGAGGCGCCGTAGGTGTTGGTCGGCCGGGTGGGCGCGTCCTCCCGGATCGGCACCTGGTCCGGCTCGCCGTAGGTGGCGGCGGTCGAGGAGAACACGATGCGCCGGCAGTCGGCCGCCCGCATCGCCTCCAGCAGTGCGAAGGAACCGCCGACGTTGGTGTGCCAGTAGTCCTCGGGCTGCTGCTGGGAGACGCCGACCAGCGACTTGGCCGCGAAGTGCAGCACCGCCTCGGGCCGCACCTCCGCCAGCACCGGCGCCGAGTCGTGCAGCGAGACCTGGGCCAGCGTGGCGCCCTCGGGCACCGCGTCGGCGTGTCCGGTCGAGAGGTCGTCGAGGACGGTGACGTCGTGGCCGTCGGCCAGCAGCGCCGCCGTCACTACGCTGCCGATGTAGCCGGCTCCGCCGGCGACGAGTACGCGCATGGGCCCACCTTATGAGGGCGGTCGCAGAGGTGGAGGATCTCGTGGTCAGTCCGCGTCCCGCGGTGCAGTCGCTGCCGGCCTACAAGCCGGGCCGCAACCCCGCCGACCTCGCCCGGGAGATCGGCGTCGAGCGCGCCGTCAAGCTGGCCAGCAACGAGGTGGCCTTCCCGCCCCTGCCCGCCGTCGTGGAAGCGGTGACGGCGGCCGTCGCGGAGACCAACCGGTACCCGGACAACGGCGCCGTCGTCCTGACCCGGGCGCTGGCCGACCGGTACGGCGTCGACCCGGGGCAGGTCGCGACCGGCTGCGGGGCGGTGGCCATCTGCCAGGAGCTCGCGCAGGCCTACAACGACCCCGGCACGAGCATCGCCTTCGCCTGGCGCTCGTTCGAGATGTACCCGCTGCTGGCCCGCGTCGCCGGCGCCCGCGCGATCCAGGTGCCGCTGACCCCGGGCCGGGACGGCGGCTCCGCGGACACCCACGACCTCGACGCCCTGGCCGCGGCGGTCGACGACACCACCCGACTGGTCTTCGTCTGCAACCCGAACAACCCCACCGGGACGGCGGTGCGCCGGGCGGAACTGGAGCGGTTCCTCGACGCGGTCCCGGCGGACACCCTCGTGGTACTGGACGAGGCCTACCGCGAGTTCGTGACCGACCCGGAGATCCCGGACGGGGTGCAGCTCATGCGGGGCCGGCCGAACGTCGCGGTGCTGCGCACCTTCTCCAAGGCCTGGGGTCTGGCGGGGCTGCGGGTCGGCTACCTGCTGGCCGAGGACCCGGCCGTGGCCGAGGCGGTGCGCAAGACCCACCTGCCGTTCAGCGTCGGCATGGTCGCCCAGGCAGCGGCGGTCGCCGCCCTGGCCAGCGAGGAGGAGGTCCGCCGCCGCTGCGCGGCGGTCACCGCCGAGCGGGCGCGGCTGACCGGGGCGCTGCGCGACCGCGGGCTGGAGGTCGCCCACAGCCAGGCGAACTTCGTCTGGCTCCCGGTGGGGGAGCGGACGGCGGAGCTCGCGGCGGCGCTGGAGGCCCGGGCGGTCATCACCCGACCGTTCGCCGGCGAGGGGATCCGGGTCACCGTCGGCACCCCCGAGGAGGACGACGTCTTCCTCGCCGCGCTGGACGACGCGCTGGCCTCCTGAAGGAGGACTCCGGAAGCAACCCGTCCTCCTCGCCACGCGCAAGCTCGCGGCGAGCCTCGGGACGGGGCCTCGGCCGGCTGGGGGCGGGCCCCGGGACGGGGCCGTGCGACGGCTGGTTTGATGGCCGATGTGGCTCTTCCCCGTGTCCTCTCCGGCATCCAGCCGACGGCGGGCTCGTTCCACCTCGGCAACCACCTCGGCGCGCTGCGCCAGTGGGTCGCCCTGCAGGACGGGCACGAGGCCTTCTACTGCGTCGTGGACCTGCACGCCATCACCGTCGCGCAGGACCCCGCCGAGCTCCGCCGCAACAGCCTCGTCTCGGCCGCACAGCTGATCGCGCTGGGTGTCGACCCGGCGCGCAGCGCCCTCTTCATCCAGAGCCACGTGCCCGAGCACCTGCAGCTGTCGTGGGTGCTGGAGTGCCTCACCGGGTTCGGCGAGGCCAGCCGGATGACCCAGTTCAAGGACAAGAGCCAGCGCGAGGGGACGGCCGGCACGACGGTCGGGCTGTTCACCTACCCCGTGCTGATGGCCGCCGACATCCTCGTCTACCAGGCCGACCGCGTGCCGGTGGGCGACGACCAGCGCCAGCACCTGGAGCTCACCCGCGACCTCGCGATCCGCTTCAACGGCCGCTACGGCGACGCCTTCCACCTGCCCGAGGGCTTCATCCCCGAGGGCGGCGCGCGGATCATGGACCTGCAGTCGCCCGAGAAGAAGATGAGCAAGAGCCTGCCGCCGGCCGGGTGCATCCAGCTGCTCGACGACCCCAAGGTGACGGCGAAGAAGATCCGTTCGGCCGTGACCGACACCGGCCGGGAGATCGTCGCCGACCGGGAGAACAAGCCCGGCGTCACCAACCTGCTGACCATCCACAGCGCCCTGTCGGGCACCTCGGTCGCCGACCTCGAGCAGCACTTCGCCGGCCGCGGCTACGGCGACCTGAAGAAGGAGCTCGCCGAGGTCGTCGTCGAGTTCGTGACGCCGGTGCAGCAGCGCACGCAGGAGCTCCTGGACGACCGGGCGGAGCTGGAGCGGATCCTCGCCGCCGGTGCCGCGCGGGCGCGGGACGTCGCCGCGCGCACGGTCGCCGACGTGTACGAACGGGTGGGCTTCCTCCCCCCGGCGGGGCCCGCGGCATGAACGACGACACCTTCGTGGGCCGGCTGGCCGGCCCGCCGGAGACGGCCGTGCTCGGGGTGATCCTCCCGGTTCCCGAGCCGTGGGCGTCGCTGCTGGTCGAGTGGCGGACCAAGGCCGGTGACCCCCAGGCCTCGTTGGTGCCGCCGCACGTCACGCTGCTGCCCCCGACGGAGGTCCCGGTCGGCGACCGGGCCGCCGTGGCCGAGCACCTGACCGAGGTCGCCGCCAACCATCCGCCCTTCGACATGCACCTCGCGGGCACCGGCACCTTCACGCCGGTCTCCGACGTGGTCTTCGTGACCGTCGCGCGCGGCATCGGCAACTGCGAGCTGCTGGCCAACGACGTGCGCCGGGGCCCGCTGGAGCGGCCGCTGTCCTTCCCGTACCACCCGCACGTCACCGTCGCCCACGACGTCCCGGCCGACATGCTGGAGCTGGCCTACAACGGCCTGCAGGACCTCTCGGCCGAGTTCCGGGTCGAGCAGTTCACCGAGTTCGAGCAGACCCCCACCGGCAACTGGTCGATCGCCCGCACCTACCGGCTCACCGGTCCGAGGCGCTAGAAGGGCCCCCTCGCCCCCCGCCGCTCGCTGCGCTCGCGGCGGGTCCCTGCGAGGGGGCCGTTCCATCGGGTCACCGGCGCTCGCGGCGGGCCCCTGCGAAGGGGCCGTTCCAGCACCTCGCCGGGGGCTGTTCCAGCGGGGACCCGGCGGGACCCGCAGACTCTGGCGGTGAGCTCTGCCAGCTCCGGTGACGCGCCGGCCCGCCCCGCGTGGCCCGCCCGGCTCTGGGCCCTCGTGGAGTCCCGGATCGACGCGGCACGTGCGCGGTTCGGCTGGTTCGACCACCTGGCCCGCGCCGGGGGGCGCTACCAGGGCACCCAGGGCGACCTCATGGCCGCCGGCGTCACCTACTTCGCCTTCCTGGCCCTCTTCCCGGTCCTGCTGCTCGTCGCTTCGATCGTCGGCCTGGTCATCGCCGGGGACCAGCTCCTCCAGCGGGAGCTGTTCACGGCCATCCGGGAGACCTTCCCCGGCGGCCTGGGACGACGGCTGGTGGAGCAGCTCTCCGGCGCCATCGACTCCGCGGGCTTCGTCGGGCTCATCGCCCTGGCCGGCTTCCTGTACGCCGGGCTGCGCACGATGGACAAGCTGCGCGTGGGCATGGAGCGGATCTGGAAGGGCCGGGTGGACGAGCCCGAGTTCCTGCGCGACAACCTGCAGGACATCGTCGCGCTCGTCGCGCTGGGCGCCGTCGGGGTGGCCAGCCTGGGGCTCACCGGTCTGGTCAGCCAGGCGACGTCGCGGGTGCTGGCCTTCCTCGACCTCGCCGACCAGCCGGGCTACGGGGTCCTCACCTGGCTGCTGGGGATCACGCTGGCGATGGCCGGCGACGTCGTCGCCTTCCTGTGGCTGCTGCGCGTCGTGCCGGGGGTGGCGAACCCGGTGCTGCGGCTGCTGCCCGGCGCCCTGTTCGGCGCCGTGGGCTTCGAGGTGCTGAAGCTGATCGGCGGCTACTACCTGTCGCTGATCTCCGACAGCGTGACCGCGTCGGCGTTCGGCGGGGCCGTCGGCGTCCTGGTGTGGATCAACCTCGTCGCGCGGTTCTCCTTCTTCACCGCAGCCTGGACGGCCACCGGCCTCGAGGGGGAGGGGCCGACCCCGCCGGTCGACCGGCTCGACGACGACGGACCAGTCCCGCACCCAGCAGCGTCGCGCTGAGCACCGCCGCCGCACCGAGTGCCGGCAGCACCCAGGAAGCAGGCCCTTCCGTGGGCTCCTCCGCAGGGGCCGCCGTCGTCCGGGGCCTCTCGGGAGACGGGCCGGTGGCTCCGGCGGAGGCGGCCGGCAGCAGGTCACCGGGGCGCACCAGCCGGCCCACCCCCGGGGTCCCGGGCGGAACGGTGAACCCCCAGTCCAGCAGCAGCGCCGCCTGGTCGGCGGCCCGCAGCGGCACGTTCTCGGTGTCCAGCACGCTCACCACCAGCCGGCGGCCCTCGCGCTCGGCCGCGGTCACGAACGTGTGCCGCGCGGCGTCGGTGAACCCCGTCTT
>NZ_POQU01000122.1 GCF_002938425.1 Blastococcus atacamensis | reverse complement strand
GCCCCCCAGGAGGCGACCCAGGCCGCTCCCCCCGCGGCGCCCTCCCCGATGGACGACGCCCTCCGCGCGGTGTCCGCCGTGCTCGCCGAGGAGCCGGGCTTCGCCCCGCTGCTCGACCGGTCGCACGCGCCCCTGGGCGCCGAGCGGGCTGCCGAGCCCCTGCTCGGCCCGCTGCCCGCCGCCGCCGGAGCGGACGCCGAGCCCGTGGTGCTCGACGCCGAGCCCGTGGTCGTGGACGACGTCGAGCCCGTGGTCGTGGACGACGTCGATCCCGCGGCGCTCGGTACCGCGGCCGGCGCGGCAGAGGCCGACGTCGTCTGGGCGACCGGCCGCACCACCGAGCAGGTCCTGACGCTGGTCCGCGAGGCGCGCCGGGAGTTCCCCGACCGCCCGGTACTGGTGCTGCGGGCCGTCCCCGAGACGCTGGTGGCACTGGCGACCGAGCACGGCGCCACCACCACTCTGGACGCCGCTGCCTCGGCCGCGGCCGTCGGTCCGGTGCCCGAGCCCTCCGGCCGGGTGGCCGTGCTGTGCAGCGGTGGCGCCGACGCCCCCGTGGCCGCCGAGGCCGCCTTCGTGGCGCGCGTGTCCGGCACCGAGGTCGTCCGCGTCGACGACGTCGCCGGCAGTCGGACCCGGTCGTTGCTGGCCGACCGGACACTGTTCGCCGACACCGACTGCCTGGTCGTCGTCGCCGGCATGGAGGCCTCGCTCGCGACGATGGTCGGCGCTCTCACCGACGTCCCCGTGGTCGCGGTGCCGACGTCCACCGGCCAGCCCAGCGCGTTCGGCGGGCTCGGTGCGCTGATGACCATGCTGACCGCGGCGACGCCGGGCATGACCGTGAGCAACATCGACAACGGCTACTCCGCCGGCGTCTTCGCCGCCCGGGTGGCCAGGAGGAGCGGCAGGACCCGGTGAGACGCGGGCGGGCGGTGGCCTGGTGATCGGCTGGCTCGACCTCGCCGCCGGCGCCTCCGGCGAGATGCTGCTCGGTGCCCTGCTCGACGTCGGTGTGCCGCTCGACGTGCCCGTCGAGGCCATCTCGGCGTTGCACGTGGAACATCTGCGCCTGGGCGCAGAGCAGGTGCGCCGCCAGGGCCTCCGGGCCACCCGCGCCGTCGTGCACACCGCGGGGTCCGACGACGACCGCACCTGGGCCGACGTGCGCGCGCTGCTCCGCGGCTCCACGCTCCCCCCGGCGGTCCGCGACGGCGCACTCGCCGTGGTGGAGCGGCTGGCCGTCGCCGCGGCCGCGGCGCATGGGGACGAGCCGGAGGAGATCCGGGCCCACGCCCTGGGCACGGTCGGCGCACTCGCGGAGATCGTCGGCATGGTCGCCTGCCTGGAGCACCTCGAGCTGGAACGGCTCACCGCCTCGCCCGTCGCGCTGGGCAGCGGCCCGACCCCCACGCCGCACGGTTTCGCCCTCGTTCCCGGAGCGGTGGTGCTCGAGCTGCTCACCGGCGTCCCGGTGCACGCCGGGGTGGTCGCCGACGAGCTCTGCACCCCCGTCGGCGCAGCGCTGCTGGCCGCCCGGGTGGACGACTGGACACCGATGCCCGCGATGCGCCCGTCGCGCGTGGGCGCCGGGGCGGGCGAGGACGACCCGGAGGAGCTGCCGAGCGTCGTCCGGCTGGTCCTGGGGGAGGTGGGCCGGCCGGCTCCACTGCGGCCCGTCGTCGTGGAGGCCAACGTCGACGACCTGGACCCCCGCCTGTGGCCGGGGGTGCTCGAGGCACTGCTCGCGGCCGGTGCCACCGATGCCTGGCTCACCCCGATCCTCGTGCCGCGGGGCCGTCCGGCGCACATGCTGTCGGCGCTCTGCCGGGCCGACGCCGTCACCGCGGTGCAGTCCGCCGTCTTCTCCACGACGTCCACCACCGGCATGCGCGTGGTGGAGGCGCGCAAGGTGGCCCTGGAGCGCAGCTCCGCCACCGTCGACGTGCTCGGCAGCCAGGTGGGCGTCACGGTCGCCGCCGCCGGGGACCGCGTGGTCAACGTCAGCGTCGAGTTCGACGACGTCGCCGCGCTGGCCGACGAGCGCGGGCTGCCGGTCAAGGAGGTGCTCCGCGCGGCCACCGCCGCCGCCGAGACCGCCTATCCGGCCGATCCGGCCGAGCGCCTCGCGGCGACACCTCCGCTCTGGGAGTAGCCCCTCGGTCAGCGGTCCGCCCGGAGGCCCACCGCGGTCACCGGGACGACGGCGAGCACCAGCAACCCCAGGGCGAACGGCCCACCCAGGGCCCAGGCGGCGAACACCAGCAGCGAGCCCAGCTCGATGCCCACCCCCGCCACCGACGTGACCGTCGCCCGGTAGGGCCCGGTGATCCGGCGCTGCAGCTCCGCCTCGGCGGCCACCAGCACGGCCAGGTACAGCCCGTACGCCGTCGCCAGCACGGCGACCGCGGCCGGTGCCGGCAGCGCGACGGAGACCAGGAGTCCGGCCCCGGCCGTCGTCAGCAGCCAGGCGGGGAGCCCGCCCCCCCGGCGCGCCAAGCGGCCCCCGGCCGCCGCTCCGGCCGCGCCGGCCAGCGACACCAGCAGCACGGCCAGCGGCACGACGGCGGTCGGCACCCCGTGCCCGGCCGCCAGCACCGGAAAGTACTCCTCCATGCCGTCGAGCCCGCCGACCACCGCGACCGCGGCCACCGTCGCGAGCAGTGCGGGGCGGCGCAGCGCGGCGACCACCTCGCGCCGCACCGGGACGATCCCGTCGTCCTCGTCCGTGCGCGCCGGCTCCGGGAGACGCAGGGCGAGGACGGCCGCACCGAGGCAGGCCGCGACGCTGACCCAGCCCACCACGGCGTAACCGCCCAGCGCGTACAGCCCGGTCGCCAGGAGCGCGGTGGGCACCTGCACCAGCAGCTCGGCCGCGGTCATCCAGCCGTTGACCCGGCCGAACAGCTCCACGGCACCGCGCTCGGCCAGGCCGTCGTGCACCAGCGCCTCCGCCGTGCCCGACGAGCACGCGCCGGCCACACCCCAGACCACGAAGCCGACGGCGTAGGCCGCCGGAGACGGCACGGTCGTCCAGAGCAGGAATGCCGCCGCCTGCAGCACCCCGGCGAGGGCGAGCACCCGCCGCCGCGACCACCGGTCGGCGAGCACGCCCGCCGGCACCTCGGCGAGCAGCCCGGTGACCGACCACAGGCCGAACAGCACCGAGAGCTCGACCCCCGAGACGCCGGTGTCCAGGAACAGCAGCGCGTACAGGGGGTACAGCGGGATCAGCTCGGACAGCGCCGCCCAGCACACAGCCAGGCGCACGAGGGGCCTGGCCGCTGGGGGCAGGGGCGGAGGTGTGGATCAACGTCGGCGCATGGGCCCGACCATAAGCTCCGGGGCCCCGGACCGCCCCTGCTCGTCGCACGGGAACCGTCGGGCCGTCCCGGGGAGTTACCCGTGCGGGGGAGCTGGGCCGGGGGGGCTCAATGAGGTGCGCGGTCGCGCCGTTACCGGATCCAGCGGCCAGGACCGGCCTGCCGTACCGGGAAGGACGCCACGATGAGCAGCAGGACCGAGCCCGCACCGGCGCTCGATCGTCTGGCTGCCCTGGCGCCGGACGGCGAACTGTCGATCATGGACGCCGACCCCGCGCTCGAGGGCCTCGTCCGGATCGCTGCCGCGGTCACCGGCATGACTCGCGCCTCGGTGATCACCATGGACACCGAGGTCATGCGGGTCATGGCCGCGCACGGCTTCCGGGGCGCACCCTGGCCACGTCAGGGATCGATCGTCGCAGAGCTCCTGAAGCGCGGTCCGGGCGTGCAGACCTTCGACGACCTCGCCGGAGAGCCGCGGTTCGCCCGCAGCCCCTGGGTCGACGGCCGCAGGGGCGGGATGCGCGCCTTCGGTTGCGTCCCGGTGGTGGTCGACGGCGTGATGGCGGCTGCGCTCTGCGTGTTCGACCACGCGCCCCACCGGTTCACCGCCGAGGACCGGGAGCGGCTCGCCGACGTCGGGGCAGCGGTCACCTCGCTGGTGCGCGCCGGGCAGCAGGCCCGTCAGCTCGCCGATCTCGCCGCAGCCAGTCAGCTGGCCCGGGCGCAGACGGCCCGTGCGCACGACGAACTGGCCCGCTCCACCGCCTTCACGCACGCGCTGCTCGAGGTGCTGCCGGTGGGCGTGATCGGTGGGGACGCGGACGGTCGCGTCACGCTCTTCAACGCCGCCGCACGCGACTGGCACGGCCTGGACGCCGACCCGACGGTCGCGATCGAGGACATCCCGAAGACCTTCGGGCTCACCGACGTGCACGGCGTCCCGCTCCCCCACGAGGACGTCCCGCTCAACCGGGTCTATGCCGAGGGTCGCGTGGACTCCGCCGAGATGGGCATCGCCGTCCCCGGCCGGCCGCTGCGCCTTGTCTCCGGGTCCGGGGTCCAGGTGCACGACGACGGCGGCGATCTCACCGGCGTCGTCATCGCCCTCACCGACGTCACCGGGCAGCGGGCCCTCGAGGCGGCGCTGCGCGAGGCCGCGCTGCACGACCCCCTGACCGGGCTGCCCAACCGCAACCTGCTGCTGGACCGGCTCGACCAGAGCCTGGCCGCCGCCGAGCGCGCCCATCGCCGGATGGCGGTCCTGTACTGCGACCTGGACGGCTTCAAGCCGGTCAACGACTCCGCCGGGCACGCCGCGGGCGACGAGGTCCTCGTCGAGGCGTCCCGGCGGCTGTCCGCGGCGATCCGCCCCGGCGACACGGTGGCGCGCATCGGGGGCGACGAGTTCGTCGTCCTCTGCCCCGAGGTGGGCAGCGAGCAAGCCGCGCAGGTCATCGCCGACCGCATCACCGCCGCGTTCGAGCAGCCGCTGCGCCGCTCGAGCGGCGCAGAGCACGCGGTGGGCATCAGCATCGGCGTCGCCCTGTGCGGTCCCGGCGACACCGCCGACAGCGCTCTGGCGACGTCCGACGCCGCGATGTACCGCGTCAAGGCCACCCGCCGGCGCTGATCCCGGTCCTAGAGGGCCTCGCCCCGGCCCGCTACCGTTACCGGTCGAGAGATCGCCTGCCCGAGCCCCGCCCGGCAGCGCCGCGCGGAGGAGAGTTCGTCGTGATCTGGTCGGTCGTCCTGGCCGCGTTCGTCCTGGTGCTCCCGGTGGAGCTGCCCGACAAGACGCTGTTCGCCAGCCTCGTGCTGGCCACCCGGTTCCCCCCGCTGCCGGTGTTCGTCGGCGTGGGTACGGCGTTCGGCCTGCAGGTCGCCATCGCCGTCACCGCCGGCTCGCTGCTCTCGCTGCTGCCCGAGGCGCTGGTCACCGGCGTCGTCGCGCTGCTGTTCCTCGTGGGTGCGGTCATCCTCTGGCGCAGCGCCGGGGACACCGAGGACGGCGGGGAGGCGGCGGACGCCCGGGAGCAGACGTCGTTCCTGCGCGCCGCGGCGATCTCCTTCGGCGTGCTCTTCGCCGCGGAGTGGGGCGACCTCTCCCAGCTGGCCACCGCGGGCCTGGCCGCCCGCTACGAGGAGCCGCTGTCGGTGTTCGTCGGCGCCTGGGCGGCGCTGCTCGTGGTCTCCGGCCTCGCGGTGTTCCTCGGCAAGAAGCTCGCCGACCGGCTGCCGATCCCGCTGATCCGGCGGGTGGCCGCAGGGCTCTTCCTGGTGTTCGCCGTCGTCGCCGTCGTGGAGACCGTCCGCGCGCTGGTCTGAGCCGATCAGGCGGGCCTGTCAGCCCAGGCCGGGCATCCAGTCCGCCACCGCCCGGCCGATCTCGTGCGGGGAATCCTCCGGCACGAAGTGGCTGCCGGCCACGGTGACCTCGGTGAGCGCCGGCCAGCTGCGGACCACCTCGCGCTGGCGGCCGACGAGGATCGATCCCGGATCTGCGTCGATGAACAGCTTGGGAACGTCGCTGCCCGCCAGCCAGGCCCCGTACCGCTCGACCCTGGCCACCACGGCCGCAGGCTCTCCCCCGATCGGGAGCTGCCGCGGCCACTCCAGAGTCGGCCAGCGGTCCTCCCGCTCGGCGAACGGCGCGCGGTAGCGATCGTGCGCCCTCGGAGTGAGGCCGCGGGCCACCGAAGCCGGCAGGATCTTCTCGACGAAGACGTTCTTGTCCAGCACCGCCGTCTCGCCCTGCGCGCCACGCATGAGCTGGAAGATGCCGCGGGCCGCGGCCGGCCAGTCGTCCCAGGTGACCGGCGTGACGATCGCCTCGGTGAACGCGACACCGCGCACCGCGGCGGGGTGCCGGGCTGCCCAGTCGAAGCCGAGACCGGACCCCCAGTCGTGAATGACCAGCGTCACCCGCTCGGTCGCACCGACCACCTCGAGGAACTCCTCCAGGTAGGCGGCGTGGGTGGCGAACGAGTAGGTACCCGGGCCCGCATCGGGCAGCTTGTCCGACTGACCCATGCCGACCAGGTCCGGCGCGATGCAGCGGCCGAGGTGCCGGACGTGTGGGATGACGTTGCGCCACAGGTAGGACGACGTCGGGTTGCCGTGCAGGAAGACGATCGGATCACCCTCGCCGACGTCCACGTAGGCCATCTCGACGTCGCGAACCTGCACGCGCTTCCGGGGGAACGGGTCGTCGGGGGAGACGTCGTCGGCCATGACCTGATCATCACACCGCTTCGGCGAGGACCGCCGCCCGAGATCCAGGCGGCTCGGGAGCTGGTCGGCCTCAGGCCGGCCGCGCGACCAGCACCCGGAACAGGTTCTGCAGCCGGTAGGCCCCATTGCCCGTCCGATAGGGCTCCAGCGCCTCGAGGACGGTCGCGCGCAGCGCGTCCGGATCGGCCCGGCGTGCCGCCGAGCGCCCCACGGGGGTGGCGAGGAGCGGATCGAGCAACTCGTCGTCGTCGGCGTAGTCGAACGGCACGGACACCTCCTCGAGGCGCTCCACCACCAGACCGGCCCGCTCCGCCATCGCCCGCAGCCGGGCCGGCTCGCTCACCGCCGGTCCCCTCCCCGGGCGGGACGGCGCCAGCGCCTCCTGGAGGACGCGCAGGTCGCACTCCCGGTCGCGTCCCCACACCGTCGCCGCCACCACGCCGCCGACCCGGCCCGCCCGGCGGAGGACGGCGACCGGATCGGACACGTGCATGAGCAGCTGCACCGCGGCCACGACGTCGAACGGTCCCGGTGGCGGGTCCTGCGCGTGCCGCACCAGGAAGGTCCCCTCGGGCACGGCCGTGGCGGCCTGCCGGACGGCGTCGGCGTCGATGTCCACGCCGGTGACCCGCGCCCCCCGGTCGCTCGCCGCGCGGGCGAACAGCCCCTGTCCATTATACACATCTCCGAGGCCACGAAAACGTACTAGAACTCTAAAGCAGTCATCTACTTGAAAAAAACAAACATACAAAACAACACAA
>NZ_POQU01000121.1 GCF_002938425.1 Blastococcus atacamensis | reverse complement strand
TATGTACTGTGTGAACTAGTTTGTAGAGTTGTCTATAATAATGCTTGTCAGTGCGACTGCCTCACTTGCTGCTTCGGCGGCAGCGTTAGGTTTGTATCAGCTGGCCGAACCGGTCCACCAGCTCGCGCACCTGGGCCGCGGAGACCAGGTCGCCGTCGAGCTCGCCGGGCTCGTCAGCTCCCGGACCCTGCCCCGTGAGCGTGTCCACGCCCGCGACGAGCGTGAGCACCACCTGCACGGCCGGGTGGTCGGCGTGCGGCCGCAGGACCAGGTCGGCCAGGCAGTCGGCCATCCGCTGGTCGTGGGTGCGTGGATCGCGGTTGCCGTCCTCGTCGAACTCGCACGCCTTCGCGTACGCGCTCAGTGCCTCGCGGCAGGCGCGCCCGACCGGCGTCGACAGCAGTGCGGTGAGCGCGGACATGCCGTCGTCGCGGGCGTCCAGTCGGACGTGCCGGTCGCGCGCGGCCTCCGCCAGCCGGTCGGCGGCCGCGGCGGCGTCGATCCGGGCGACCGCTCGACGGACCGATGCCCGCAGTGCCGCAGGGGTCTGCCGGGCCGCCCGCGGCAGGACGGCCGCCTCGACCTCCTGGCGCCTCGCGGGATCGGCCACGGGACCCGCCACCTCGACCATGATCCGTGCGTGTGCCGGCGAAATCTCTCCCGTGCTCAGCGCGGCCAGGGTGGCGGGCAGACCCTCCGCCAGCGTCACCGCGTCGACCAGCATCAGGGAGGCCGCGCGACCGGAGACGCCCAGCGTTGCCGCCGCCTCGTCGACTGCCCATTCGCTGACCTCGGTGAGGGCTGCCGGCCGGGACGCCCGCGACGTCGCGGAAGCGGCTCCCCGCTCGCCGGGAGCACGGTCGAACATCGCAGCCGGGCGGCTGCGGGCGAAGGCGGCCAGTGCGCGGACACGCACTGCCTCGTCGCGCGACAGCTGCTTCGTGGCCGCCAGAGCGGCGTCCAGCTGTGCTGCTCCGGAGGTCAGCAAGCGAGCTCGGGAGTCGAGGAACCGTTGGCGCTCGTCGCGCACGAAGTCGGCCGGATCCGGGTAGTCCGCATCGAAGTCCATCTCGAGGAAGGCGATGACGTAGGAGTGGTACTCCTCCATCGTCAGCACCACCTCGGACTCGAACATACGTTCGATGATACCGGAGGGTTGAGGCTCTGACCAGCGAAAAAGCCGAGAACTGAGCTGGGCGGTGGGGTCTGACGACGCCGGCGGCGGCGCGAGCCGGACGAGCACGCTGACCGGCGCATCCCGGCCGGATAGCAGGGTCGCCAGCGACGTCGGGGGCAGGTCGACCTCGGTGTCGTGCAGCGCGAGCAGCCACCCGTCGTCTTCAGGCGGGCGACGAGGTGACGTGTCGCCGAGTCGACATCTCGACCCGTCCGTCCCGCTCGCACCACCCGCCCCGGACGCATCGGCGCGGTCCCGCGCCGGACCGCCTCCGCTTCCTACGGTGACGTCGTGGCCAAGCACTTCACCGATGAGACCGCCGAGTTCGCGATGCCCCGACTGGGACGCCACTCGGCTCCCGACGCCGCCGAGCTGGAGATGACCCAGCGGTTCGTGCCCGAGTTCTCGCCGGCGCGCCCCGGGCTGCCGGCGGTTCCGCCGCGGGACACCCGCACCCGCTGACCCGAACCGGCTCCACGTCCGGCTTCCCGGGACAGCGCATCATCCGATCCGAGCACGGGGGACATGCAGTGACGATCCAGGAGCAGGACGTACCAGCTGCCGAGCCGCAGTCGATCGACGGCGACACCTCGAAGGGTGCCGGGGTCGAACGGCTCGTCGACGCAGTCCTCTCCCGTGGCGTCGACGGCTTCGGCCCGCTCAAGAGCGCCGAGCAGTTCGCTGCCGAGCACCTGGCCCAGCACGGCGACGTCGAGACCGCGATCGCCCGCGTGATCGCCACGCACACCCGTCTCGTGGCTGCGTCGGGGTTCGCCACCGGTCTGGGTGGACCCCTGACGATGCCGGTGGCGATCCCCACCGACGTGGCGGTCTTCTACGCCCTGTCGGCGCGCTGCGTCGCCGCCGTCGCCCATCTCCGCGGATACGACACCACGTCCGACGAGGTGCGCAGCGTGGTGCTCCTGTCGCTCCTGGGCGCGGGCGGGGCCGGGTTGGCCGGCGAGTTCGGCGCGACCCTGGGCACGAAGGCGGCCATGGCGGCGCTCAAGAAGCTGCCGGGCAAGACGCTCACCGAGATCAACAAGAAGGTCGGCTTCCGGCTCTTCACCAAGTTCGGCACGACAGGCGCCATCAACCTGGGCCGCTGGGTGCCTGTGGTCGGCGCTGGGATCGGTGCGGGAGTCAACGTGGCCGCCATGCGCACGACCGGCCGGTACGCCAAGAGCAACTTCCCGGTCAGCTAACGGATACCCCGGCCTCTCGCCCGAAAGACACCTGCCATGCCGAAGAAGAGCTCCACTCATGAAGAGCAGCAGCCCTACACCGTGGCAGACGCTGCGATGGACACCGTCGGGTTCGTCGTCGAGACCGTCGTCGTCGCCCCGGTCTGGTGGCTGATCGAGAACACGGTCGGAGCCGTCCTCGACGGCTGATCCGTCCGGCGCACCAGCCACCCGGGTCGGCGCGTCCGCCCGAACCGTGCGGGAGGCTGACCCGATGCCGCCCGTCCGCAGCTCCGGCGTCCTGCTCTACCGCCGCACCGACCGCGGCGTCGAGGTGCTGCTCGGCCACATGGGCGGGCCGTTCTGGGCGAATAAGGAGGCCAACGCCTGGTCGATCCCCAAGGGCGAGCACGACCCGGACGAGGACGCCGAAGCCGCCGCCCGCCGCGAGTTCGCCGAGGAGCTGGGCAGCCCGGTGCCGGCGACCGACCTGCAGCCGCTGGGCGAGGTGAAGGGCCGCAAGCTGCTCGCCGTCTGGGCAGGCGAGGGCGACCTGGACGCCGACGCGACCACCAGCAACACCTTCGAGCTCGAGTGGCCACCGCGCTCCGGCCGGATGCAGAGCTTCCCCGAGATCGACCGCGCCGCCTGGTTCGACCTCGACACCGCCCGCACGAAGCTCGTCAAGGCGCAGCTGCCGTTCCTCGACCGCCTGGCCGCCCACGTCGCCGACTGAGGGCTGGGCGACGATGGGGACCCACGTCGACCCGAGGAGCCGAGCATGCCCGCCCCTGGAACCCCGCTGGAGAAGCTCGGCTTCCTCACCATCGGCCTGTTCGACCCCACCGACCCGCGCGCCGGACACGAGTCGACCCTCGACGTCATCGCCCTCGGCGAGCAGCTCGGCTTCGACAGCGCCTACCTCCGGCACCGCCACCTCCAGTTCGGCATCTCCTCGCCGATCGCCGTCCTCGCCGCCGCCACGCAGCGAACGTCCCGCATCGAGCTCGGCACCGCCGTCATCCCGCTCGGCTGGGAGAACCCGCTGCGGCTGGCCGAGGACCTCGCCACCGTCGACCTCCTCTCCGGCGGCCGGCTGAACCCCGGCGTCAGCGTCGGCCCACCGATGCGCTGGGACGACGTCAAGCAATCCCTCTACCCCGACACCGCCGACGTCGAGGACTTCAGCTACGAGCGCGTCGAGCGGCTGCTCCGGTTCGTCCGCGGCGAGCAGGCCGGCCCCGCCCGCGGGCGCCAGGGCATCGAGGAGTGGTCCGACCGGGTCGAGCCGCACTCACCGGGGCTGCGGCACCGCCTCTGGTACGGCGGCGGCAGCACCCGATCGGCCAAGTGGGCCGGCGAGCACGGCATGAACTTCCTGACCAGCAGCGTGGTGACGGCGGAGGACTCGACCGACTTCGCCGCGATCCAGGCCGCGCAGATCCGCGCCTTCCGCGCCGCCTCGCCGGCGGGGGAGGCGGCCCGCGTCTCGCAGGGCCTCGTCGTCATCCCCACCGACTCGGCCACCGACGAGCAGCGCGCGAGGTACGCCGCCTACGTCGAGTCCCGCGCCCCTCGCGTCGGCACCCCGCAGGGGCCCGGCCGGCTGCTGTTCGCCCCGGACCTGCTGGGCACCTCCGAGCAGATCGCCGAGGCCCTGTACGCGCACGCCGGCTTCCGCGAGGTGCGCGAGGTGGTCTTCGCGCTGCCGTTCAGCTTCGAGCACGAGGACTACGTGCAGATCCTCACCGACATCGCGACCCGCCTCGGTCCCGCACTCGGCTGGCGGCCCGCCGGCCAGTGACGCCGGGCATGGAAGGGCCCGGACACGCTGAGAACGTCACCCGCGTGGGTGATTCGGATCGATGCGATCCGTTTCTGGGTCAAGGGATGGCCGCGATCGGCCGACGTTCTCCAGGTGAGCCGGTCAGCAGCGCCCGAGGTGGCAACGACGCCCGTCATGGCGCGCACACTGGCCACCTTCTACGTCTTCGGCGCGACCGCCGGGGTCTTCATGGCGTCGGGAGCGCCGGCAGGCGTCCGCCGCTCGCTGCTCTTCGTCCTGTGCGGGCTCGCCGCCGCCGCCGCCGTCGTCGTCGGTCGGTGGGGGGCGCAGTGGCGCCGGACGTACTACCACCCCGCCGTGGGAGCAGCGACCTCCCTGATCGTCGCCGCGGTGCTGCTCGCGCCCGACCCGGTCACCTCGCTGGCCGCGGCGATGCTGGTCGCCTTCGTCGTCGTCGACGCGCACTTCTTCTTCTCGCAGCACCAGGCGCTGGCGCACCTGGGCGTCGCCCTGGCCGGCATCACCGTCGCGCTGCTGGTCACCCCCGGTGTCCCGATGGGTGCGGCAGTGGGGCTGGACCTGATCCTCATCGGGATCGGCCTCGTCATCCAGCGGCTCGCGGTCCTCGCCTCCAGCGCCAGCCGCGATCCGCTGACCGGGCTGCACAACCGGCGCGGCTTCGACCGGGCTCTGGACGAGCTGATGTCCGAGGCGGCCCGCACACAGCAGCCGCTGTCGGCGGTGCTCATCGACGTCGACCACTTCAAGTCGGTCAACGACACCCACGGCCACGAGGCCGGTGACCGGGTGCTGTGCCGGGTCGCGGACAGCTGGAGCAAGGAGCTGCCCTCCGAGGCGTTCCTGGCCCGGCACGGCGGAGACGAGTTCTCCCTCCTCCTGCCGGGCCTGATCGGCCGCGACGCCCTGGCGCTGGTCCGTCGCGTGCTCGCGCGGCACCCCCAGGTCTCGCTCTCCTGCGGGGTCGCCCAGTACCGCGCCGGCGACAGCGCCTCCCAGTTGATGCGCAGCGCCGACCGCGCGCTCTACGACGCCAAGATCCTCGGGCGCGGCCGGGCGGAGCTCTTCGCCGGCGGCGCCTCGCGGAGCACGGACGGCACCGTGCTCGGCCGGCCGGGGCACCGCAGCCAGTAGCTGTCCGCCCGGCCGGGAGTGACCGCCTCCGCCGGCCGCCGATCGCACGGTGGTGGTGTGCGCGGTCCGGCTGAGCCGCATGGGGCACCGGGGCCGAGTCGGACCCCTGTCGTCCGCAGACCGGGCCCGAGTCCGTGCCAGATTGCGTCGGTTGCCCGGGACAACCGTCCGGGCGGAAATGCCTCCGGTCCACGCGCCGGAGCAGTCGCACATGCAACGGGGACGCACATGACTCAGCCCTACGGCCCGACCGACGGCGTCGACTTCTCCAAGCCCGGAGCCACGGCTCCGCAGCAGTTCGGAGCTCCGGCTGCGAAGCCGTTCTACAAGCGACCGTGGTTCGTGGTCGTCGCCGGGATCATCGTCCTGGGGACCATCGGCAACGCCGTGGGCGCCGGTGACGAGAAGCCCACCGACGAGGCGGCCGCGACCAGCACATCGGCGGCGGCTCCCACGACGCCCGCGCCGCAGGCAGTCGCTCCGCCGGTGGCGACCACCCCGGCGACGTCGGCCGCCCCGGTCGTCGACTTCGTCATGCCGGACCTCGTGGGCATCGATCTGCAGACCGCGCAGAACGCCGTGCAGGACAACGGCGTCTTCCTCAGCCTGTCGCACGACCTGCTGGGCAGCCGCAACCAGGCGCTCGACTCGAACTGGATGGTCTGCGACCAGAACATCCCGGCCGGTCAGCGGGTCACCGGGAACGCCGAGGGGGCCATCGACTTCGGCGTCGTCAAGCGCGAGGAGTTCTGCCCCTGAGCCGAGGCCCGCGGTGCGAGGCGAGCCTCGCACCGCGGGCTCCTCACGGAAGGCCGGCGTGCGGGACGGCGACCTCGGTGGACACCAGCACCGCCTCGCGCACCGGCGCCCGCAGGTGCTCGTAGAAGTCCGGCGCGCAGCACAGCAGCAGCGTCCGGCCGTCGTCCCCGCCGAGCGCGCAGGCGAACACGCCCATGCCGTCGGGCGCGGCGATCTCGTCGACGATCGCGCCGCCGGGCGCCACGCGCAGCACCCGTGAGCCGAAGCCGTCGGCGACCCAGACGTGGCCCTCGGCGTCCAGGGTGCAGCCGTCCGGTGCGACGACGACCTGGCCGAGCAGTTCCTCGATCGACCCACCGACCGGCTCGGGACCCAGCTCGGCCCACACCCGGCGGTTGCCCAGCGAGCCGTCGGCGGCGATGTCGAAGGCCGAGAAGCGGTTGCCCCACGTCTCGCCGACGATCAGGGTCCCGCCGTCGGGGGTGATGACCGAGCCGTTCGGGAAGCGCAGGTCCTCGGCGACGACGGTGACCGTGCCGTCGGGGTCCACCCGCTTCAGCGAGGCCGGGGCCGGCGTGCCGCCGCCCATGAGGTCGAAGCCGAAGTCGCCCACGAACGCCCGGCCCGCGGCGTCCACCACCAGATCGTTGAGGTGGCCGCCGCAGACGTCGGACAGGTCGGCGTGCGTCGACACCTCGCCGTCGGTCACACGCAGCAGCCGGTGGTCCTTCATGGAGACGACGAGCAGCGAGCCGTCGGGCAGCCAGCCCAGCCCCGAGGGCTGGTTCTCCACCTCGAGGACGACGGTCTCGCCGCCCTCGGGCCGCACCCGGCTGACCGTGTGCCGGTAGAAGTCCGACGCCCACCAGGCGCCGTCGTGCCACCGCGGGCCCTCGAAGTAGGAGCCACCTTCCAGCACCGTCGTGAACGCGTGATCACCCATGCGCCGGACGCTACGGGCCGCCCGGGGCCGTGACGACAGGAACAGGTGAGGCCTGGGCGCGGCAGTGCCCCGGTCGTCCGCGGACGACCGGGGCAGCAGCGCGCAGGATCAGGCGAAGCGCTTCGCCGAGTTGAAGCCGTACACCGAGTCGACCGGCACGACTGCGACCGGGTTGCCGTAGGTCGAGGAGTGCACCATCTGCCCGTTGCCGATGTACATGCCGACGTGGCCGACCGGGCTGTAGAAGAAGATCAGGTCACCGGGCTGCAGGTCGGCCTTCGTGACCGGGATCCCGGCTGCCGCCTGGGCACGCGACGTGCGCGGGATGTCCACGCCCGCGGCCTGGTACGCCGACCAGGTCAGGCCCGAGCAGTCGTAGCCCGGTCCGGTGCCGCCCCAGACGTAGGGCGCACCCACCTTCGACAGCGCCGTGTCGACCGCGACCTGCGCGGCGTGGTTGGGGGCCTGTCTCTTCTAAACATCTGACGCGGCAGACAAAAAGGATACAGTAGCTATATGTTGGCAG
>NZ_POQU01000120.1 GCF_002938425.1 Blastococcus atacamensis | reverse complement strand
ACATACGAGTGTTAGTACTGTCTCGTGGGTTCGGTGATTTGTATAAGAGACAGGCCCCCGCCGCCGGCGGTGACCTCCCCCCCGAGGTGCACGGGACCTCCCCGGTCAGCGTGCGCCCGGCGCCCCGGATGCCACGCCGGGGGCCGCTGACGGTCATGGGCCCCTGGGCGCCCGTGGCGGGCGGACTGCTCGGCCTGGTGGTGGGCGGCATCGTGGCCGCCGTCCTCGGCGGTGTCGCCGAGAGCTTCGAGCAGCGGCTGGCGCTGGTCTTCGTCGTGCTCGGGCTCGGACTGCTCGGCACGGCCGGCACGCTGCTGGCCGACGAGGTGCGCATCGTGCGTCAGCGGTCCCGCGACGCCGGCGTCCGTCCGCAGTGGGTCGAGGCGACGGCTGACCTGGTGAACGGGTTGACCCCGGCCCGGCTGCTCCTGATGGTCGGCGTCGTCGTCCTGGTGCTGGCCGCCTACGTCGGCCGCAGCTGAACCCGTCCGTCCGTTCCGGCCCCCAGCGGGTGCCGGAACGGACGGCGCCTCAGGAGTAGGCCTGGACGCCCAGGTAGAGGGCCAGCCCGAGACCCAGGACGGCGATGATGCGGCGCAGCGCGGTCTGCGGGGCCCGCCGCACGATCCGCGGCCCGAGCAGGCTGCCGGCGAGCAGGCCGATGGCCAGGGGGAGGGCCGCGGACCAGGCGACCGAGGCGAACACGATGAAGGCGATCGCGGCCACCGAGTTCGCCAGCCCGAGGGTGGCACTCCGCAGGGCGTTACCGCGAGGCAGGCCCTCGCCGAGGGTGAGCACGTACATGGCCAGCATCAGCACGCCGGCGGCCGCCCCGAAGTAGCCGCCGTAGATGGCGATCGCGAAGGTGCCCAGCGGGAGCCACCGGGGGTCCCCGTGCCGGCCGTGCTGCTGGGCCCCCTCCGCGGCCAGCTCCTTCGGCGGGCGCTGGAAGAGGATCGCGGCGGAGGCCGCAGCGATCAGCCAGGGCACGATGCGCTCGAACGCGCCGGTGGGGGTGAGCATCAGCAGGGCGGCCCCGGCCGCGCCGCCGAGCACCGCGCCCGCGGTCAGCCGCAGCACCCGCCGGCCCTGCCCGGTGAGCTCGGGCCGTGAGGCGCTCACCGACCCCACGCCCACCAGCACCAGCGACACGGTGTTGGTCACGTTGGCGGTGACGGGCGGCAGGCCGACGGCGAGCAGCGCCGGATAGCTGATCAGCGAGGCAAGGCCGGCGATGCTGCCGACCAGCCCCGCCCCGATCCCGGCCAGCACGAGGAAGCCGAACTCCAGCGCACTCATCGGCTCAGCAGCACCCCGATCGCGATCAGACCCAGGACGACGATCGCCGTCCGCAGCACCGGCTCGGGCAGTCGCCGGCCGTACCGCGAGCTGACGTAACCACCCACGAGGGAGCCGGCGGCCAGCAGCCCGGCCGCGGTCCAGTCGACTCGGTCGGTGGCGACGACGACGTAGGCGCCGGCCGCGACGGTGTTCACCGTCAGCGTCAGCACGTTCTTCAGGGCGTTGAGCCGCTGCAGTGGCTCGGGCAGCAGCAGGCCGAAGAGCCCGATCTGCAGGACGCCCTGGCTGGCGGCGAAGTAGCCGCCGTAGGTGCCGGTCAGGTAGGCGCTCCCGAACAGGCCGGCCAGCCGGCCCGGGCCGATCCGGACGGTCCGCTGCTCTCCCACGCGGCGGCGGGCCAGCGACCGCTGCACCAGCGGCTGGACGGCGACCAGGACGACCGCGAGGGCGATGAGGACCGGGACCACGGCCTCGAACGTCGCGGCGGGCAGGTGCAGGAGGAGGAAGGCTCCGGTCAGGCCACCCAGCACCGAGGCGGGGATCAGGCTGAGCAGCAGACGCCGCTGCCCGCGCAGTTCCTCGCGGTAGCCGATCGAGCTGCTGAGGTTGCCCGCGATCAGTCCGAGGGAGTTGCTGATGGTGGCCGGCACGGGCGGCAGGCCCACGGACAGGAGGACCGGGAAGGACACCAGCGTCCCGGAGCCGACGACGGCGTTGATCCCGCCCGCGGCGAGTCCCGCGGCCAGCACCGCCACCATCTCCCAGCCGGTCATGCGCGCATCGCCGTCGAGACTGTCACGGGCCGGGAGTCACCGGCCGCTCAGCGGGGCGTCGATCTGCTCACACGGTGTTCCCGCAGCGACGGGGGCTAGCGGGAGTTCTGCTGCCTGCGCGCGACGACGACGAGGACGACCAGGACGAGGGCCAGCGGCGCCCATCCCGGCAGCCCGAAGGGGCCGAGGATCAGCGCGGCCACGAAGAGGATGAGCTGGAAGGCCACGTAGAAGCCGACCAGCATGACCACCCAGAAGAGCACGGGTCGTTCGGCCTGCAGCTGGCGCAGGTAGTTCATCGCCCCTCCTCGGGTCTCGACAGGTCGTCCGTCGGTTGCATCGGCAGCACGCGACCGGCACTGGAGCCGACCTCCCCTCCAACTCCTCGCCAGGGGGAGGCGTTCCCGGTCAGGCCGGTGCGGTCACCCGGTCGAGCAGGTCGCCGGACAGCGGTCGGTCGGTGTAGACCAGCCGGACGGCGTCGGGGTCCGGGTTGCCGGCGTCAGGGCCCCGCCACGCCAGCGAGAGTCCCGAGCTCTCGGCCCGTCCCCGCGACTCGACGTTGTGCTCCAGCAGGTAGGCGACCACCGGCAGCTCGGGCCGGACGGCGTGGGCGGCGTCCAGCGCGGCGGCGACCAGTTCCGCGGCCAGGCCGTGGCCCCAGGCGGCCGGCGTGAAGCGGTAGTAGAGGTTCCACCAGGCCGTGCCGACCCGGACCGCGCAGCCGCCGGTGCCCACCATCTGGCCGGCGGCGAGCCCCGTGGCCCGGAGGTCCGACCGCAGCCGCGCCGTCCAGTAGCCGAGCCCGTCGCGAGCCCAGTGGCCGACGGAGTGCTCGATGGCCTCGGCGGTCCGCTCCGGCGAGGTGTGCCGCCCGGAGGGCAGGTGCCGCCAAACTCCCGGATCCGACATCAGGGCGATGTGCTCACCGAGATCCCCGGGAACGACGGCGTCGAGCATCAGCCGGGAGGTCGTCAGGTGCCGTAGGTCCATGGCGCTCATCCTCGCGGTCGGCGTCGCCCGGCCGTCGACCAGCACGTCCCGCCGGGGACCGGGCCGATCAGGCCGGGGTGGGCACCGGCGCGCCGCCGAAGAGCTCGACCCGGTTCTTCCCGGCGTTCTTGGCGGCGTACATGGCGACGTCGGCGTCCTGCAGCGTCTGCGACACGGACGCCTCCAGGGCCGCGACGCCGACACTGGCGCCGACCCGCACCGCGCGGCCGTCGAGCTGGATCGGTGCCGACACCGCCGCGACCAGGCGCTGGCCGAGTGCGCGCGCCTCTTCTCTGTCGCTGCTGCGCACGAGGACGGCGAACTCGTCGCCGCCGAGGCGGGCGCACACATCGTCGGTCCGGATGGTGGCCGACAGCCGGGCGGCGACCTCCTGCAGCAGCCGGTCGCCCGCCGCGTGGCCCAGCTCGTCGTTGACCACCTTGAAGTCGTCCAAATCCAGGAAGAGTGCCCAGCCACCGGCGGTGTCCGTGCCGTCGAGGGCTGTGGTGAACGCCGTCCGGTTGGGTAGCCGGGTCAGGGGGTCGGTCAGGGCCTGGGTGCGCAGTTCCTCGTGCGCCGCCGCGGCCCGCAGGGCCAGCGCGACGTGGTTGAGCAGCGACCGGCCGGCCACGACACCCTCTTCCGGTACGACCTGCGCAGCACCGAGCAGGATCGCGTGGTCGGTCGTCTCGGGCACCGGCAGGGACACCCAGGCGGTCCGCCCGCCGGCCGCGGCGACCAGCTCCGGCGCGGTCGCACATGGGTGCCCCTCGCAGTCGGCGAGGTCGGCCGGGAGCATCGCGCGGGGCAGGGGCGGCGGTGGCTGCTCGAAGGCGCCGGCGTGCCCGACGCTCACGAGGGCATCGCTCTCGGCCCGCACCACGACCGCGCACAGGCCGGGGGTGGCGGCGCACACCGCGGCCCAGGCCTCACCGGCGCGTTCCAGGATGCGCTCGGGATCGGTGAGCCCGAGCAGCTGGGTGCCCAGGGTGGCCAGCGCGCGGTCCCGCTGCCGCGACTGCTCGCGCACGAACAGCTGGCTGGCCAGGTGGCGGGCGACGGCGACGGTCAGGGCCATCAACGGCAGCGTGCCGGCGACCGCGCCGACGTGCTCGGGGGTGGCGCCGTACAGGTGCACGCCGGCCAGGGTGGCGGTGAGCACCCCGGCGCCCACGCCGGCGGCGTGCAGGGCCACGCCCCGGCCACCGCCGTAGACCGAGCGTGCCCAGAGCATGGGGAAGGTCAGGCCCAACGCGGCGGCCGGGACGGCCAGCGGCGCGGTGAACACCGCGAGGGCAGCGACGTCCACGACGTCGCAGGCCACGACCGCGCGGCCGAGCCGGTAGCGCACCACGGTCGAGGCGATGATCGCGATCGAGGCGGCGGCCACGGGCAGCACGCCGCCCACCGGGAGGGTGGGTGCGATCGCCCCGAGCGTCAGGATCAGCGACGCGACGACGCACAGGCCGAAGAGCCAGCGAGTGCGCTCGACGAGTGCGTCGGGTCGGGTCCAGAGCACGCCCGAAGCGGGCGGCAGTCCTGGGGTGGTCATGGCGATCTCCTGGTGGGGGGTTGTTCAGGAGATCGGCGCGTTCGCCTGCCGGCTGCATCACCCGGAGGGGTGGGCCGCGGACGGCTCAGTCCTTGCGGCCGGCGTCGACCAGCCGGATCACCGCCGCACCCTCCTCGTCGGAGGCCTCGAGGTCGACCTCGACGTCGAAGCCCCAGTCGTGGTCGCCCTCGGGGTCGTCGAGGATCTGCCGGACCTTCCAGGTCCTGGGTTCCGACTTGTCCCAGATCAGCAGAGCGGGACCGCGGGCGTCGCCACCGGTCCGCACCTCGGCGTGCTCCTCGAAGTAGCCGCGCACCACCGGCTCCCAACGGTCGGCGTTCCACCCCGAGCCCGAGTCCAGCTCGCCCAGGTCGTACCAGAGCCGCCGGGCCCAGAGCTCCACGCGACGGAAGAGCGCGTTGCGCACCATCGCGGTGAACGCCCGCTCGTTGCCGGTGAGCGGCCGCGGCCGGGCGGGGACGGCGACCTCGGCCACCGGACCCTCGTCGGGGTTGGTCAGCTGCTCCCACTCATCCAGCAGCGAGGAGTCGACCTGGCGCACCAGCTCGCCCAGCCACTCGACGAGATCGGTCACCTCTTCGGTCCGCGCGGATGCGGGCACACCCGACCGCAGGGCCTTGAAGGCGTCGGACAGGTAGCGCAGCACCGCACCCTCCGACCGGGTCAGCCCGTAGGTGTTGACGAATTCACGGAAGGTGAACGCCCGCTCCCACATCTCGCGCACCACGGACTTGGGCGACAGCTGGGCGTCGGCCGCCCACGGGTTGGTCTGCCGGTAGATCTCGAAGGCGTGCGAGAGAAGCTCCTCCAGGGGCTTGGGGTAGCTGACCTCCTCCAGCAGCTCCATCCGCTCGTCGTACTCGATGCCCTCGGCCTTCATCTGCGCGACGGCCTCGCCCTTGGCCTTGTTCAGCTGGGCCGACAGGATCTGGCGGGGATCGTCCAGTGTCGCCTCGATGACGGAGACGACGTCGAGGGGATAGGTGTCGGACTCGGCGTCCAGGAGGTCGATGGCGGCCAGCGCGAAGGTCGACAGCGGCTGGTTGAGCGCGAAGTCCTCGGGGAGGTCGAGGGTGAGGTCGTAGCGGCGACCGTCGGGCTCGGGCTCGGGCAGCCGCTCCAGGACGCCGGCCTGCAGCAGCGACCGCGCGATGCCGATCGCCTCGCGGATCAGCCGCAGCTGCTTCTTGCGCGGCTCGTGGTTCTCGGTGAGCAGTCGGCGCATGGCCACGAAGGGGTCGCCGGGACGGTCGACGACGTCCAGGAGCATCGCCGTCGAGACCCGCATGTGGCTGGTCAGCTTCTCCGGCTCGCCCTCGACCAGCCGGTTCATGGTCGCCTCGCTCCACGGCACCATGCCCTCGGGCGCCTTCTTGCGCACCAGCTTCCGGCGCTTCTTCGGGTCGTCGGACACCTTGGCGAACATCTTGAGGTTCTCGACCTCGTGTTCGGGCGCCTGGACGACGACGGTGCCGGCGGTGTCATAGCCCGCGCGTCCGGCCCGGCCGGCGATCTGGTGGAACTCACGCACCTGCAGCAACCGGGTGCGGGTGCCGTCGTACTTGGAGAGCGCGGAGAAGACGACCGTGCGGATCGGCACGTTGATGCCGACGCCGAGGGTGTCGGTACCGCAGATGACCTTGAGCAGCCCGGCCTGGGCCAGCTGCTCGACCAGCCGCCGGTACTTCGGCAGCATCCCGGCGTGGTGGACGCCGATGCCGTGGCGGACCAGCCGCGAGAGCGTCGTCCCGAAGGCCGACGAGAACCGGAAGCCGCCGATCATCTCGGCGATCGCGGCCTTCTGCTCCTTGGTCGCCACGTTCACGCTCATCAGCGCCTGCGCCCGTTCCAGCGCCGAGGCCTGCGTGAAGTGGACGATGTAGATCGGCGCCTGGGAGGTGTCCAGCAGGTCCTGGATCGTCTCGTGCATGGGCGTCGTCGCGTAGTAGTGGTGCAGCGGCACCGGCCGCTCGGCGTTGGCGACCAGTGCGGTGGCCCGGCCGGTGCGCCGGGTCAGGTCCTCGCGCAGGAAGGTGACGTCGCCGAGCGTGGCGCTCATCAGCAGGAACTGCGCCTTCGGCAGCTCGAGCAGCGGTACCTGCCACGCCCAGCCGCGGTCGGGATCGCCGTAGAAGTGGAACTCGTCCATGACGACGAGCCCGATGTCGGCTCCCGAGCCTTCGCGCAGGGCGATGTTCGCGAGCACCTCGGCGGTGCAGGCGATGATCGGGGCGCCGGCGTTGACCGACGCGTCGCCCGTCAGCATGCCGACGTTGGCCGCGCCGAACACCCCGCACAGTGCGAAGAACTTCTCGCTGACCAGGGCCTTGATCGGCGCGGTGTAGTAGCTGCGCCGGCCCGCGGCCAGGGCCGCGTACTGCGCGCCGGTCGCCACCAGCGACTTGCCCGACCCGGTCGGGGTCGCGAGGACGACGTTGGCGCCGCTGACCAGCTCGATCAGCGCTTCTTCCTGCGCCGGGTAGAGCTCTGTGCCGTTCGACTCGGCCCAGGCGGCGAACGAGGCGAACAGCTCGTCGGCGTCGTCGCCCAGCTTCTGCAGAGCGGTGAGATCGGCGGCGTCGGCGAGCAGGGGAGTGGCGGTCATCGTGTCCCCAGGGTGCCCGATGCCGCCTCCGGGCCGGCGTCGGCCTCCGGGCCGCCTCCCGATCCGATTGGTCACGATTCGGTAACGAACCTTCCGGAGGGGGGTGAAGTGGACCGATGGAGGACGGAAGGTGAACGGCAGGTGAACGAAAGGCGGCGGAACGATGCGCGATGTTGGATGTCCGGAGTGCCGGTGGGTTCCCGTCGTGGACGGCAGCGGCAAGCGTCGGCTGGAGATGCGCTGGCAGCTGTCCGGCCCCGTGACGGCCATGCCGGCCGTCCCGGTGTCGCGCGCCGCGTGACGCCTCCGATCGGGTTCCACCCCGTCCTCGTCGGGTAGCGCGCGGGAAGTCGTCCGGGCCGCAGGGGCCCGGGCCCCGCGCCTCCCGGAGGCAGTCTCTGATACACATCTCCGAGCCAACGACACCGTACCAGACCTCCTATGCCACCCTATGCTTGAAAACAAATGCGCTCGATGTAGAGGCGCAGGTCCCGTTAGGTGAGATAGGCGCGTCGGATGACTCTTATACACATCTTAGAACTCATCAGACTAACGAGAACACCGTACTACGTCTTCTATCAGAAAAACAAAAAA
>NZ_POQU01000119.1 GCF_002938425.1 Blastococcus atacamensis | reverse complement strand
GTGGGAACGGGCCGGCGGGCGGTGACCAGGCCGGTGACCAGCAGCGGGAGGAAGGCCGCCAGGCCGGTGAGGGCCAGCGCCCACCCCAGGGTGCGGACGGGGCCGGGCAGCGGGAGGGCGAGCATGGCCACGCCGACGTTGATGAGCAGCGCCCGAGCCGCGCCGGCGGCCTGCAGCCGGGCGGCCAGGCGCCGGTGCCCGTCCGGGCCGCCCCCGACGGTGGCCGGCACGAGGAAGGTGAGCGCCGCCACCAGCACCTGGGCGACGAAGCCGACACCGAGGACGGGCACGAGGTCGGCGAGCACGCGTACCGATGCGGCGGCCCCGGAGAAGGCGGCGACGAGGTCGACCGCCAGCGCCACCAGCAGCCATCCGGTGGCGGCGGCCAGCCCGACGGCGGCGGGGGTCCGCGGCGGCTTCCGCCGGGCGATGCGCACCAACGGGACCAGCCACCACCCCACGGCCGCCGCGTAGGCCATCAGCCCGGCGCCGGCCACGACCGGCACCCCGAGCAGCAGCCCGGTGGCCAGCACGACCACAGCGGGCCCGGCCACGAGCAGGACCTGCCGGGCCACGGCCGGGGCGTCGTCGGCCATGCGCGTGCCCAGGACGGCCGGCCACAGCATGAATCCGGTGCCGAGGACGGTCAGCCCGATCCAGCCGAGCAGGTTGAGGTGCACGTGCGCGAGGTACAGGCCGGTGTGCCCGGGCCATTCTCCGGCCCACCCGGCGCCCATGAGGGCACCCAGGACGCCGCCGGCCATCAGCGCCAGTGCGGCCCCGATGTAGTACTGGACGACACCGCGCAGAACTCCCCCGGCACCGCGGGAGCGGCGGACCATGCCGACCAGTGCGACAGCGTGCGCGGCCACCGCTGCGACGACGAGCGCACCGCCCAGCGCGGCGACCGGCGGCAGCGGCCAGCTCACCCCCACGAGCACGAGGAGGATCCCGGCGTTCAGAACCACCAGCCGGACTCCGGCCGCCCGCTCCCCCACCGGCTCGGCGTGCAGCAGGGCGGCGGCGAAATGCCGGCTGAAGACGACCACCGCGTTGGTCGCCCCGCCCAGCAGCAGGAGGTGCAACGCGATCCAGTCGTGTCCCGGCGCGAACCGCGCCGGGACAAGGGTGAGGGCGGCGAGAAGGAGGTAACCCCCGACGACCCCGGTCAGCAGCCGGAACCGCTCGGCGCGCGGCCGCCGGGGCGGCGCGCCGGCGTAGGGCAGCTGCGCGCGGCCCGCCGCGACCACCGGCACATCGGTGCCGGTCATTCCGAGGAGCCGGCGAGCAGGACTTCCGGGCCGGCGTGGCTCCCGTGGGCCGTGACGGTGATCCGGCGGCCCTGCACCAAGCTGAGCTGGACGGTGATGTAGCAGGGCTGCTCACTGGGCGCCCAGGCCCGCACACCGAGGCCGTCGAGGACCGCGATCTCCGCCGGGTCGACGACCACCCGCGACGGACCGATGACCGTGACGTTCCACCCGACCCGACCGGCCGGGTCGAAGTCGTCGGCCTCGAAGGCCACGACCGCCCCGCGGCTGGCGAAGGCGGCCTTGCTGCCCATCCGGGTCGGGATGACCAACCGGTCACCGGCGACGACGAAGTGCACGGGGTGGATCGTCGGCAGCGCCCGCTCGGTCAGGGCCAGCCGGCCGATGACGGCCGTACCGAGCAGCCGGCGGCACTCTTCCTCATCGAGGACCTCAAGCGTCCGGTCGTGGTCAGCACTGAACACGGTCACTCCTCAGGGCGCAGGGCGGCGGGGCACCCGGGGCAGCGGCCGATGCCGCTCCGGCTCCACTGTGCGGCTGCGGTCGGCTCCGGCACCCGGGGTCCTTGGTCCCGAACCGGGCGGTCGGTGGACCTCTGTCCGGAGGGTCCCGACCGGGTCGGGACCTAGGTCCCGCCGGGTCCGGACGTCGTCCCCGGGTCCAGGAGCCCGCCCGGCGCCGAGGCTGTTGTCGACACGGAGGACGGCCGGACGCCCGGCCCGTACGCCTCCGCGCCCCGACGAACTCGCAGGAGAGCACCGCAGTGCCCACCGATTCGAACCGAACCGCCACCGGCGGCCACCCGCGCACCGACGCGGTCCCCGGTGCCGGCCCCCTGCTGGCTGCCCGCCGCTTCCTCACGCGGGAGACCGTGGGCGACTCCGGCCGCACGCTGCACCAGATCGACACCTCGTCCTGGGAGTCCTTCTACCGCGACCGGTGGAGCTACGACCGCGTGGTCCGCTCCACCCACGGCGTCAACTGCACGGGTTCCTGCTCCTGGAACGTCTTCGTCAAGGACGGGCTGATCACCTGGGAGCACCAGGCCACGGACTACCCGACCACCGGCCCGGACAGCCCCGACTACGAGCCACGCGGCTGCCCGCGCGGCGCCTCGTTCTCCTGGTACGAGTACTCGCCGTCGCGGGTGCGTCACCCGTACGTGCGTGGCGTCCTGCTGGAGATGTACCGCGACGCCCTCGCCCGGCTCGGTGACCCGGTGCTGGCCTGGGCCGATGTCGTCGAGGACCCGCTCAAGGCCCGGGCCTACAAGAGCGCCCGCGGCCGCGGCGGCTTCGTCCGGTCGGGGTGGGACGAGGTGACCACCATGGTGGCCGCCGCGCACGTGCACACCACGAAGACCTACGGGCCCGACCGGGTCGTCGGGTTCTCCCCCATCCCGGCCATGTCCATGGCCTCGTTCGCCGCCGGCACCCGGTACCACGCGCTCATCGGCGGCACCCTGCTCTCCTTCTACGACTGGTACGCCGACCTGCCGATCTCCTCCCCGCAGATCTGGGGTGACCAGACCGACGTGCCCGAGGCCGGGGACTGGTGGAACGCCACCTACCTGGTCATGTGGGGTTCCAACATCCCGGTGACCCGCACGCCGGACGCGCACTTCCTCGCCGAGGCCCGCTACCGCGGCACCAAGGTCGTCGCCGTCAGCCCGGACTACGCCGACAACGTGAAGTTCGCCGACGACTGGCTGGCCCCCCACCCGGGCACCGACGGTGCGCTGGCCATGGCCATGGGCCACGTCGTCCTCAGCGAGTTCTTCCGTGACCGGCAGGTGCCCTACTTCACCGACTACGTGCGCAAGTACACCGACCTGCCGTTCCTGGTGACGCTGCGGACGACGGCCGACGGGCGCTACGCCGCGGACCGCTTCCTGACCGCCGCGGACCTCGGCCAGGACGTCGTCAACGCCGAGCACAAGACCGTGCTGGTGGATGAGGCGACCGACGAGCTCGTGGTGCCCAACGGCTCGCTGGGCCACCGCTGGGGCGCGGACGGCGCCGGCCGCTGGAACCTCGACCTGGACGGGGTCGTGCCTGCCCTGGGCCTGCTGGGGCGCACCGGCGAGACCGTGGAGATCGACCTGGCCCGCTTCGACGAGGGCGCCACCGAGGGTGGCACGACCATCACCCGCGGCGTACCGGTCCGCCGGGTCGGGGAGCACCTGGTGACCAGCGTCTTCGACCTGGTGATGGCCCAGTACGGGGTGGCCCGCGACGGGCTGCCCGGGGTGTGGCCGACCGGCTACGACGACGCCTCGTCGCCGAACACCCCGGCCTGGCAGGAGCAGATCACCGGGGTGCCCGCCGCGCTGGCGGCGAAGATCGGGCGCGAGTTCGCCCGCAACGCCGAGCGGAGCAAAGGCCGCTCGCTGATCGCCCTGGGTGCCGGCACCAACCAGTGGTTCCACTCCGACATGAGCTACCGCGCGATCATCACGCTCGTCACGCTCACCGGCTGCCAGGGCGTGAACGGCGGCGGCTGGGCGCACTACGTCGGCCAGGAGAAGGCCCGGCCGCTCACCGGCCAGCAGCACATGTCCTTCGCCTTCGACTGGCAACGGCCGATGCGGCACCAGGCGGCGACGCCGTTCTGGTACCTGCACACCGACCAGTGGCGCTACGAGCGGGTGCCGGCCGACGAGCTGGCCTCTCCCCTGGGCACCGGCCGGCTGGCCGGGATGTCGTTCGCCGACACCGTCGCCGCCGCCCAGCGGATGGGCTGGAGCCCCGGCCACCCGTCGTTCAACCGCAACCCGCTCGACCTCACCGACGAGGCGGCCGCGGCCGGGGTGACCGTGCAGGAACACGTCGTCGGCGAGCTCACCGCCGGGCGGTTGCAGGCCGTCGCCGACGACCCGGACGATCCCGCGAACTTCCCGCGCTGCCTCACCCTCTGGCGGGCCAACCTGCTGGGGTCCTCGGGCAAGGGCAACGAGTACTTCATGCGCCACCTGCTGGGCGTGGACTCCCTGGCCACCGCCGAGGAGTGCGGCCCCGGCGAACGCCCCCGCGACGTGGTCTGGCGGGAGGAGGCGCCGGTCGGCAAGCTCGACCTGCTGACGGCGGTCGACTTCCGGATGACGAACACCGGCCTGCACGCCGACGTCGTCCTGCCGGCGGCGACCTGGTACGAGAAGCACGACATCTCGACCACCGACATGCACCCGTTCGTGCATGCCTTCAGCCCGGCGGTGGCCCCGGCCGGCGACGCGCACACCGACCACGACACCTTCCTGGCCCTGGCCGACCGGTTCAGCGAGCTGGCAGCGACCCACCTGGGCACGCGGCGCGACGTGCTCGCCGTCCCGCTGATGCACGACACCGCCGACGAGCTCGCCTCCCCCGGTGGGCGGGTGCGGGACTGGAAGCGCGGCGAGTGCGCCCCCGTGCCGGGGAGCACCATGCCGAAGCTGGTGGAGATCGAGCGCGATTACACCCTCATCGGCGCCAAGATGCGCGCGGTCGGCCCCCTGCTGGACACCCTCGGGACGACGACGAAGGGCCTCACCGTCGACGTCACCCCCGAGCTGGAGTACCTGAAGTCGCAGAACGGCGTGATCGCCGACGGCCCGCTGGCCGGCCGCCCGTCGGTGGCCACCGCCGACCGGATGTGCGAGGCGATCCTCGCCCTGTCCGGCACGACGAACGGACGGGTCGCCCGGGAGGGCTTCACGCGGCTGGAGGAGCGCACCGGGCAGACGTTCACCGACCTGGTGGAGGGCCACGAGCAGCACCGGATCAGCTACGCCGACACCCAGCGCGGCCCGCAGCCGGTGCTCACCAGCCCGGAGTGGTCGGGCTCGGAGAAGGGCGGCCGCCGCTACTCGCCGTTCACGCTGAACGTCGAGCGGTCCAAGCCGTGGCACACCCTCACCGGCCGGCAGCACTTCTTCGTCGAGCACGACTGGGTGGCCGAGCTCGGCGAGCAGTTGCCGGAGTTCCGGCCGCCGCTGAACATGGCCCGGCACTTCGGCAAGCCCGGGGAGCTGGTCGACGGCGGGCTCACCGTCCGGTTCCTCACCCCGCACGCGAAGTGGTCCATCCACTCGATGTACCACGACAACGAGCTGATGCTCGCGCTGTCGCGCGGCGGACCGGTGATCTGGATGAGCGTCGAGGACGCCGCGAAGATCGGCGTCGCCGACAACGACTGGGTCGAGGCGCAGAACCGCAACGGCGTCGTCGTCGCCCGCGCGGTGGTCAGCCACCGGATGCCCGAGGGCACCGTGTACCAGTACCACTCCCCCGAGCGCACCGTGAACGTGCCGAAGACGGAGAAGGAAGGCCGCCGCGGCGGCTACCACAACTCGCTCACCCGGCTCCTGGTCAAGCCGACCCACCTCGCCGGTGGGCACGCGCAACTGACCTACGCCTTCAACTACTACGGCCCGATCGGGAGCCAGCGCGACCAGATCACGGTGATCCGTCGTCGCTCGCAGGAGGTGCAGTACTGATGCGCATTCGCGCGCAGGTCGCCATGGTCATGAACCTGGACAAGTGCATCGGGTGCCACACGTGCTCGGTGACGTGCAAGCAGACGTGGACCAACCGGGAGGGCACGGAGTACGTCTGGTTCAACAACGTCGAGACCAAGCCGGGCATCGGCTACCCGAAGCACTACGAGGACCAGGAGCGCTGGAAGGGCGGCTGGGTGCTCGACGGGAAGGGGCGGCTGACGCTCCGCTCGGGCGGCCGGGTCAAGCGGCTCACCGGCATCTTCGCCAACCCCGACCTCCCCTCGATCGACGACTACTACGAGCCGGCGACCTTCGACAAGGACGTGCTGGTCAACGCCCCCGGCGGGCTGACCGACACCCCGGTGAAGCAGCCGCGGTCGATGCTGACCGGGCAGCCCATGGCGATCGAGTGGGGCGCCAACTGGGAGGACGGCCTGGGCGGTGCGCACGAGCACGCCGGCGGCGACCCGAACATCGCGAAGATGGACCCGCAGGCCGCCGAGCGGGTGCGCTTCGAGTTCGAGAAGACCTTCATGTTCCACCTGCCGCGCATCTGCGAGCACTGCCTGAACCCCGCCTGCGTCTCCGCCTGCCCGTCGGGCGCGATGTACAAGCGCGAGGAGGACGGCATCGTCCTGGTCGACCAGGACAAGTGCCGCGGCTGGCGGATGTGCGTCTCGGCCTGCCCGTACAAGAAGGTCTACGTCAACCACGCCACCGGCAAGGCCGAGAAGTGCACCTTCTGCTTCCCGCGGATCGAGGCCGGCCAGCCGACGATCTGCTCGGAGACCTGCGTCGGGCGGCTGCGCTACCTGGGCATCGTCCTCTACGACGAGGACGCCGTCCTGGCGGCGGCCAGCGTCGAGGACGAGCACGACCTGCTCGAGGCCCAGCGGGACGTCTTCCTCGATCCGCACGACCCGGCCGTGCAGGCGCTGGCCCGCGCGGCGGGCATGCCCGACGAGTGGCTGGAGGCCGCGAAGCAGTCACCGGTCTGGCGGCTGATCAGCGAGTACCGCATCGCGCTGCCGCTGCACCCGGAGTACCGGACGCTGCCCATGGTCTGGTACGTCCCGCCGCTGTCGCCGGTGCTCGACGCCGTCGGGTCGGCCGGGCGCGACGACACCGACGCCGACGACGTCTTCCACACCATCCGCGACCTGCGGATCCCGGTGGAGTACCTGGCCGAGCTGTTCACCGCCGGGGACGCCGAGGCCGCCGCGGGCGTGCTGATGAAGCTCGCCGCCATGCGCGCCTACATGCGCACCCGCACCCTGGACGGGACGGTGGCGCAGGAGCTGCTCGACGGCATCGGCATGACCGCCGAGCAGGTGGAGGCGATGTACCGGCTGCTCGCCGTCGCGAAGTACGACGAGCGCTACGTCATCCCGTCGGCCTACTCGAAGGACGCCGCGGCGCTCGAGGCCCAGGCGGCCGCCGCCACCGATACCGGCTGCAGCCTCGACTGCGAGGGCGGCCCCGGCATGGGCGGCGACCCGGTCGGGGCGACGGTCGAGCGGTTCTCGCTGGTGAAGGACGGCGACTCGGTGCGGCCCGGCCGTCCGGGGCTGTTCACCCGGCGCGGCGACGGCCGGCGCGGGCTCAACCTCTCGGTGCGGCCCTCCGGGAACCCGTCGTGACCGCCGCCGTCACCCGCCCGGACACCGACGTCCCGGCGCAGGAGCGGGGCCGGCTGTTCGAGTTGGCCGCACTGCTGCTCACCTATCCCGACCCGGAGCTGCTGGCCGCCCGGGGTGAGCTGTCCACCGCCGCGGGCGCGCTCGAGCACCGTCAGGTCGCCGACGCGGTACAGCGCTTCCTCATCTGGTTCGACCAGACGCCGGCCACCGCGATCGGCCAGCACTACGTGCAGACGTTCGACCTGCGCCGGAAGTCGGGGCTGTATCTGACCTACTACCTGCACGGCGACACCCGGAAGCGCGGCATCGCGCTGCTCACCCTCAAGCAGCGCTACCGGGCGCACGGGCTCACCCTGCGCGAGGGCGAGCTGCCTGACCTGCTGCCCGTCGTCCTGGAGTTCGCCGCCACGGTGGGCCCCGGCGACGGCGAGGCGCCGCTGCGCCAGCACCGGCAGGGCATCGAGCTGCTGCGGGCCGCGCTGGAGGCCGTCGGCAGTCCGTACGTGCACCTGCTCGACGCCGTCTGCCTGGCGTTGCCCCCCATCACCGACGCCGACCGGGCGGCGATCGCCGCGCTCGCCGTCGACGGCCCGCCGGTGGAGTCGGTGGGCCTGACCGGCCCGGGCGGCCTCACGCCACCCTCCCCCGATGACGACGACGAGCTCGCCGCCATCGGTCTGGCGCCCTACGGCGCCGCCCCCACCCCTTTCTTAACACC
>NZ_POQU01000118.1 GCF_002938425.1 Blastococcus atacamensis | reverse complement strand
CGCCCTACCCCCACCGGAGGCGCCCACACCGGACGCGGCAGCTACGGTCGCCTGCCGTGGACAGCACCGACCGGCTCGCCGCCCTGCTCCGCGACCGCGGCGCCGAGGGCATCGACCACCCCGGCGGCACCCTGTACGGGCACGCGCAGCCGGTGCAGCACCGGCTCGCGGCGCTCGGCCTCCCGCGGCAGGTGCAGCTGGCCGGCCGCGCGCACGCGGTCTACGGCACCCAGGGGTTCGACGTCCGGCTGCTCGGCGACGACGAGCGGCCGCTGCTGATCGGGATCGTCGGGCCGGCGGCCGAGGAGCTGGTGCACCGGTACGGCGCCTGCGACCGGGACCGGACCTGGCCGGAGCTCCCGACCGCCCGCCGGGTGCACGACCGGCACACCGGTGCGGCGACTGAGCTCGACGACCAGCAGCTGCGCGACTTCGCCGACCTCAGCCTGGTCACCGAGATCGACGTCGCCGAGCACGGCCCCCCGGGGTTCCTCGACGAGCACGGCGGCTACTTCCGGCGACTCACCGAGGAGTGGGCGCCGGTGCTGAGCCCCGAGGTCGTCGCCGCGGCCCGGCGTGCGTTCGGCTGACCGGCCCCGACAGGAGTCGTAGGTCAGGCCGGTCCGCCGCTGGGGCCGAACCGCTCCACCCGGATGACCTCCGGGGGCACGCCCAGGCCGACGAGCACCCCGGTCGCGGACTCGGCGAAGCCACCGGAGCCGCAGACGTACACCGTCTGACCCGGCTCCCACAGCGGCACGAGGTCCGCGCCGGTGAGCCGTCCCGCCGGCCGGATGCCGCGCGCCTCGCCCGTCGTCACCACCAGCGCGCCCGCCTCGACCAGCTCGTCGGCGTAGGGCAGCGCCTCCAGGGTGCGCACCGAGACCGCGATCCGCAGGAGGTCGGTGCGTCCCAGCGCCCGCGCCGTGCGCAGCATCGACACGAAGGGGACGACACCGCTGCCGCCGGCGAGCAGCAGCGCCGGGCTCTCGCCGTCCCAGACGAACCAGCCGCCGATCGGGCCGCGGACCTCCAGCACGTCGCCGGGCTCGACGACGTCGGCCAGGTGCGTGGACACCTCGCCGTCGTCCAGGCGCTCCACGAACAGCTCCAGCAACGGGTCGCCCGGTGCCGACGCGACCGAGTACGACCGCTGGGCGGTGTACCCGTCGGGCGCGGTCAAGCGCACGACGTAGTGCTGACCGGGCAGGTGGTCGATCCGGTCCTCGACGTCCAGGCGCAGCTGCACCGAGCGGGGCACGGGACGGCGGACCCCGGCGACGGTGGCGGTCCGCCACCCTCCGCTGGGCGCGCCGGCGACGCCGCGTCCCAGCGGTTCAGTCACCCTGGTACCGCTGCTGGCGCCACGGGTCCCCGCGGTCGTGGTAACCGTTCTGCTCCCAGAAGCCGGGCTGGTCGCGGGCCAGCAGCGTCAGCTTGCTGATCCACTTGGCGCTCTTCCAGAAGTACAGGTGCGGCACCAGCAGCCGCACCGGCCCACCGTGCTCAGGGGTCAGCGGACGGCCGTCGAAGTCCCAGACCAGCCACGCCTTGCCCCCGGTGACGTCGGCCAACGGCAGGTTGGTGGTGTAGCCGGTCTTGGACGTCGCCATGACGAAGCCCGCCTCCGCGGTCGGCCGGGCGGCCTCGAGGAGCGAGTCGAGGCTGATCCCCGAGAACCGGGTGTCGAACTTCGACCACGTCGTGACGCAGTGGATGTCGCCGCGGTACTCCGAGGCCGGGAGGCGGTGGGCCTCGTCCCAGGTCCACGTCGTCGGCGACTCCACGCGACCGTCGACGGTGATGCTCCAGGTCTCCGGAGCGATGCGCGGGGTGGGCTCGGCGGTGAGCACCGGCCAGTCGCTGCCGACGTCGTACTGCCCCGGCGGCAGGCGCGGGTCGCGCTCGCGCCGGCGGCCGAGGAATCCTCGGGTGGGAGTGGGCACCGGTAAATCCTGCAACACGCCGCGGCGGCCGGCCCACCGTTCCTCCCCGGCGGGGCCCCGACCTGCGCCGATGCCCCTGGACAGCGCGCTGACCTGCGATAAGGGCACCCTTACATGAGGTGTGTCACCTCGTGTTTGGTTGGTGGCGAGCGCCCTGTAGTCCTAGCGTGAGCACTTGTGGTGACGGTGACGCACGCGGGTCGTAGGACGCCGAAGGTTGCAAAGACCAACTCGGTCGTGAAGAAGGCCGTCATGGCCATCAGCGGCATCGTGATGGTGCTGTACCTGATCGCGCACATGGTCGGGAACCTGAAGGTCTTCACGGGCCGGGAATCCTTCAACCACTACTCGGAGTGGATCCGCACCATCGGTGCGCCCGCCCTCCCCCCGCAGACGGCGCTGACGATCATCCGTATCGCCCTGCTGGTCGCGGTGATCGCGCACTTCTGGGCCGCGGTGTCGCTGTGGCGCCAGGCCAAGCGCGCCCGGCCCGAGCGGTACGTGACGAAGAAGGCCGTGGCGCAGAGCTACGCGTCCCGCACGATGCGCTGGGGTGGCGTGATCGTGCTGCTCTTCATCGTCTACCACATCCTCGACCTCACGACCGGCACCGTGAACCCGGACGGGCACGACAGCACGCCCTACGACCGCCTGGTCGCGAGCTTCTCCAACCCCTTCATCACCGCCTTCTACGTGATCTCCCTCGTGCTCCTGGGCATGCACCTCCGCCACGGCATCTGGAGCGCCACGCAGACCCTCGGCCAGAGCAACCGGCGCCGGGAGCGGACGGTGACGGCCTTCGCCCTCGTCTTCTCCGTCGTCCTCACCGCCGGCTTCCTCATCGTGCCCTTCAGCGTCCTCTTCGGGCTCGTCGACTAAGGAGCTCCACCCGCGATGCCTCTCGACCTGTTCACCGTCGGCGACCCGATCGCCGACACCAAGGCCCCCACCGACGTCCCGATCGGCGAGCGCTGGAGCGAGCGCCAGTTCCGTGGGCGTCTGGTCAACCCGGCCAACCGCCGCAAGATGACGATCATCGTCGTCGGCACCGGGCTCGCCGGCGGAGCGGCCGCCGCGACCCTCGGCGAGGCCGGCTACAAGGTGAAGTCCTTCTGGTACCAGGACAGCCCGCGCCGCGCGCACAGCGTCGCCGCGCAGGGCGGTATCAACGCCGCCAAGAACTACCGCAACGACGGCGACAGCGTGCACCGGCTCTTCTACGACACGGTCAAGGGCGGCGACTTCCGGGCGCGGGAGAACAACGTGCACCGCCTCGCCGAGGTCAGCGTCAACATCATCGACCAGGCCGTCGCGCAGGGCGTGCCCTTCGCCCGCGAGTACGGCGGTCTGCTCGACAACCGCTCCTTCGGCGGCACCCAGGTGTCGCGCACCTTCTACGCCCGCGGCCAGACAGGCCAGCAGCTGCTCTACGGCGCCTACCAGGCGCTCGAGCGGCAGATCGCCGTCGGCAGCGTGGAGCAGCACGCGCGCACCGAGATGCTGGACCTGATCATCGTCGACGGCCGGGCGCGGGGCATCGTCGCCCGCGACCTGGTCAGCGGCGAGATCAGCACCCACTTCGCCGACGCCGTCGTCATCGCCAGCGGCGGCTACAGCAACGTCTTCTACCTCTCCACGAACGCCAAGGGCTCCAACACCACGGCGATCTGGCGGGCGCACAAGCGGGGCGCCTACTTCGCCAACCCCTGCTACACGCAGATCCACCCGACCTGCATCCCGGTCAAGGGCGACTACCAGTCGAAGCTGACCCTGATGTCGGAGTCGCTGCGCAACGACGGCCGCGTCTGGGTACCCAAGGAGCGCGGCGACGACCGCCCCGCCAACGACATCCCCGAGGACGAGCGCGACTACTACCTCGAGAGGCTCTACCCGGCGTTCGGCAACCTGGTGCCCCGCGACATCGCCTCGCGGCAGGCCAAGAACGTCTGCGACGAGGGCCGCGGGGTCGGCCCCGGCGGGCTGGGGGTCTACCTCGACTTCGCCGAGGCGATCGATCGGCTGGGCCGCCCGGCGGTCGAGGCCAAGTACGGGAACCTTTTCGACATGTACGCCCAGATCACGGGCGAGGACCCCTACGTGACGCCGATGCGGATCTTCCCCGCCGTGCACTACACGATGGGCGGCCTCTGGGTCGACTACGACCTGCAGTCGACCATCCCCGGCATGTTCGTCATCGGTGAGGCCAACTTCTCCGACCACGGCGCCAACCGCCTGGGTGCCAGCGCGCTCATGCAGGGCCTGGCCGACGGCTACTTCGTCCTGCCCTCGACGATCAGCTCGTACCTCGCCGACGGCCCGTTCGAGAAGGTCGACGAGTCCCACCCGGCCGCCGTGGAGGCGCTGCAGGGTGTCCAGCAGCAGACCCAGAAGCTGCTCAGCATCAACGGCAACCGCACCCCCGCGTCCTTCCACCGCGAGCTCGGCCAGCTGATGTGGGACTTCTGCGGCATGGAGCGCACCGACGAGGGGCTGCGCAAGGCCATCGACCGCATCCGGGAGATCCGCCAGGAGTTCTGGAGCGACCTCAAGGTCGGCGGCGACTGGCACTCGTTCAACCAGACGCTGGAGCACGCCGGCCGCGTCGCCGACTTCATCGAGCTCGGCGAGCTCATGTGCATCGACGCCCTGCACCGCAACGAGAGCTGCGGTGGGCACTTCCGGGCGGAGAGCCAGACCCCCGAGGGCGAGGCGCTGCGCGACGACGAGAACTTCGCCTACGTCGCCGCCTGGGAGTGGACGCCGGAGAGCCAGCCGCCGGTGCTCCACAAGGAAGACCTCGTGTACGAGTACGTCCACCTCGCCCAGCGGAGCTACAAGTGACAGCCAGCATGCAGTCGAGCGTCGGCAACCCTGCCGACTCCAAGCGCGGGATGAACCTGACCCTGCGCATCTGGCGCCAGAAGGACCCTTCGGTCAAGGGCAAGATGGTGACCTACAAGGTCACCGACATCTCCCCGGACATGTCCTTCCTCGAGATGCTCGACGTGCTCAACGAGCAGCTCATCATGCAGGGCGACGACCCGGTCGCCTTCGACCACGACTGCCGCGAGGGCATCTGCGGCATGTGCGGTCTCATGATCAACGGGCAGGCCCACGGTCCGCAGCAGACCACCACCTGCCAGCTGCACATGCGGTCGTTCAAGGACGGCGACAAGATCGACATCGAGCCGTGGCGCTCGTCGGCGTTCCCGGTGATCAAGGACCTCGCCGTCGACCGGCGCGCGTTCGACCGGATCATCCAGGCCGGCGGCTACATCAGCGTGCCCACCGGCACCGCCCCCGAGGCGCACGCGACGCCGGTGCCCAAGGCGGACTCCGACGCGGCGTTCGACGCCGCGACCTGCATCGGCTGCGGCGCCTGCGTGGCGGCCTGCCCGAACGCGTCGTCGATGCTGTTCACCGCCGCCAAGGTCACCCACCTCGGACTGCTCCCCCAGGGGCAGCCGGAGCGGAACGACCGCGTGGTCAACATGGTCGCGCAGCAGGACCGCGAGGGCTTCGGTGGCTGCACGAACATCGGCGAGTGCTCGGCCGCCTGCCCGAAGGGCATCTCGATGGAGACCATCTCCCGGCTGAACCACGACCTGCTCGGCGCCCTGCGCGCAGGGGCCCGCCCCAAGAGCTGATCGGTTCCCCCGAGAGCCCCGTGCCGGTCCGGCACGGGGCTCTCGTGCGTCCGGCGCGCGGACCGGTGTGGTCCGCATCGGACCAGGGGGACGACGCCGGGCTGGTGACCGGCCCGGGTCAGTCGGCGACGACGGCCGGCGAGCGGTCCTCGAGCCAGCTCCACAGCTGGTCGGGGGGCAGCGGCCGGCTGAGGTGGTAGCCCTGGACGACGTCGCAGCCGAGCATGGTGAGCGCATCGACGGTGGCCTGGTCCTCCGCGCCTTCGGCGACGAGCACGAGGCCCAGCGCGTGGGCGAGCTGCAGCGTCGAGGTGACGATGGACTCCGCCCGGTGGCTGCCGGTCATCGCGGAGACGAAGGTGCGGTCCAGCTTCAGCTCGGTCACCGGCAGCGCGGCCAGGTACGCCAGGCTGGAGTGCCCGGTCCCGTAGTCGTCGATGGCGACGCCGACGCCGTCGTCGCGCAGGCGGCTGAGCACGCGCACCGCGCGCTCCCGGTCTTCCATGAGCAGGCTCTCGGTCACCTCGAGGACGAGGATCCCGGTGGGCAGCCCCTGGGCGGCGAGCAGCTCGGCGACGACGTCGGGGAACTGCTCGTCCACCAGGTTCGACGGGCTGACGTTGACCGCCATCGTGAGCGCCCGGCCCTGGTCGGCCCAGACGCGGCACTGGGCCAGCGCCATGTCGATGACCTGGGTGGTCAGGCGGCTCATCAGGCCGGCGGTCTCGGCGAGGTCGATGAAGGCGTCCGGGTAGAGCAGTCCCCGGGTGGGGTGCTGCCAGCGCACGAGCGCCTCGACACCCTCGATGGCGCCGGTGCTCAGCGCCAGCTTGGGCTGGTAGTGCAGGACCAGCTCCCCGCGGTCGAGCGCGCGGCGCAGCTGGGAGACGTCCTCCAGCCGGTGCCGGCCGTGCCCGTCCCGGGCCTCGTCGTACACGGTGGCGCCCAGGCGGCCGGCCTTCGTCGAGTACATGGCGAGGTCGGCGAGCTGCAGCAGCTCGGCGGAGTTGCCCGAGTGCTCCGGGCCGACGGCGAGGCCGATGCTGACGTCGACGGTCAGCTCGAGACCGCCGAGCAGGAACGGGCGCAAGAACTGGGCCCGCAGGCGCTGGGCCATGGCGAGAGCGGACTCGGCGTCCAGCTCCTCGGCGAGCACCACGAACTCGTCGCCGCCCAGCCGGGCCAGCAGGTCCTCCGCGCGCAGCTCCTCGCGCAGCCGTCCGCCGACCTCGCGGAGGAGGGCGTCCCCGACGGAGTGGCCGAGGGAGTCGTTGATCTCCTTGAACCGGTCCAGATCGAGGACCAGCACGGCGATCGTCGCCCCGGCGGCCAGCCGCTCGTCGGCGGCGTCGAGGGACTCGAACACCGAGCGCCGGTTGGGGAGCCCCGTCAGCTCGTCGGTGCGGGCCTGCCGGCGGCTGTCGCCGAGCGCCCGCACGTCGCGGAAGGTGAGGCCCGTGCGGGCGAGCGCGGCCAGGACGGCGCCGAGGGCCAGCGAACCGGCGACCGGGTCACCGCCGGTCAGGTAGCCGCGGAACAGGATGCCCAGCGCGACGAGCGCGCAGGCGGCGGGGACGACCAGGGGGCGCTGCGGTACCGCCGTCGCGTCGAACCGCACCGGACGCGGAGCGACGCAGGCCGCCAGGCCGAAGGCGATGAAGGCCAGGCCCCACAGGGTGTCCAGCGGCCCGCCGACGACGTAGGTGCCGTGCACCACCTGGTAGGCGAACGTGAGGTCGGCGACCAGGAAGACCGCGAAGCCGCCGATGAGCCACCACCACCCGGCCCCGGCGTCGCGACCGATCACCACGAGCCCGCCGGCGATGAGCCCGAAGAGGAAGAGATCGGCGACCGGGTAGCCGATGCTCGCGATGAAGAGCACGTCCCCGCCGGCCTGCTGCAGCAGGGCGCCCAGGGCCGCCGCCGCGGCGACCGCGGCCGTGGTCAGGCCGGTGACGGCGCAGTCCAGCCAGGTGCTGAGCGTGACCGTCCTTGTCCGCAGCCGGATGAGCAGGAACAGCCCGGCGAACGCCAGGGGGTAGAAGCCGAAGAAGGCGACGTCGGACCACGGTAGGTCGGGGACGACGGCGAGGTGCCGCTCGGAGAACTCGTACGTCGCCGCACCGGCCAGGTACGACGCCATGGCACCGGCGAGGCACCACCACGCGGTCCGGCCCGGTCCGGCCAGCCCGCGTACGACGAACATGACGACGAGCGAGGCGAGGAAGAGCAGCTTGCCCTTCTCCGCGAGGAAGGAGGCGGCGGTGCCGACACCCGCGGCGCTGGCGAGCGAGGCCAGCACCCAGCCGCCGCCGAAGACCGCGGCCAGTGCGCGGACGGCGACCATCGACCGGTCGACGCCGCGACGGGCGTCTCCGGTCGCACTGCGCCGCCGGGACTTCATGAGAACCAGATCGGCCGGAACGATCCGGATCTGAAACGCACGTCACGTCCGACGCCCCCCGGTAGGGGGAGAACCGTCAGGTCGCCGGCACCGGGGGGATGATCCGCTCGATCACGTCCGCGGGCATGAGGCCGGCCTTGCCGAAGCGGCTGGCCGCCTCGAGGAACTGGGGCGCGCACGCGGCGAGCTCGGCGAGCATGGCGCGTGCCGCGTCCTCGCGGCCGGCCAGGGCGGCGATCACGGCGCGCCACATCAGCTGGTCGGGCTCGGTGACCGGGTCCATGGGGCGCAGCAGCTCGAGCTCGCGGTCGGCGGTGACCGGATCGCCGTCGATGGCCTGCTGGAACGCCCGGACGACGTCCTGGTAGCGGGCCCTGGTGACGGTGAGGTCGGCCAGGACCCCGAGCGGATCGGCTGAGTCGTCCACGCGCAGGTCGACGACCATGTCGTGCCAGGGACGCCCGGTGGTGGTGGAGCGGATGACCATGATCGCGGCGGATCGTCGTCCCCGGAAGTCGCCCCCCGCCTCCTCCCCCGCCACCAACGAGGACAGCAGCCGCTGCGCGAGCGCCCCGGCGGAGCC
>NZ_POQU01000117.1 GCF_002938425.1 Blastococcus atacamensis | reverse complement strand
CCTCCCATTACTACCGCGTACCCTTCGTCAGCACCGTCCGAGGTGCATGGGCGGGGTACACCGTGCTCCGCCCGGCCCGCGACCTCGGCCTGAGCCCGGCGTGGTTCTCGACGCCGGAGTTCGTCTCCTTCCCCACGCCCGACGACGGCACGGGCATCGACGTCGCCCACGCGGTGGTCTACCCGCCGACGAACCCGGAGGTCGTCCCCGCGAGCGGGCTGCCGCCGCTGGTCGTGATGGTGCACGGCGGGCCGACCTCCAGCCATGACCGCGTGCTGAACCTGGAGATCCAGTACTTCACGTCGCGCGGGTTCTGCGTCGCGCACGTGGACTACCGCGGCTCCACCGGCTACGGCCGCCGCTACCGCGACGCGCTGCAGGGTCGCTGGGGCATCGTCGACATCGACGACGTCGTCGCCTGCGCCCGGCACCTCGCCGACGTCGGCCGCGTGGACCCGGCGCGCATGGCGATCCGCGGCGGGTCCGCGGGTGGTTACACCGTCCTGGCCGCGCTGAGCATGCGCCCGGGCGTCTTCACCGCCGGCGCCAGCCACTTCGGCGTGGCCGACCTCGGCGCGCTGGCCGCCGAGACGCACAAGTTCGAGTCGCGCTACCTCGACGGCCTGGTGGCGCCGTGGCCGGAGGGCGCGGACGTCTACGCCGAGCGCTCACCGATCAACCACGTCGACACCCTCGACACGCCGCTCGCGGTGTTCCAGGGCGAGGAGGACGCCGTCGTACCGCCGTCGCAGGCCGAGGCGATCGTCGCCGCGCTGCGGGCCAGGGGCGTACCGCACGCCTACCTGCTCTTCCCCGGCGAGCAGCACGGGTTCCGCAAGGCGGAGAACATCCGCGCGGCCCTGGACGGCGAACTGTCCTTCTACGCCCAGGTCTGGCAATTCGACCTGCCCGCGGAGGAGAGCATCACCCCGATCACGGTGGCCGGCGGCCATGCGCAGTGAGAGTGCGCTCCGGGTGGGGAACGCGCCCTCGGCGCACGGCGCCTGCGGCCGGCTGCGCCCCGCTAGACCTCGAGGACCGTCGGGATGATCATCGGGCGGCGGCGGTGCTTGTCCGACACCCACTTGCCCACGGTCCGGCGGATGATCTGCGACAGCCGGTGGGCGTCCGCGCCGTCGTCGGTGAGGGCGCGCTTGAGGTTGTCCTCGACCAGCGCGAGCACCTCGTCGAACGCCGAGGGGTCGTCGGAGAAGCCGCGGGTGGACAGGTGCACCGGGCGCACGATCGTCTTCGTGGACGGCTCGATCACCACGGTGAGCGCGACGAAGCCCTCGTCACCGAGGATCCGGCGGGCCTGCAGCGACTCCTCGCCCACGTCGCCGACGTTGAGCCCGTCGACGTAGACGTCGCCCACCGGCACGGAGCCGACGATGCTGGCCTTGCCGTCGACGAGGTCCACGACCACGCCGTCCTCGGCGAGCAGGATCCGGTCGCGGGACATGCCGGTCTCCTCGGCGAGCTTGGCGTGCGCCCGCAGGTGGCGCCACTCGCCGTGCACGGGCATGAGGTACTTCGGCTTGGCCACGTTCAGCAGCGTCCGCAGCTCGCCGGCCGGGGCGTGCCCGGAGACGTGCACCCGCGCGGTCTCCTTGTGCACCACGGTCGCGCCCCGACGGGCCAGCCCGTTGATGACCTTGTAGACGGCGGTCTCGTTGCCCGGCACCAGGGAGGAGGCGAGGACGACGGTGTCGCCGGCCTCGATGGTGACCTGGTGGTGGTCGCCACGCGCCATGCGACCGAGCGCCGACAGCGGCTCGCCCTGGGATCCGGTGCTCACGAGCACGACCTGCTCGGCGGGCATCTTGGCGGCGTCGTCGAGGGAGACCATGAGGCCCGGTGCGACCCGCAGCAGGCCGAGGTCGCGCGCGACGCCCATGTTCCGCACCATCGACCGGCCGACGAAGGCGACCTTGCGGCCGTGCTTGTCGGCGGCGTCCAGGACCTGCTGGATGCGGTGCACGTGGCTGGCGAAGCTGGAGACGATCAGCCGCTGGGTGGCGCGGGCGAAGACGTCCTCGAGCACCGGCCCGATCGACCGCTCCGGGGTGACGAAGCCAGGCACCTCGGCGTTGGTCGAGTCGGCAAGCAGCAGGTCGATGCCCTCGACGCCGAGCCGCGCGAAGGCGCCCAGGTCGGTGAGCACGCCGTCCAGCGGCAGCTGGTCCATCTTGAAGTCGCCGGTGTGCACCAGCGTGCCGGCCGGCGTCTGGACGGCGACGGCGAGCGCGTCGGGGATCGAGTGGTTCACCGCGATGAACTCGCAGTGGAACGGCCCGGCCAGGTGGTCGTCGCCGGCGGCGACCTCCACCAGCGTCGGGTCCAGCCGGTGCTCGCGCAGCTTGGCCGAGACCAGCGCCAGGGTGAACCGCGAGCCGACCAGCGGGATGTCCCCCCGCAGCCGCAGCAGGTAGGGCAGCGCGCCGATGTGGTCCTCGTGCCCGTGGGTGAGGACCACGGCGACGACGTCGTCGAGCCGGTGCTCGATGACCCCGAAGTCGGGCAGGATCAGGTCGACGCCGGGCTGCTCGGCCTCGGGGAAGAGCACACCGCAGTCGATGATCAGCAGCTTGCCGTCGAACTCGAGCACGGCCATGTTGCGGCCGATCTCGCCGAGACCGCCGAGCGCCATCACCCGCAGGCCGCCCTCGGGCAGCGGCGGGGGCGCCTTGAGATCGAGGTGCGGTTGGGTGACCTGACCACTCACAGGGTTACGCCTCCAGCGGCGAGGTCGTCGCGCAGTTGCGCGAGCTGTTCGGGGGTGGCGTCGACCAGCGGCGGCCGGACCGGACCGGCCGGCAGGCCGAGCGCGTTGAGCGCGGCCTTGACCGTGATGACGCCCTGGGTGCGGAAGATGCCGGTGTAGACCGGCAGCAGGCTCTGGTTGATCGACCGGGCGGTGGCGAGGTCGCCGGCCTCCACGGCGGCGAGCATCTCGGCCAGGCGAGGGCCGACCAGGTGGCTGACGACGCTGACGACGCCGACGCCGCCCAGCGCGAGGATCGGGAGGTTCAGCATGTCCTCGCCGCTGTAGTAGGCGAGGTCGGTGCGGGCCAGCGTCCAGGCGATCGCACCGAGGTCGCCCTTGGCGTCCTTGACCGCCACGATCCGCGGGTGCTCGGCGGCCCGCACGAGGGTCTCCACCTCGATCGGCATCCCGGTGCGGACCGGGATGTCGTAGAGCATCACCGGCAGGTCGGTGCTGTCGGCGATCGACGTGAAGTGCCGGAGCAGACCGGCCTGCGGCGGCCGGTTGTAGTACGGCGTGACGACGAGCAGGCCGTCGACGCCGAGGCGCTCGGCCGACCGGGCGAGATCCATGGAGTGCGCGGTGTCGTTCGTGCCGACACCGGCGACGACCGTCGCGCGGTCACCGACGGCGTCCAGCACGACCTCGAGCACCGCGTGCTGCTCGGCGTCGCTGACCGTCGGCGACTCCCCCGTCGTCCCGAAGACGACCAGCCCGTCGTTGGCGCACCGGTCGACCAGGTGGGCGGCGAGCTGCTGGGCCCCGGCGAGGTCGATCGAGCCGTCCTCGGCGAAGGGGGTGACCATCGCCGTCAGGACGCGCCCGAACGGCCGGGCGGGGTCGGTGGTCATGGGATGAATCTACCCAGCGCCGCGGCCGGTGCCCCGCGTGTACTCCGACACGGCGAAGCGCAGGCCCTCCGACGCCGACACCGACCAGCCCTCGGCCGGCGTCCGGGAGGTGCGCACCCAGCCGTCGTCCAGCTCCGGCGCCCACGTGTCCCCGTCGACGTCGACGTCGACGTCGGTGACCACCAAGCGGTCGGCGTGCGGCAGGAACGCGGTGTAGACCGCTCCTCCGCCGATCACCCAGAACGCGTCGTGCTCGGCCAGCACCTGCTCCACCGACGCAGCGCCCAGCGCACCCTCGGCCGACCAGTCCGGGTCCGAGGTGAGGACGACGTTGATCCGCCCGGGCAGCGGCCGGAACCGCTCGGGCAGCGACTCCCAGGTGCGGCGGCCCATGACGACGGTCGAACCGGTCGTCGTGGTCCGGAACAGCCGGAGGTCCTCGGGCAGGTGCCACGGCAACCCGCCGCCGGCGCCGATCACCCCACCGCGGCCCTGCGCCCAGATCATCCCGATCCCGCGCCGGCGCGCCGATGGGACTCCGGGCGCGCTCACACCGCCACGGCTGCCCGGATCGCCGGGTGGGGCCGGTAGTCGTGCACGGTGAAGTGCTCGTAGGTGTAGTCGAACAGCGACGGCGCGGGCGCGAGCTGCAGGGTCGGGAAGGGCCGCACCTCCCGGGACAGCTGCTCGGTGACCTGCTGGACGTGGTTGCGGTAGATGTGGCAGTCGCCGCCGACCCATACGAAGTCACCGGGCTCCAGGCCCACCTGTGCGGCGATCATCTTCGTGAGCAACGCGTAGCTGGCGATGTTGAACGGGACGCCGAGGAACATGTCGGCGCTGCGCTGGTAGAGCTGGCAGGAGAGCTTGCCGTCGGCGACGTAGAACTGGAAGAACGCGTGGCACGGCGCCAGCGCCATGTCGGGGAGGGCCGCGACGTTCCAGGCCGAGACGATCATGCGACGCGAGTTCGGGTCCGAGCGCAGGGTGTCCAGCAGCTGGGCGATCTGGTCGACCTGCTGCCCGTCGGGCGTCGGCCACGACCGCCACTGGACGCCGTAGACGGGGCCCAGCTCGCCGTCGGCGGCGGCCCACTCGTCCCAGATGGTGACACCGTTCTCACGCAGCCAGCTGACGTTGCTGTCCCCGCGCAGGAACCAGAGCAGCTCGACGGCGATCGACTTGAAGTGCACCTTCTTGGTCGTCACCAGCGGGAACGTCTCCGACAGGTCGTAGCGCAGCCGTTCGCCGAAGAGGCTGACGGTGCCGGTGCCGGTGCGGTCCTCCTTGGGGGCGCCCTGCTCGAGGATGCGCCGGAGGAGGTCTTCGTACTGGGTGTCGATCGGTGCCACGCACCCGAGCCTACGGCGGCGCACCGACGGTCCGGGACGCCGGCGACCTCCGTGCCGGGAGGGGCCGACGAGGCGATCAGCCCTCGGTGACCAGGGGGCTGGCGGCGACCTGCGTTCCGTCGGCGAGCGTGCTCATCCGGAAGTCGCCGAACACGTTGCCCGCCACCCGCTGCAGCTCGCGCAGGCAGGCGATCGCCAGCTCGCGGATCTCGACGTCGGCGTGCTCGCTGGCCCGCATGGCCACGAAGTGCCGCCAGGCCCGGTAGTTGCCGGTGACGACGACGCGGGTCTCGGTGGCGTTGGGCAGCACCGCCCGGGCGGCCTGCCGGGCCTGCTTGCGGCGCAGCGTCGCGTTGGGCACGTCGGCGAAGCGCTGCTCCAGCCCGTCGAGCAGCTCTGCGTACGCGACCGTCGCGGCGTCCGTGGCGGCGACGAACAGCGCGTGCAGCTCCGGGTCCTCGGCGATGACCGCCGGCTCCACGACGGCGGCCTCCCGCTCGGGGACGTAGCGCTGCGACAGCTGGCTGTAGGAGAAGTGCCGGTGCCGGACCAACTCGTGGCTCAGCGAGCGGGAGATCCCGGTGACGTACATGCTCACCGTGCCGTGCTCCAGGACGGCGAGGTGGCCGACCTCGAGGATGTGCCGCAGGTAGCCGGCGTTCGTCGCGGTCGCAGGCACCGGCTTGTCCCAGGACTGGTAGCAGGCCCGGCCGGCGAACTCGGCGAGCGCCTGACCGCCGTCGGCGTCGGTCTCCCACGGCACGTCCGCCGGTGGCGTGAACTGCGTCTGCGCGATGACCTGGACGCGGAGCGGCGCGATCTCTGGCACGTCCGGGAGCCTACGGCGGGACGCCCGGTGGCCCGGTCTCAGACCGGGATGGGCAGAACTCCCAGGGCGCGGCCGAGGTCGGCCCAGAGGTCTCCCCGCTCGACGACGGCGACGTCCGGAAGGTCCATCCAGCCGGCCATCAGCCGCAGCTCCTCGGCGAGCGCGGCGGCCACCCGAGACCGGTCCACCCCTGCCTCGGCGTGTGCGGCCTGGACGCGGAGGACGCCGGCCTTGCGATCGGCCTTGAGGTCCACCCGCGCCACCAGCTCGTCCCCGAGCAGGAACGGCAGCACGTAGTAGCCGTGCACTCGCTTCTCCGCAGGCGTGTAGATCTCCAGGCGGTACCGGAAAGCGAAGATGCGCTCCACCCTCGGCCGCTCCCACACCAGGGAGTCGAAGGGGCTCAGCAGCGCCCGCGCCCGGATCCACCGCGGACGGCGGGCTCCCGGGTCCAGCCACGCGGGACGTCCCCAGCCGACCACCTCGACGGGCAGCAGGTCACCGGCGTCGGCCAGCTCGACGATGGCGGTCCGGGCGTCGGACGGCGTGAGACGGAAGTAGTCGCGCAGATCCGTCTCGGTGGCCACGCCCAGGGCCCGCGCGGCGGTGCGCACCAACTCGCGTACGGCGTCGGGCCGGTCCGGGGTGGGTGCGGCGAGGATCTCGGCGGGGAGCACCCGTTCGGGCAGGTCGTAGACCCGTTCGAATCCCGCTGTGCGGCGGGAGGCGGTCAGCTCACCGGTGAAGAAGAGGTACTCCAGGGCCGCCTTGCCGGCGTGCCAGTTCCACATGCTGCCGGGCCGGTTCGGCCGCTCTTCCTGCAGCTCGCCGGCCCGGAGGGGACCGTCCTGCCGCACCCGCTCGAGCAGCGCGGCCACGTACTCCGGCCGCTCCCGCTGCACGCGCGTCATGCTGCCCCAGGCCTCCTGCTGCACCGCTGCCATCCGCCAGCGCAGATGGGGGTGCAGGCGGACGGGTAGGAACGAGGCCTCGTGCGCCCAGTACTCGAACACGGTGTGCCTGCGCCCGGCGAGCGCATCCAGGGCCTGACGGGGATAGGGCCCGAGGCGGCTGAAGGCGGGCAGGTAGTGGGACCGGGACACGACGTTCACCGAGTCGATCTGCACCACGGCGAGCCGGTCGGTGAGCCGGTTCAGCTGCCGCGTTCCGACCGGCCCGGCCGGACGTGGGTCGGCGAAACCCTGCGCCGCCAGCGCGATGCGCCTGGCCAGCGCTGCCGGCAGCCGTTCGACAGCGGTCACGCCGTCAGATCCTGCCCGCCGGGTACGACGTCTGCTCCCGGTACCTGGGCACTTACGCTGCCCGGGTGAACCCGACGCCGCCCTTTCCCCGCCTCACGGGGTCGGCGGAGGTCTCCGTCCGCCCGGCCCGTCCGGCCGATGCACCCGCCATCGCCCGCGTGCAGGCCGTGACCTGGCGGACGGCCTACCGCGCCGTCCTGCCCCCCGAGGTGCTCGACGAGTGGGACGACACGGCCGTCACCGCGTCCTGGGCGGCTGCGGTGACGGCGCCGCCGACCGCGGCGCACCGGGTCCTCGTGGCTCTCGAGCGGGACGAGGTCGTCGGCTTCACCACCGCCGCGCCGGTCGACGACGCACCCGGCACGGTCGAGCTGGGCACGCTGCTGGTGGAACCGCGGTGGGGCCGACGCGGGCACGGCAGCCGGCTCCTGGCCGCGGTCACCGATCTCGCCGTCGCGGACGGCTTCGGGCGCATGCGCCTGTGGCTGCCGGAGTCGGACCGGGTGTCGGCCGCCTTCCTCGAGTCCGCCGGCTGGGCCCCTGACGGATGGGCCCGCACGCTGGAGACCGGTGGCGCACCGCTGCGCGAGATCCGCTGGCACGTGGAGATGAGCGAGGAGGATTCGAACCGGTGAGCTTCGACGGCTTTCCCGATGAAGGTCTGGTGTTCTACGAGGGCCTCGAGGGCGACAACAGCAAGACGTACTGGGCAGCGCACCGGGCCGACTACGAGGCGCACGTGCGCACCCCGATGACGGCGCTGCTCGAGGAGCTGGCACCGGAGTTCGGGCCGGCCAAGGTGTTCCGCCCCTACCGCGATGTCCGGTTCAGCCACGACAAGACGCCCTACAAGACCCACCAGGGCGCTGTTGTCGTCCAGGAGGGCCGCGGCGCCGGCTCCTGGTACGTGCAGATCTCCGCCGACGGGCTCACGGTCTCGGGCGGTTGCTGGCGTCTGGAGTCCGACCAGGTGGCGAGATACCGCCGCGCCGTGGCCGACCCGGTGCAGGGACCGGCCCTGGACACGGAGGTGACGCGGCTCCGGGACGCGGGCTGGGAGATCGAGGGCGACCGTCTCGTGCGGGTGCCTGCCGGCTTCTCTGCCGACGACGAGCGGATCGAGCTGCTCAAGCACCGCTCGCTGTACGCCAGCCGGCACTGGACGCCGGAGGACTGGCTGCACACCCCTGCCGCGCTGGACCGAGTACGAGCCGCCTGGCGCGACCTCGCTGCCCTCAACACCTGGTTGGCCGACAACGTCGGCGCGACGACGAAGGAACCTCGCCGACGCTGACAGCGGTGTACGCAGCACAGGCCCGGAAGCAGTTGCTGGGGCCGACAACGCGGCCTTTCGTGCACTGAAGGCCACGCGAGCCCCCCACCCGATCGCGGCCATTTGTGCACTAACGGCCAAGGGGCGGACCGGCCAGACGACGAAGGGCCCCAGCCTGGCGGCTGGGGCCCTTCGTGAATAGTTGTCCGGCGGCGTCCTACTCTCCCACCCCGTCTCCAGGGCAGTACCATCGGCGCTGAGAGGCTTAGCTTCCGGGTTCGGAATGTTACCGGGCGTTTCCCTCTCGCCATGGCCGCCGTAACTCTGT
>NZ_POQU01000116.1 GCF_002938425.1 Blastococcus atacamensis | reverse complement strand
GACTCCTGTCGGTGGTGCTGAGGTGGTGCGGCCGCGGCGTGCCTGTGCGGACCGGCCGGCCCAGTGCAGCACCCCCGGGGGCCGGGGGCGGGCGGGGGCCACCGCGGAACGCCCCTCGGCGGGCCACGGTAAGCCACCCGTACGCCGGGGCGCCGGGGGCGACCCACCGTGGGCGCGCCGTCACCCCGACCAACGTGGATGCTGCGCCCGTGTTCCCGGACCGGGAAAGAGCACGTCCCGCCAAGGGGTCAGCCGGCCGCGACCGGCGGGATCACGGCGTGCTGGTCGCCAGCGGCGCTTCGTCCGGCTTCGCCCCGACCTCGCCGACGACGACGGACCGGCGCTTGGAGACGACGACGGCCGCGACGATGACGGCGAGCGCCACGAGGGCGAGCCCCACCCGCATCCCGGTGTTCGCGTCCTCCCCCACCGACAGCGAGACGACGGCCGGCGCGATGAGCAACGCCACCAGGTTCATCACCTTGATCAGCGGGTTGATCGCCGGGCCGGCGGTGTCCTTGAACGGGTCGCCCACCGTGTCGCCGATGACGGTGGCCGAGTGCGCCTCGCTGCCCTTTCCGCCGTGGGCGCCATCCTCCACCATCTTCTTGGCGTTGTCCCAGGCGCCGCCGGAGTTGGCGAGGAAGACCGCCATCAGGGTGCCGGCCGCGATCGCGCCCACCAGGTAGGCGGCCAGCGGTCCGATGCCCAGGCCGAACCCGACGGCGACCGGGGCGAGGACGGCCAGCAGACCCGGCGTCGCCAGCTCGCGCAGCGAGTCCTTGGTGCAGATGTCGACGACGGCGCCGTAGTCCGGCCGCTCGGCGAAGGTCATGATCCCGGGGTGGGTGCGGAACTGCTCCCGCACCTCGAACACCACGCGGCCCGCGGCGCGGGACACGGCGCTGATGGCCAGCCCGGAGAAGAGGAACACCACCGCGGCACCCAGGATCGCCCCCACGACGTTGTTCGGGTTGACCAGGCTGAAGGCGTTGCCGAGCGTGGCGCCGGCCTCATCGAGCGCCACGCCGATCTGCGCGTTGTAGGAGCCGAAGAGGGCGGTGGCGGCGAGGACGGCGGTCGCGATGGCGATGCCCTTGGTGATCGCCTTGGTGGTGTTGCCGACGGCGTCGAGGTCGGTGAGCACCCGCGCGCCGTCGCCGTCGATGTCGCCGGACATCTCGGCGATGCCCTGCGCGTTGTCGCTGACCGGGCCGAAGGTGTCCATGGAGACGATGACGCCGGCGGTGGTGAGCAGCCCGCACCCGGCGAGCGCGACGGCGTAGAGGGCGGCCCCGCCGCCGATCAGGAAGGCGCCGTAGACCGCGCCGCCGATGAGCAGGGCGGCGTAGACCGCCGACTCCAGGCCCAGCGAGATGCCCGACAGGATCACCGTCGCCGGGCCGGTCAGCGAGCTGCGCCCGACGTCCATGACGGGCTTGCGGGTCGTCTCGGTGAAGTAGCCGGTGAGCTGCTGGATGGCCGCGGCCAGCACGACGCCGATCAGCACGGCGACCAGCCCGAGCACCTGCGGGCTGACCGGCAGGTCGTCGACGTCGTCCCCCACGCCGGGGAGCACGGTGAAGGCGGCGACGGCGACCAGCACCAGGGAGACGACGGCGGAGACGAAGAAGCCGCGGTTGATCGGCGCCAGGCCGCTGCCGTCGGTGTCGGAGGGGCGGGTGGCGAGGATGCCGGCGACCGAGGCGACCACCCCGATGGCGGCGACCACCAGCGGGAAGACCATGCCGACGGGGCCGAAGAAGACCTGCCCCAGGATCAGCGCGGCGACGAGGGTCACGGCGTAGGACTCGAAGAGGTCGGCGGCCATGCCCGCGCAGTCGCCGACGTTGTCGCCCACGTTGTCCGCGATCGTGGCGGCGTTGCGGGGGTCGTCCTCGGGGATCCCGGCCTCGACCTTGCCCACCAGGTCCGCGCCGACGTCGGCGGCCTTGGTGAAGATGCCGCCGCCGACGCGCATGAACATCGCCAGCAGCGCACCGCCGAAGCCGAAGCCCTCCAGCACCACCGGCGCGGTCTCGTCGAAGAGCAGCAGCGCCAGCGCCGCCCCGAACAGGCCGAGCCCGACGGTGATCATCCCGACGACGCCGCCGGTGCGGTACGCGATTCCGAAGGCCGGCCGGTAGCCGCCCTCGCGGGCGGCGGCGGCCACCCGGACGTTGCCGCGGGTGGCCAGCGTCATCCCGATGAAGCCGACGAGCGCGGAGAACGTCGCGCCGACGAGGAAGAAGATCGCCCGGCCGACCCGGGTGCCCCAGCCGCCGTCGGCGACCGGCAGGACGAGCAGCAGCAGGAAGACGACGACGGCGAAGACCGCCAGCGTCCGGAACTGCCGCCGCAGGTAGGCAGCCGCTCCCTCCTGCACCGCCCGCGCGATGTCCTGCATCTTCTCCGTGCCCTGGCCCGCGGCCGTGACGGCCCGCACGAGATAGGCGGCGAAGCCCAGGGCCAGCAGGGAGATGACGAGGGTGACGGCGACGAGCGCCGTCTCCCCACCGGACAGTGAGCTGTCGGGCATGGGTCCTCCAGGCATCGGCGGCCGCCCGGGTGGCGCCGTTGCTCCCCGGTACGGCGGAGGTCGGCGTCCCGCAACGGGTCCGCACCCACCCCGGGACGGCGCGAAGTGTAAGGCAGATCACACTGTGTGTGGCCGTCTCGCGCGCTCCTTTCACGACCGGCCGACGGCGCCTTGCGCGGGGGTGTGACAGTGGAACCCGTGACCTCGCTCGACGCGGTCCGGTCGGCTCCCCCTCCCGGCACGGACGACCGGTCCGGGGGCAGCCAGGTCCCGCCCGGCGGGGAGCTGCTCGAGGCCCTGCTCGCCGGGACGGCGGAGGACGAGCAGCCGGTCACCCACGTGCACCACCTGCCGGTGCGCGAGAGCCGCACGGCCGGCTGGCCGGAGTGGGTCGAGGCCGGGCTGCGCGAGCGCCTGGTCGCCCGAGGTGTCCAGGCTCCCTACGAGCACCAGATCGCCGCGGCGCAGACCGCCCGCGAGGGCCGGCACGTCGTGGTCGCGACCGGCACCGCGTCGGGGAAGTCGCTGGCCTACCAGCTCCCGGCGCTGACCCGGCTGGCCGAGGACCCGCGCGCCTGCGTGCTGTACCTGGCGCCGACCAAGGCGCTGGCCCGCGACCAGCTGGCCTCGGTGGCCGAGCTCGCCGACCCCTCGGTGCGGCCGGCCGCCTACGACGGCGACACCCCGGCCGAGGAGCGGGACTGGGTCCGGCGGCACTCGCGCTGGATCGTGACCAATCCCGACATGCTGCACCGCGGGATCCTGCCGGCCCACCAGCGCTGGTCGGGCACGCTGCGCCGGGTGGCCTACGTCGTCATCGACGAGTGCCACGCCTACCGCGGGGTGTTCGGGTCGCACGTCGGCCACGTGCTGCGCCGGCTGCGGCGGATCTGCCGGCGGTACGGCGCGGAGCCGGTGTTCATCCTGGCCTCGGCCACCGTCGCCGATCCGGCTGCGGCCGCGACCCGGCTGGTGGGCGAGGACGTCGTGGCAGTCACCGAGGACGGCTCGCCGCGCCCCGGCGCGACCTTCGCGCTGTGGGAGCCGCCGCTGACCGAGCGCACCGGCGAGCACGGGGCGCCGCTGCGCCGCTCGGCCGCCGCCGACGCCGCCGGCCTGCTCGCCGACCTCGTCGAGCGGGGCGCCCGCACGCTGGCGTTCGTCCGCTCGCGCCGCAGCGCCGAGTCGGTGGCCGACCAGGCCCGCCGCCTGCTGGCCGACCGCGGCCGGGGAGATCTGGCCCGCCGGGTGGACTCCTACCGGGGCGGCTACCTGCCCGAGGAGCGCCGGGAGCTGGAGCGGGCGCTGTCCTCGGGCGACCTGCTGGGGGTCGCGACCACCAACGCCCTGGAGCTCGGCATCGACATCGCCGGCCTGGACGCCGTGGTGCTGGCCGGGTACCCCGGCACGCTGGCCTCCCTGTGGCAGCAGGCGGGCCGGGCCGGGCGCGCGCAGCGGGAGTCGCTGGTCGTCTTCGTCGCCCGCGACGATCCGCTGGACCACTACCTGGCCCACCACCCGCGCGCGGTGTTCGGCCGACCGATCGAGGCCACGGTCACCGATCCGGCCAACCCCTACGTGCTCGGCCCCCAGCTGTGCTGTGCCGCCGCCGAGCTGCCGCTGCGACCGGAGGACCTGGCCGACTTCGGCGGTCCGGTGGCCGAGGCGCAGATCGAGGAGCTGGTGGCCGCCGGGCAGCTGCGCAGGCGCCCGACCGGCTGGTACTGGGCCGGGCGCGGCCGTCCCGACGTCGACATCCGCGGCAGCGGCGACGAGCCGGTCGCGATCATCGAGGCGGCCACCGGGCGGCTGCTGGGCACCGTGGACGGGGGCGCCGCGCACTCGACCGTGCACGAGGGCGCGCTCTACGTACACCGCGGCGACACGTTCGTCGTCGACGAGTTCGACGTGGAGGACGCCTGCGCCGTCGTGCACCCGGAGAGCCCGGACTGGACGACGGTGGCGCGCGACATCACCGACCTGGCCATCGTGTCGATCGAGCAGACCCGCACGCTGGGCGCGGTCACCGCGCACACCGGGATCGTCGACGTGACCAACCAGGTGGTCGCCTACCAGCGGCGGCGGATGGGCACCGGCGAGGTGCTGGCCGAGTTCCCGCTCGACCTCCCGCCCCGCCAGCTGCGCACCAAGGCGGTGTGGCTGACGCTGGACTCCCACGCGATCCAGCGGGCCGACGTCGACGACGCGGCGCTGCCCGGCTCGCTGCACGCGGCCGAGCACGCGGCGATCGGCATCCTGCCGCTGCTGGCCACCTGCGACCGTTGGGATCTCGGTGGCCTGTCGACCGCCGTGCACCCCGACACCGGGACGGCGGCGATCTTCGTCTACGACGGGCATCCCGGCGGTGCCGGCTTCGCCGAGCGCGGCTACGCGGCGCTGCGCCGGTGGCTGCAGGCGACGCGGGCGACGGTGGCCAGCTGCGAGTGCGAGAGCGGCTGCCCCTCGTGCGTGCAGTCGCCCAAGTGCGGCAACGGCAACGACCCGCTGGACAAGGCCGGTGCGGTGCGGGTGCTCGACGTCGTCCTCGACGAGCTGGCCGCCGCGGAGGCGGCCGGCCGGAACCTCGTCGCCGAGCCGGCGGACGGGACGCCGGTCCCGGAGCGGGCCGAGCCGGCAGCGGTTCCGGTCGAGGCGGACGTCGACGAGGACGAGCTCGTCTTCTGACGCCCTTACGGCGGCACCGGGCCGGCCCTCGCCCGGCCGATGCTGTCGTGCAGGCCCAGCCGCCCGAGCGACACGGTGACGCTGACCTGCACGCTGACGACCGCACCCGGCTCCAGCCGGCAGCCGACGAGCTCCGCGCCGTTCGCCGCCGCGATCCCCGCCGCGGCGGCACACGGGTCCGGGTCACCCACGACGGCACGGCCCGCCGCCGCAAGCGCGGCCAGGTCCGCCGCGGTCGCCGCCCGGTGCCGGGCTCCCATGCCGAGGCCGACCAGGACCGCCGCCGCGGCAACCGCGACCAGGACCGCGGAGAGGATCAGCACCCACACCGTCGCCGATCCGCGCTCGTCCCTCATCCCGCCGGCACCGCACCCGGCTCGCGCTGGGCCACGGCCTCGGCGTCGACGGTGATCCGCCAGGGCAGTGGACCCAGCGGGGCGATGTCCGCGGTCACGGTCACCCGGACCTCGGCGCCGGTGACCGCCACCTCCGTGCGGGCGCCGGCGGGGGCTGCCCGGCCGGCCCAGTCGGCCACCGCCGCGGTGTCCTCCCCGCGGGCCGCCGCCCGGGCCCCCTCGCGGGCGGCGTCCACGCACCGGAGCTGGGCGCCGACGACGGTCACGGCCGCGACGGCGGCGACGAGCACCAGCATCAGGACGGGGAGGACGACCGCGGTCTCGGCGGTCACCATCCCCACCTCGCCGCGGACCGATCGGCGCGCCACCGGTCAGGCCAGCGTGGCCAGCGCCCGGTCGACCAGATCGGTCAGGCCGGTGACGATGGAGTCGCCGGAGACGACCCGGTAGAGCACGGCGGCGAAGGCGCACGCCGCGACGGTGCCGACGGCGTACTCGGCGGTGCTCATCCCCGCCTCGCCCGCGGCCCGCAGCCGAGCCCAGCGGCCTTCCGGAGCCGGGGTCGGGTCGGAGTCGGGCTCGTCGGCGTCGGGAACGTGCGGCTCGCTGGTCATGGCGGTCCTCCTGGTCTCGGGCCCCGGTGGGGCGGTGCACCGAGCCTCGGCCCGGATCGGAGGCGATCCCAGGCTGCGGAGGCATCTGTGGAGCGGGGCGAGGGCTGTGGACTCAGCCGAACACGTCGCCGGCGATGCCGAGCACGAGCGGCACCACGCCCAGGCAGACGAAAGCGGGCAGGAAGCACAGCCCCAGCGGCGCCAGCACCCACACGCCGGCCCGCTGGACCGCGGCCTGCGCCTGCGTCCTGGCCGCCGTGCGCATCTCCTCGGCCAGCGCCCGCAGGGCCGGGACCGCGGCCGCGCCGGACTCGCCGGCCCGGATCAGCACGCGGGCGAGCGCGGCGAGCTCTGCAGGCTGGTCGGCCCAGGCCCGTCGCGGCTCGGCGCCCATCCGGGATAGGCCGGCCACGCCGTGCAGCCGCCGCCCCAGCGGGCCGGGCACGGCGCCTGCCACCGCGGACAGGGCTCCCGCCACGGGCAGACCGGCGGTCAGGCAGGCCGCCATCAGCTCGCAGGCCGCGGGCAGCTCCCGGACGAGGGCCGCCCGCTCGGCTGCGTCCTCGTCCGGAGCGGCCGCGCGGATGACGCGCTCCCCCGCCACCGCGACCGCCACGGCGGCGATCGCTCCTCCCGCACCGCCGACCAGCAGCCCCGCCGCCAGCCCGGCGGTTCCCGCGAGCAGCCACCGGCGCCGCGGGTCCGCGCTGGCCCGCGGGTGCCGGGCGACGGCGGCCGACCGAGCCGCCACCAGCGTCCGGACCCGCCGGCCGACGACGACGGAGCCGGGCACCCACACCGCCACCGCCGCGGCCAGGAGCAGCACCGGCAGCGCTGCGCTCATCGCCCGATCCGGGCGACCAGGCGACCGGTCCAGGCGATGCCGGCGACCTCGAGCAGCACTCCGGCGACCAGCAGGGCCTGGCCGGTGCCGGTCCGGGTGAGCACCTGCCAGGGATCGGCGCCCACACCGCTGCCCATGGCCAGCCCGAGCAGCGGGAGCCCGGCCAGCAGGCGGGCGCTGGCCCGGGGGCCGGCGGTGGCCACCAGGAGCTCCCGCCGCCGTCGCTGCCGGGCCCGCAGGTCGTCCTCGACCGCCGTGACGACCGCGGCCAGGGAGCAGCCGGTGCGGGCGCTCAGCGCCACCGCCGCCGACAGCCGGTCGAGCGCGGCCGGCATCTCGTCGGCGGCGGCCTCCATCGGGGGCCGCGGCTCTCCCGGCGCGCGAACCGCCCGCACCAGGGCCGCGGCGACGTCCGGATCGGGGCAGTCGGCGACCGCGCCGCGCACCGCCTCCTCCAGCGACCGGCCGGCACGGAGCTCGGCGGCGAACGCGGCGAGCGTCTCGGTGAACGTCGACAGCCGGGCGTGGTCGGCCGCCTGGGCCCGGCGGGCCCGCCACCCGTGCGCCGCCAGAGCCGCGCCCCCGGCCGCCAGCACCCCCACCAGCGCCGTGCCCAGCAGCGCACCGGCACTCCCGACGACGACGGCGGCGGCCACCGGAAGGGGCACCGCCCTCCGCCACGGCCCACCGGCGTCGGGGGGCGAGAGCCCGGCCAGCCGCTGACGGACCGCACTGCGGCCGTCGGGCCACAGCAGCACCGCTCCGGCGACCGCCAGCAGCGCTGCGGTCACCGGGCGGCCAGCAGGTGCCGCAGCGCGTCGCCGGCGGGGCAGGGCCCGCCGTCGGCCCGCCATCCCGGCTCCACGACCACGAGGTCGTCCCGCCGGCGGAGCAGGCCGATCTCCTCGACCCGCCGCCCGGCCGGACCCCGGCGCAGGTGCACCACCACGTCCAGCGCCGCGGCCGCCTGGCTGTGCACCGCCGCGCGCCCCAGCCCGGCAGCCACCCCCAGCGCCTCGAGCCGCGCGGGCACCTCGGTGGAGCGGTTGGCGTGCAGCGTGCCGCACCCGCCGTCGTGCCCGGTGTTGAGCGCCGCGAGGAGGTCGACCACCTCGGCGCCGCGCACCTCGCCCACGACCAGCCGGTCGGGCCGCATGCGCAGGGCCTGCCGCACCAGGTCGCGCAGCCCCACCGCACCGGCACCCTCCACGTTGGCCGGCCGGGTCAGCAGCCGCACCACGTGCGGGTGGCGGGGGGTGAGTTCCGCGGCGTCCTCGCACAGCAGCAGCCGCTCGCCGGCGGCGACCTCGCCGAGCAGCGCCGACAGCAGCGTGGTCTTGCCCGAGCCGGTTCCGCCGGTGACGAGGAAGGCGAGCCTGCGGTCGACGACGGCCCGGAGCAGCGCGTCGCTCTCCCCGGGCAGCGTGCCGCGGGCCGCGAGCTCGGCCAGGGACCGCGAGCAGCGCCGGAGCACGCGCAGCGAGAGGCAGGTGCCGGAGCCCGACACCGGTGGGAGCACGGCGTGCAGCCGGGTGCCGTCCGGAAGCCCGACGTCCACCCACGGCGCGGCGTCGTCCAGCCGGCGCCCCGCGGTGCCGGCCAGCCTGACCGCCAGCCGGCGCACCGCCTCGTCGTCGGCGAACCCGACGTCGGGCACCCGCTCCAGCCCGGCTCCGCGGTCCAGCCACACCTGGTCCGGGCCGTTGACCAGCACGTCGGTCACCCCGGGCAGCCGCAGCAACGCCTCGAGCGGTCCGGCACCGGCCAGCTCGTCCACGGCGTCGCGCACGGCGACCAGCACGTCGGCGTCGCCCATCAGGCCGCCGGCCTCCTCCCGTACCAGCGCCGCGACCCCGGCCCGGGACAGAGCGCCGTCCTCGACCGCCAGCCGCGCCCGCACCCGGTCGAGCAGCGACGGCGCGGTCATCGCACGACCTCTTCGAGCACCTGGCGGGCGAGCGCACCGAGGGCCGAGCGCGGTCCGGCGCCCGGCGGCTCGCCGCGCTCCCCCCGGCCCATGACCGCCCGCTCGTGCGGCAGCTCCCCGACCACCGGGCAGCCGACCACATCCGCCACGTCGTCGGCGCGCAGGCCGCCCGGGCAGGTCCGCACGACCAGCCGGGCCGCCGACCACGGCGTCCCCTCGGCGGTCACCAGCAGCCTCGCCGCGGACGCCGCACGCAGGCGGGCGGGGACGACCAGCAGCGCGAGGTCGGCGTCGGCCAGCACCGCCCGGCTCCCCTCCCCCGGCCCCTCCGGTCCCGGCCGCGGGAGGTCCACGACCACCGGCCGCCCGGTGCCACGGGCGGCGTCGACCACGCCGCTGCGGGCGCCGAGCGTGCCGAGGGGCTGCGCTCGCCTCAGCTGCTGGAGCACCGCGTGTGCCTCATACACTCCTGCGGGTGCATCACACAATGATCTGGACGCCACCCA
>NZ_POQU01000115.1 GCF_002938425.1 Blastococcus atacamensis | reverse complement strand
TTATTTTTTTTTTTTTTTATTGTTACGTCTACCTCCTAGTTTTATACTTTCCTCTTCGTCGGCAGCTTCAGTGGTGTATAAGAGACAGGTTCAGCCCGCTCGGCCGGGGGTTCCTCACCGGCGCGATCACCAGCCCCGACGACTTCGGGCCCGACGACTTCCGCCGCGACCACCCGCGCTTCCAGGGCGAGGCGTTCGCGGCCAACCTGCGGCTGGTCGACGCCGTGCGGGCGCTGGCCGACCAGAAGGGCTGCACCGCCGGGCAGCTCGCCCTGGCCTGGGTGATGGCGCAGGGTGACGACGTCGTCCCCATCCCGGGGACGAAGCGGCGCAGCTACCTGGAGGAGAACGTCGGTGCCACGGCCGTCGAGCTCTCCGCCGACGACCTCCGGCAGCTCGACGAGATCGCCCCCACCACGGAGGGCAGCCGCTACCCCGACGCCGGCTACACCTACGGCGACAGCCCGGAGCGGTGAGCGCCGCGGTCCTGCTCGGGGCGGATCTGGGCACCAGCGGCCTGAAGCTGGTGGCCCTCGACGAGGCCGGCACGGTGGTCGCGGAGGCGGAGGCCGGCTACGACCACGACCGTCCGGCGCCCGGCCGGGCCGAGATCGACGTCGCCGTCTGGCGCGCCGCCCTGGACTCGGCGCTGGGCGCGCTCGACCTGCGCGGAGCGCCGGTCCGGGCCCTCGGATTCTCGGGTCAGATGCACGGCGCCGTCCTCGTCGACGATCGCGGCCGTGCGCTGCGCCCGGCCCTGCTGTGGCCCGACTCCCGCGCCACCGCCGAGCTGGGCCGGTGGCGCTCGCTGCCGGTCGGCGTCCGGGCTGCGCTGGCCAACCCGCTGGTGCCCGGCATGACCGGTCCGATGCTGGCCTGGCTCGCGGCGCACGAGCCGGAGATCCTGGATCGCGCCACCGCCGTGGTGCTGCCCAAGGACGCCCTGCGGGCGCAACTGGTCGGGGGCGGCCCGCTGGTCACCGACCGCAGCGACGCCTCGGGCACGCTGCTGTGGGACGTCGTCGCCGACGGCTGGTCGTCCGCCGCCTGCGCTGCCGCCGGGGTGCGGCCGGACCTGCTGCCGCCCGTGCGGCCGTCGGACGAGGTGGCCGGGACGGCCGTCCTCGACTGCGGGGATGTGCCGGTCGTCGTCGGAGGTGCGGACACCCCGCTGGCGCTCCTCGCCGCGGGCACCGGTCCGGGGCTGCAGGTGAACCTCGGCACCGGAGCCCAGGTGCTGCGGCCCGGGTGGACGCCGACCCCGGCCGACGACCCGGCGGTGCACGGCTACGCCGACGCCGAAGGTGGCTGGTACGCGATGGCGGCGCTGCGGAACGGCGGCTCGGCGTGGGCCTGGGTGTGCGGCGTGCTCGGGCTGACGTGGGCGGAGCTGTTCGCCGCCGCCGCATCCGTGCCCGACGCCGGAGGAGCGGTGTTCCGGCCGTTCCTCACCGGCGAGCGCGGCGGCGTCGCCGGACCGGAGGACCGTGGGGGGTGGGACGGCCTGGGTGCGAGCACCACGCGGGCGCACCTCGCCCGGGCCGCCGTCGAGGGAGTGGTCCGCGCCGTCGGTGCCGCCGCCGCGCTGCTCGACGTCCCCGACGACGGGGCGCCGGTGGTGCTCACCGGCGGCGGGGCACGCTCGGCGCTGGTGCAGCACCTGCTCGCCGATGAGCTGCGCCGCCCGGTCCGGCACCTGGCGCTGCGCAGCGCCTCGGCGATCGGGGCGGCCCTGCTCGCCGCCTCCGCCGTCGGCCTGGAGGTCGTGCCCGATCGGGCGCCGGGACCGCTGGTCGAGCCGGCCCGCTGAGCCCCCGCGGGGAACCGGGCCGCGCCGGGCGTCGTTTCCCGATCGGGCGGGGCCGACCACGGCCCCGGCGAGCAGGAGAAGGTGGACCCGTCATGGCGTCGTTGTTCAACAAGGTCGTCCAGCTGGCGAACAGCCCCAAGGCCAAGCAGGCGATCCAGCAGGCCCAGGTCAAGGCGCAGGACCTGGCCAAGGACCCGCGGACGCGGGCCAAGATCGACGACGTGCGCCGTCGCATCCAGGGTGGCGGTCGCGGCACCGGAGCCGGTCCGACCTCCTGACCGGCCCGAGCCGGCCCGCTGCCGTCAGGCGGGAGTGGGCCGGCTCTGCGGCCGCAGGATGTCCAGGGCGGCGTCGTGCAGCCGCCCGTTGCTCGCCAGGGCGCTGCCTCCGGCCGGACCGGGGACGCCGGTGACGTCGGTGAACCGCCCACCGGCCTCGCGCACGATGACGTCGAGGGCGGCGAGGTCCCACAGCGACACCTCGGGCTCGCAGGCGAGGTCCACCGCGCCCTCGGCCAGCAGCACGTAACTCCAGAAGTCGCCGTAGGCGCGGGTCCGCCACACCGAGCGGGTCAGGTCGAGGAAGCCGCCGAGCAGGTCGCGCTCCTCCCAGCCCGAGAGGCTGGAGTAGCTGAGGCTCGCGTCCCCCAGGGCGCCGACGTCGGAGACGCGGCAGCGGGTGGCCGACTCCAGACGACGTCCGGTCCACGCGCCGACGTCCTTGGCCGCCCACCAGCGACGGTTGAGGGCGGGCGCGGAGACCAGCCCGACGACCGGCTCGTCGCCGTCGACCAGCGCGATCAGCGTGGCCCACACCGGAACGCCGCGGACGAAGTTCTTCGTGCCGTCGATCGGGTCCAGGATCCAGCGCCGGGAGCCGTGCCCGGTGGTCCCGAACTCCTCACCCATGACCGCGTCGCGGGTCCGCGCGCGGCTCAGGGTGATCCGCAGCTGCTCCTCGACGGCCCGGTCGGCGTCGGTGACCGGCGTCAGGTCGGGCTTGGTGTCGACCGTCAGGTCCTGGGCCTTGAAGCGGTCCATGCTGATCGAGTCGGCCTGGTCGGCCAGCACGTGTGCCAGCCGCATGTCCTCTGAAAAGCCCCGAGCCGACGTCATGGGCACCCAACCTAGCGGGCGGTCAGTCGAAGACGGCGGAACTGACGCCGCTGGGGCCCTCGTACTCGCGGTCCTCGATCTTCTTCAACGCCTCCACCACCTCGCCGCCACCGCCGTTCTGCTCGGCGTGCCTGACGATGTCGTCCTTGCTCGCGGGGTAGTCGATCCCGGACAGGGCCTTCTGGATGTCGATAGGGCTCACCATGTCCCGGGCACTACCCAGCGAGCGCTCGGCGATACCGTCGGGACGTGGACGCAGCGACGATCGTGGGGCTGCTCGCCGATCCCGTACGGCTCAAGGTGGTGGCCGCGCTGGCGCTCGGGGCAGGCACTCTCGAGGAGGTGGCCGCCGCCTCCGGGCTGGGGCTCAAGGACGTCGCGCTGGCCGCCCGCCGGTTGGGCCGCGCCGGCCTCGTGCACCGCGAGGGGCACGCGCTGGCCCTGCACACCGAGCGGTTCGGTGCCGCCGCACGGGCGGCCGCGGAGGCGGCAGCGCCGCCGGAGCGGCTCTCCGACGACCCGGCGGAGGACGCCGTCCTGTCGGCGTTCGTGCGCGAGGGCCGGCTCACCTCGATCCCGGCGCAGCACAGCAAGCGACTGGTCGTGCTGGAACACCTGGTACGGGTGTTCGAGCCCGGGGTGCGCTACCCGGAGCGCGAGGTGAACGCGCTGCTCGCCGTCTGGCACCCCGACGTCGCGGCGCTGCGCCGCTACCTCGTGGACGAGGGGCTGCTCACCCGTGAGGCCGGCATCTACTGGCGCAGCGGCGGCTACGTCGAGGTCTGAGACCACGGCGCGGTCCCGTCGGGTGACGTGCTGGAACGGCCCCCTGCAGGGTCCCGCGCCGAGTGTGGTGACGTGCTGGAACGGCTGGCCTTCAGGGACCCGCCGCGAGCCTGGTGACGTGTTGGAACGGCCGGCCTTCAGGGGCCCGCGCCGAGCGTGCGAGGGGTGGGGGGGAAGGCCGGTCCTTCTAGTAGCCGGGACCGACCTGGCCGACGGCGGCCAGCAGCACCCGCAGCGCGTCCAGCTGGTCCCTTCGCTGCTCCGGTCCTTGGGCGGCCCAGGCGTCCAGCGCGCAGTCGGGGTCCTCGGCGGTGTGACCGCACCCGGGCGGGCACTCGGTGGCCGCCTCCGCGAGGTCCTCGAACGCGACGAGGACGTCGTCGGCGGTGACGTGCGCCAGCCCGAACGACCGGATGCCCGGCGTGTCGATCACCATGCCGCCGTCGGGGAGGTCGAACAGCACCGCCGAGGACGACGTGTGCCGGCCCTTGCCGATCTTGCTGACGTCGCCGGTGGCGCGCAGCGCATCGGGGACCAGCCGGTTCACCAGCGTCGACTTGCCCACGCCCGACTGCCCGACGAAGACGCTCATCCGGTCGGTGATCCGGTCGAGCAGCTCGTCCAGCGACAGCTCGCGCGACATCGGCACGGCCTTCAGCCCCAGGCCGGCGTAGCGGTCGAGCAGCGGCTGCGGGGACGCCAGGTCGGTCTTGGTCAGGCACAGCAGCGGCTCGAGCCCGCCGGCGTAGGCGGCCACCAGGCAGCGGTCCAGGAAGCCCAGCGCGGGATCGGGGTCGGTGACCGCGGTGACGATGACCAGCAGGTCGGCGTTGGCGACGACGATGCGCTCGGTGGGGTCGGTGTCGTCGGCGGTGCGGCGCAGCGAGGTGACGCGCTCCTCGATGGTCACGATGCGGGCCAGCGAGTCGGTGCGACCGCTGGTGTCACCGACGAGCCGGACCCGGTCGCCCACGACGACGCCGTGCTTCCCCAGTTCCCGCGCGCGCATGGAGGTGACGTCGACGGCGCCGTCGGGCCCCTCCACCCGCACGGTCATGCGCCCGCGGTCGACGGCGATGACCAGTCCCGGGACGGCGTCCTCGTGCGCGGGCCGAGTGCGGGTGCGCGGCCGGGAGCCTCGCCGGTTGGGGCGGAACCGGATGTCGTCCTCGTCGACGCGGTGCCCGCGCCGGTTGGTGCTCAGCGGGGGGCTCCGATCGGCTCGCCCAGCAGCCCGGCCCAGCGTTCGCGGAAGTCGGGGAGGGTCTTGGTGACCGCGCCGGGGTCGGCCACGGTGATGCCGTCGATGGCGAGCCCGAGGACGGCGGCGGCCATGACCATGCGGTGGTCGGCGTAGGAGTCCAGCCGCGCGGCGCGTCCGGGCCCCGGTTCGATCTCCAGCCCGTCGGGCAGCTGCCGCACCCGGGCGCCGACGGCGGTGAGCACCTCGTCGAGCGCCTGCAGGCGGTCGGTCTCGTGACCGCGCAGGTGGGCGACGCCGGTGAGCCGGGAGGGGCCGTCGGCCAGCGCGCACAGCGCGGCCAGCACCGGCGTCAGCTCGCCGACCTCACCCAGGTCGGCGACCAGCGGACGGACGCTGCCGCTGCCGGTGACCCGCAGCCCGCCGTCCGGGGTGCGCTCGACGGCTGCCCCCATGTCGGCCAGCAGCCGGTCCAGCTGCGCCCCGGGCTGGGTGGTGACCTCCGGCCAGTCGCGGACGGTCACCTGCCCGCCGGTGACCAGGGCCGCCGCGAGGAAGGGGGCGGCGTTGGAGAGGTCGGGCTCGACCACGCGCTCCAGGGCAGCGATCGGGCCGGCGGCGACCCGCCACCCGCGTCCGGTGCCGGTGACCTGCACGCCGTGCTCGCGCAGGGTCGTCACCGTCATCTCCACGTGCGGCATCGAGGGCACCCCGCCGGCCAGGGCCAGGTCGAGCCCCTCGTCGAACCGGGCCGCGGCCAACAGCAGGCCGGAGACGATCTGCGAGGACTCGCTCGCATCGACCGTCACGGATCCGCCGCGCACCCGGCCGGTGCCCCGCACGGTGAACGGCGACCGGCCGCGGCCGTCGTCGTCCACCTCGACGCCGAGGTCGCGCAGAGCGGCGATCAGCCCTGCGTTGGGCCGCTCGTGCAGGCGGGGGTCGCCGTCCACCGTCACGTCGCCGTCGGCCAGCGCGGCGACCGGCGGGAGGAACCGCAGGATCGTCCCGGCCAACCCGGCGTCGACCGTGACCGGCCCGCGCAACGGCCCGGGGGTGACCAGCAGGTCGTCGCCGTCCTCGGCGATCGTCACGCCGAGGGCGCGCAGCGCACCGGCCATGAGGTCGGTGTCCCGTGCCCGCAGCGGGCGGACCAGCCGGCTCGGGCCGTCGCCCAGCGCCGCCAGGATCAGCGCCCGGGCGGTGAGCGACTTGGACCCGGGCAGGGCGACGACGGCGTCGACAGGAGCCGGGGAGTGCGGCGCGGACCAGACGTCTGACACGGGGTCAGTCTGCCCGGTCACGCGCCGCTCCCGATCAGCCAGCCTGCGGCTTGTCGGCCCGCTTCACCGGGACGGTGCGCACCAGCCGCCGGTTGGCGAACTCGAACATGGCCAGCTCGGAGAGCTCGCGGCCGTAACCGGAGCGCTTCACGCCGCCGAAGGGCAGCTCGGGGGAGGAGCCGGTGGGCTGGTTGATCCAGACCATGCCGGCCTCCAGCCGCTCGGCGACCGCACGCGCGCGGTCCAGGTCGCCGCTCATCACCGTGGCTCCCAGGCCGTACACGCTGCTGTTGGCCAGCTCGACCGCCTCGTCGGCGTCCTTCACCTTGTAGACGACGGCCGCGGGGCCGAAGAGCTCCTCGTGGTAGGCCCGCATGTCCGGGGTGACGTCGGTCAGGATCGTGGCCTCGACGAACGCGCCGGGGTGCTCGGGCCGCTTGCCGCCGGCGACCACGGTGGCGCCCTTGTCGATGGCGTCCTGGATCTGCGCGTGCAGGTCCTGCGCGGCCCGCTCGCTGGACAGCGGGGCCAGCGACGTCGACGGGTCGGCCGGGTCGCCCGGGGCGAAGGTGGAGAACGCCTGCTTGAGGCCCTGCACGAAGGGCTCGTAGAGCTCCTCGGTGACGATCAGGCGCTTGGAGGCGGTGCAGGCCTGGCCGGTGTTCTGCATCCGGCCCATGGTCGCCGCCTTGACCGTGGCGCCGAGGTCCTCGGCGTCGAGCACGATGAACGGGTCGCTGCCGCCGAGCTCCAGCACCGACTTCTTCAGGTGCTTGCCGGCGAGGGCGCCGACGGCGCTGCCGGCCCGCTCGCTGCCGGTGAGCGTGACGCCCTGGATGCGGGGGTCGGCGATGACCTGCTCGACGTCGGCGATCCGCAGGAAGGTGTTGGTGAAGACGCCCTCGGGCGCGCCGGCGTCGGTGAACAGCTGCTCGATGGCCACCGCGCACTGCGGGGTGATCTCGGCGTGCTTGAGGATGACGGTGTTGCCCAGCACCAGGTTCGGTCCGGCCACGCGGACCACCTGGTAGAAGGGGTAGTTCCAGGGCTCGATCGCCAGCAGGACGCCGATCGGCTGGGTCTCCACGACCGCCTCGCCCTTGCCCATGAGCGGCCGGATGGACTGCGGCTCGAGGAAACCGGGGCCGTTGTCGGCGTAGTACTTGAGGATCATCGAGCAGAGGAACAGCTCGCCGGTGGCTTCCTCCCGGCGCTTGCCCATCTCCGTGGTGATGAGGGCGGCCAGGTCGTCGCGGCGCTCGTCCATCAGCTCGGCGGCCCGCCGGACGACGGCGGCGCGGTCGGCGACCAGGCGGTCGCGCCACTCCTGGTAGGCGGCGTGGGCGCGCTCGACGATCCCGTCGATGGCCTCGGTCGGGGTGAAGTCGAACTCCTTCTCCGTCTCGCCGGTGAAGGGGTTGACCGTCGCGTAGCGCCGGTCGGCGCTGTCGCTCGCGGTCTTCGGCTGGTCGGTCGCTGGGTTCTGCGTCGCGGTCACGCGGGTGATCCTCGTCTCTCGTCGATCGTTCCGACAGAGGGCCTACCCGGTCACCTCCGGCGCACGCGCGCCGGCCGGTCCGTCGGAGGGCCGACCTACAGTGCACGCAGGCCAGGTCCCCGTCCGGTGAGGAGACGCCATGTGCGGTCGTTACGCGGCCAGCCGCAAGCCCGAGGACCTCGCGCTCGAGTTCGAGGCGGTCCGGGCCGAGGGACAGCCGGCGCTCGACGCCGACTACAACGTCGCGCCCACCAAGGACGTCTACGTGGTCCGGCACGCGAAGGAACGCGACGCCGAGGGCCGACCGACCGGCGGCGGCCACCGCGAGCTGCGGGCGGTCCGCTGGGGCCTGGTGCCCTCGTGGGCCAAGGACGTCTCGGTGGGCAACCGGATGCTCAACGCCCGCGTGGAGTCCCTCACCGAGAAGCCGGCCTTCCGCACCGCCGCCCGGTCGCGGCGCTGCCTGGTGCCGGCCGACGGCTGGTACGAGTGGGCCAAGCGGATGGACTCGCCGACCAAGCAGCCGTACTTCATCACCCCCGAGGACGGCTCGGTGCTCGCGTTCGCCGGGCTCTGGGAGGTCTGGGGCAGGGGCGAGGACCGCCTGTACACCTGCACCGTGGTCACCGCACCCGCCACCGGCGCGCTCACCGAGATCCACGACCGGATGCCGCTGGTGCTGCCGCCCGACCGCTGGGCGGACTGGCTGGACCCGGCCCGCGAGGACATCACCGAGCTGGCCGCGCCCACACCGCCGGAGCTCGTCGCGGCCCTGGAGCTGCGACCGGTGAGCACCGCGGTGAACAACGTGCGCACCAACGGCGTCCAGCTCACCGCCCGTGCCGAGTCGGTCAGCGAGCCGGCCGACCAGCCCGCCCTCTTCTGAGATGTCCGCTGCCGCGGACCGGGTCCCGTCGGGGGAGGGCACCGGCGGGAGCGCGCTGCCCGGCTGGGTGGCGGCGTCGATCACCTTCCTGTGCTCGGGTGCGGTCCTGGTGCTGGAGATCGTCGGCCTGCGGCTGATCGCGCCCTACGTCGGCGTCACCGTGCAGACCAGCACCGCGGTGATCGGCTTCGCGTTGGCCGCCATCGCGCTCGGGGCCTGGGTCGGCGGGGCCACCGCCGACCGCGCAGATCCTCGCCGGTTGCTCGCCCCGCTGATGGTCGCCGGAGGTGCGCTGGTGGTTGCGGTGCTGCCGCTGGTGCGGTTCACCGGGGAGCTGTTGTCCGGGGCCGACGCCGGGGGAGTGCTGCTGCTGGCGGCCGTCGCCGTCGTCGTGCCGGCCGCCCTGCTCTCGGCCGTGCCGCCGATGGTGGTGAAGCTGCAACTGGCCAGCCTCGCCGAGACCGGTGCGGTCGTGGGACGGCTGTCGGGCATCGGCACGCTCGGCGGCATCGCGGCCACCTTCGCCACCGGGTTCGTCCTGGTGGCGATCCTGCCGAGCAGCGTGATCCTGGTGGCGACCGGTGCGGTCACCGCGGTGGCCGGGATGGCCGTCGCCGTCCTGCTCCGGCGCGTCCCCGGTGCCGGGCGGTTGCCCGTCGGGCTGCTCGCCCTCGCGGTCGGGGGCGGTGCACTGGCCGCCGTCGCCCCGACCCCCTGCGAGGAGGAGACGGCCTACCACTGCGCGCGGGTGGTGGCCGATCCCCAGCGGGACACCGGCCGGGTGCTGATGCTCGACACCCTCCGGCACTCCTACGTCGACCTCACCGACCCCACGCACCTGGAGTTCGAGTACGTGCGGGCGGTCACCGCCGTCACCGACGCGGCCTTCCCCGCCGGGAAGCCCGTCTCCGCGCTGCACGTGGGCGGCGGTGGGCTGACGCTGCCGCGCTACCTCGCCGAGGTCCGGCCGGGAACGCGGAGCCTGGTCGCAGCGCTGGCTCTTATACAGCTCTGACGCTGCGCACGAAGAGGTGAGTGATGATACGGTTGCATGCAGTATAGCATAAGAAACAATCATGACTATATCGGTATGTCGGTGATATTGTTGAGAGTCCTGCAGGGGTGATAGACAGT
>NZ_POQU01000114.1 GCF_002938425.1 Blastococcus atacamensis | reverse complement strand
AGATTTGTATTAGAGACAGGTGGGAGGGTGCTGCGCTGTCGCTGGCCGCGCCGTCGGTGCGGTACTCCGCGGACCGGCTCCCGCTCTGGACGGCCCGGCTGGCCGAGGCGGCCGCGGGGATCGCCCGCGACCTCGGCGCGGGCTGACCGATCTCCCCCCGGTGGTGGGATCAGCCGCCGGCACGCCGCGTGCGGAGTGCCTCGACCACCATCCGGTGGTCGTCGAGCTGGGGAAGGCCCGAGACCACGACGACGCCGACCGGGCCGACGTCCCGCACCAGCAGCGGAAACGCCCCGCCGTGCGCTGCGTACAGCGCCGGGTCGAGCCCGAACTCGTCCTCGAACGTCGTGCCGCGTTCCCGGCTGGCCTGCCGCACGTACAACGAGCTGTGCCCGAACCGGTGCACCACCCGCGACTTCCGCTCGATCCAGGAGGCGTTGTCCGGAGTCGCGCCGGTCAGCGCGACGGAGAACAGCCGGTGGCCGTTGCGCGCGATCTCGACGGCCACCGGAGCGGAGTTCCGGCGGGCGGCGGCGACCAGCGCCGATCCCAGCTCCCAGGCGTCGTCGTTGGTGAACGAGTCGAACTGCAGCTCCGCCTCCTCGGCGGCGAGCTCGGCGACGGTCGGGAAGGAATCGGTCATGCACCCAACCTAGGACGCGCCCCGGTCAGGCGGACCGGTGCGCGGCGACGGACTCCAGCCCGAGCTCCTCGACCGAGATCTGCCGCATCTCCACCTTGCGCACCTTGCCGGTCACCGTCATCGGGAACTCCTCGACGACCTTCACGTACCGGGGCACCTTGTAGTGGGCCAGCCTGCCCGAGCAGAACTCGCGCAGCGCCTCGGCCGTGAGCGGCGCCGCGCCCTCGCGCAGCCGCACCCACGCCATGAGCTCCTCGCCGTACCGCTCGTCGGGCACGCCGATCACCTGCGCGTCGACGACGTCGGGGTGGGTGTAGAGGAACTCCTCGATCTCCCGGGGGTACACGTTCTCGCCGCCCCGGATGACCATGTCCTTGATCCGCCCGACGATGTTCAGGTACCCGGCCTCGTCCATGACGGCCAGATCGCCGGTGTGCATCCACCGCGCCGCGTCGACGGCCTTCGCCGTGCCCTCCGGCTCCTCCCAGTAGCCCAGCATCACCGAGTAGCCCCGCGTGCAGAACTCGCCGGGCGTCCCCCGGGGCACGGTCAGCCCGGTGGCGGGGTCGACCACCTTGACCTCCAGGTGCGGGTGCACCCGGCCGACGGTCGAGGTCCGGCGCTCCAGGTCGTCGTCGGCACCGGTCTGCGTGGACACCGGCGAGGTCTCGGTCATGCCGTAGCAGATGGTCACCTCGGTCATGCCCATCTCGTCGACCACCCGCTTCATGACCTCCACCGGGCACGGGGAGCCGGCCATGATGCCGGTGCGCAGGCTGGAGAGGTCGTAGTCGGCGAAGTCGGGCAGCGCCAGCTCGGCGATGAACATGGTGGGGACGCCGTACAGCGAGGTGCACCGCTCGTCCTGGACTGCCTTCAGCGTGAGCGCGGGATCGAAGCCGGGGGCCGGGATCACCATCGTCGCGCCATGCGAGGTGGCGCCGAGGTTGCCCATCCCCATGCCGAAGCAGTGGTAGTACGGCACCGGGATGCAGATCCGGTCGGCCTCGGTGTAGCCGCAGCCCTCGCCCACGAAGAACCCGTTGTTGAGCAGGTTGTGGTGGGTGAGCGTGGCGCCTTTCGGGAAGCCGGTCGTGCCGGAGGTGTACTGGATGTTGATCGGGTCGTCCGCGGAGAGCTCGGCCTCCCGGCGGGCCAGCAGCTCCCGGTCGGCGTTCCGCCCGGTGGCCATCAGCTGGTCCCACTCGGAGGAGCCGAGGAACACCACCTCGCGCAGCCGGGGGCGGTCTTCGCGCACCTCGGCCACCGACGCCCGGTAGTCGCTGGTCCGGAACTCCGGCGCCGACACCAGCACCGAGATGCCGGCCTGGTCGAGCACGTAGGCCAGCTCGGAGGTGCGATAGGCCGGGTTGATGGTCACCAGGACCGCACCGAGCTTCGCCGTCCCGTACTGGACGAACACCCACTCGGCGCAGTTGGGCGCCCAGATGCCGACCCGGTCACCCTTCCCGACCCCGAGCGCGTGCAACCCGAGAGCGCAGGCCTCGACCTCGGCGACCAGCTCGGCGTAGCTCCAGCGACGGCCGGTCGCGCACTCCACCAGCGCCTCGGCATCGCCGACCCGCGCCACGGTCCGGTCGAGGTTCGCCCCGATGGTGTCGCCCAGCAGGGGCACCGTCGAGGGGCCGTTGGCGTAGGAGGGGAGCGCGGCGGCGGTCACGGGGAGAGCCTAGGGACCTCCGCGCGCGGCCGGCAGCCCCTGGCACGGAGCATGACCGGTCCGGTCAGGTCAGCTTCCGGACGACCGACAGCGGCAGCGCGCGCATCGCGAAGCCGATGGGCACCCACGGCCAGGCCGGCACGTACGCCTTGGCCCGGCGGGCCTCGATCCCGGCCACCATGCTGCGCACGCCGGTCGGGGTGTCGACCATGAACCGCGTCTTCTGCGACACGTGCTCGTTCATCTCCGAGCGGATGTAGCCCGGGTAGATCACCGACACGTCCAGCCCGCGGATCCGCTCGGAGCGCAGCCCCTCCGCGATCGAGGCGACCCCGGCCTTGGTCGCGGCGTAGACCGTCATGGACTTCCGCATCCCGCGCAGCGCCGACATCGACGAGATCAGCACCAGGTGCCCGCGCTGCTGGCGCCGGAAGATCTCCAGCGCGGCCTCGGTCTGCGCCAGGGCCCCGACGAAGTTCGTCATCGCCGTCTCCCGGTTGGCGTCGGCGCGTCCGGTGCCCAGCGGGGCGCCCTTGCCGAGGCCGGCGTTGACGACGACCCGGTCGATCGTGCCGAACGACGCTGCGAACCGGCCGAAGACGGCGGGGACCGCCTCGGCGTCGGTGACGTCGAGCGCCGCCGTCTCCACCCGCTGCCCGGTCGCGGTCCGGATCTCCTCGGCGAGGGTGTCGAGGCGGTCGGTGCGGCGGGCGCACAGGGCCAGGTCGTAGCCGAGGGCGGCGAACTGCCGCGCCATCTCGGCGCCGAGCCCCGCGCTGGCGCCGGTGATCAGGACGGTGCCCGTGCTCATGCCTGGCCCTCGCTCTGCTCGGCGCGGTGGATGCGCGCGCCCATGCCGCGCATCTGCCGCTCGTACAGCGGGTGCGCCAGCCGCTTGGTCCAGTAGGCGATCTTCGCGTTGCGGTCGGGCATGACCAGGAAGCGCTTCGCGTCCACCGCGCGCAGCACCCGGTCGGCGATCTCGTCGGCACCGAGCTTCGAGCGCTCGATGAGGCGGGTCGCGACGGTGTTCATCAGCGGGTCGTCGTCCCCGAGGGAGGCGGCCAGGTTCGTGCGGAAGAAGGTCGGGCACACGACCGACACGTCCAGGCCCCACGGGGCCAGCTCCCAGCGCAGGCTCTCCGAGAGCGCGACCACCGCGGCCTTGCCGGCGTCGTAGGAGGTCATGGCCGGCGGGTGCACCAGGCCGGCCGCCGAGGCGACGTTCACCAGGTGCCCGGAGCCCTGCTCCTTGAACAGCGGCACGAAGGTCCGGCAGCCGGTGACCGCGCCCAGCACGTTGACGTCCAGGACCCGCCGCCAGTGCTCGGCACCGAGGCGGTCGATCCGGCCGCCGGCGGCGATGCCCGCGTTGTTGACCAGCACGTCGAGCCCGCCGAACTCGGCGCGGACGCGGTCGAGCGCGGTGCCCCAGTCGGCCTCGGAGGTGATGTCCAGCCGGGAGTAGACCGCGCCGGCAGGAACGGTCGCGGTCTCGGCGACGTCGGTGACCAGGACGCGGTCGCCGCGGCCGGCGTACAGGGCGGCCAGCGCCGCGCCGAGACCGGAGGCGCCGCCGGTGACGAGGACCCGCCGGGCGGTCATCGGGCCACACCGGACGTCGTGCGCGGGACGAGGGGCATGCGGGCACGGTACGGAAGGACCCCGCCCGCTCCGCCGCCGGTCACGGCAGGGGCAGGCGTCGGCCGGCTCCACGGCGCGCTCGAGCTCGGCGGAGTTCTCCTCGAAGACGGCGAACGCCAGGTCCAGGCGGGTGGGGAAGTGCCGGTAGAGGACGCCCTGGCCCACTCGCCCCTCCCGTGCGATGGCGTTCAGCGGAACCCGGTGGCCGCGTGCGGCCATGACCCTCCGGGCGGCGTCGAGGACCGCCCGGCGGTTGTCCGGGGCCGCGGCGGGGTCGCCACCGGCATGGCGCCCCGGGAGGTGTTCGAGCTCTCCCAGCAGTTCGCCACCACGCTGGCGCCGATCCTCATGCAGGCCGTGCCGGACCCGGTTCGTAGCCGGAGGACATCGCCAACGCCGTCGCCTGGCCGGCCTCCGACGAGGCGCGGCGCGTCACCGGCATCCAGCTGCCGGTGGACCTGGGCACCCTGGTGCGCTGACCGCGACGGGCCCGTCCGGTCCCGGGCGACTAGCGTCGGGCGCCATGCCGAACAAGTCGTCCGGGACCGTGCCCGCCCAGACCGTTCGCGAGCTCGGCCTGCCTGGCCGCGCGGTCACCGCGCTGAGCAGGGCGGGGATCACCGCCGTCGACGATCTGTCGGGACTCACCCGCGCCGAGCTGGCCGCGATCCCCGGCCTCGGTGCCGGGATGGTGTCCGCCATCCGGGCCGTCGTACCCGAGCCGGTGGGCACCCTCGGCCGAACCGTCCGCCTCCCGGCCGTCCGGCCCGCCGGTCCCGTACCGGAGGCCGACGACGAGGAGTCGCCCGCGGCGCCGTCGATCCCGTCGTTCGCCTCCCTGCGCGACGCGCGACGCCGCACCCCGGTGGACCTGCTGCTGCCCCCGCACCCCGAGGTGCGCGAGCCGGCTGCGGAGCCCGCCCGTCCGGCGGCGCCCCGGCCGGTCACGCCCCGGCCACCGGAGTGGGCCGACCTGTGGCACCTCGGCCTGCGCGTCGCCCGCTGGTGGCTGCACCAGCCGGTCGCCACCGTCCGCCGGCTGCTGGGCTGACCTCGGGGTCGGAGAGCGCCGGTCAGGACCCGACAGGGGCCTCCTCGGCCTCGATCCGGGCGTTCCACTCCCGCTTCGTGGCCTGCCAGCGGTCCTCGGTGTCCCCGCGGCGCCAGTATCCGGAGATCGAGGTCCACTCGGGGTCCAGGCCGCAGGTCGCTCGCAGGTGCCCGCGCAGTGCCCGGACCGCGTACGCCTCGCCGTGGACGAAGACGTGGCCCCGCCCGGAGGGCAGCGGGGCCGCCGACACCGCCGCGACCAGGGCGTCGCCCGGGATGCCTTGGCCCCGGTGCACCCAGTGCAGTTCCACGCCCGGGGCGGCGAGGACGTCGGCGTGCTCCTCCTCGGGACCGGCCACCTCGACGAACACCAGGGCCCGCGCCCCCGGCGGCAGCTGCTCCAGCGTGACGGCGATCGCCGGGAAGGCGGCCTCGTCGCCGGCGAGCAGGTGCCAGTCGGCGTCGGTGCGGGGGGAGTAACCGCCTCCCGGGCCCATGAACTGGATGAGGTCGCCCGGGCGCGCGCCGGCGGCCCAGGGGCCGGCCAGGCCCTCGTCCCCGTGGTGGACGAAGTCGATCGTCAGCTCACCGGCCACGGGATCCCAGGCGCGCACGGTGTAGGTGCGCGTCACCGGCCACTGGTCCGAGGGGAGCTCGGCGCGGATCCGCTCCACGTCGTAGGGGACGCCGTAGGTCGCGCCCACCGGCGGGAACAGCAGCTTGACGTAGCGGTCGGTCTGCTCGCCGCTGGGGAAGCCGGCGAGGCCCTCGCCGCCGAGGACGACGCGGATCATGTGCGGCGTGATCCGCGAGGTGCGGACCACCTCACCCACGCGGGGCGTGCGCTTGCGCGGGGGTCGCCCGTCACCGGTGGGTCGTGGCTCGGTCATGCCTGCTCCGTTTCCGGCGACCCAGGTGAGGGTGCCCTTACCGGGGACGACGCTACAACGCCGCACTCCAGGGCCCGGTGGCCGAGCCCGTCCGCGGACGCCGGGACGCCGGGCCGGCCGCGCCCTAGGCTGCCGTCGTGACCGATCCCGGGAACCCGGCCCTCGCCAAGACGGCGCTCCGCGAGCGCCTGCTGTCCCGGCGCCGAGCGCGTCCGGCGGCAGAGCGGGCCGCCGCGGCGGATGCGGTGGCGGCGGCGCTCGTCGGCTCGCTCGGCGGGCGGGGAGGAACCCTGGCGGCGTTCGTCCCCGACCCCGAGGAACCCGGCCACGGGCGGCTGCCCGAGGCGCTTCGGGAGCTCGGGGCCCGGCTCCTGCTGCCGGTCATCCCGTCCAGCGGCCGGGTGCTGGACTGGGCCGAGCACACCGGGGAGCTGGAGGTCGGCCGGTACGGGCTGTCCCAGCCGGTCGGACCGCGGCTGGGCGCCACCGCCCTCTCCTCGGCCGACACCGTCGTCGTGCCCGCCCTGGCGGTGGACGAGTCCGGCATCCGGCTGGGCCGCGGCGGCGGCTACTACGACCGCGCCCTGGCCTACGCGCGCCCCGACGCGGTGCTCGTCACCGTCGTGTTCGACGACGAACGCCTCGACGAGCTGCCCCGCGAGGTGCACGACCGGCCGGTGGACGCCGTCGTGACGCCGTCGGGCGGCTGGGAGCAGCTGGCGCGGGCCTGAGGGGCCGGACGGGCCGGCGGGGAGTGCCCCGCCGGCCCGTCCGGGCGGATCAGTGCGCGGACGCCGCGGCCGCGGCGTCCAGGTGCGCGATCGAGCGGGTGTCCTGGAAGGCCCGGATCCCCTCGATGCCCTGCTCGCGCCCCATGCCCGACTGCTTCATGCCGCCGAAGGGCGCGCGCAGGTCCAGCCGCGTGGCGCCGTGGTCGTTGACCCAGACGTAGCCGCAGGCCAGCTGCCCGCCGATCCGGTTGGCCGCCTCGGTGTCGGCGGTCCACACCGAGCCGCACAGGCCGCCCCACGTGTCGTTGGCCAGCCGGACGGCGTCGGAGTCGTCGTCGTAGGGGAGCACCGGGATGACCGGCCCGAACTGCTCCTGGGTGACGACCCGCAGCGACGGGTCGGGGTCGACGACGATGGCCGGACGCAGGAAGTTGCCCTCGGCGAACTCGCCGTCGGGCAGCTCGCCGAACTCCAGCACCGTCGCCCCCGCGTCCTTCGCCTCCTCGATGATCTCGGAGACGAACGCCTTCTGGGCGCTCTGGTGGAGCGGGCCCATCGTGGTGCCCTCGGCCAGCCCGTGGCCGAGGACGACCTTCTCCAGCCGCGCGGACAGGCCGGCCACCAGCTCGTCCATGCGCGACCGGTGCACGTACAGCCGCTTGGCCGCCATGCAGATCTGGCCGGTGGTGTCGAAGATGCCTGCGAACAGCCGGTCCAGGTGCTCGTCGTCCAGGATCGCGTCCTCGCGCAGGATCGCCGCGTCGTTCCCACCCAGCTCCAGGGTGACGCGGGTCAGGTTGCGCGAGGCCATCTCCATCATCCGCTTGCCGCCGCCGACGCTGCCGGTGAAGCAGACCTTGGCGACGTCGGCGTTGTCGATCAGGCCGGCCATCTCGGTGTCCTTGCCGGTCACGATGTTGAGCACGCCCGGGGGCAGCTTCTCGGCCACCCGCTGCACCAGGCGGGTGGTGGCCAGCGGGGTCGTCGGCGGCGGCTTCACGATCGCGGTGTTGCCGGCCAGCAGCGCGTGCGGGAGCGCGGCACCCAGGATGGCGATCGGCCAGTTGAACGGCACGATGACCGTCACCACGCCCAGCGGCTGGTGCGCGACGGTGGTCTCGACCGGGATCCCCGGCGCGGGGGCGAGCACCTTCGTCGCGTCGACCTCCTCGGCGAGGGAGAGGGCGAGCTGCCACCGGATCTCGAACACCAGGGCGTCCACCCACGCCTCGTGGACGATCTTGCCGTTCTCCAGGGAGAGGATGCGGGCATCCTCGTCGCGCTCGTCGGCGAGCCCCTCGATCGCGGCCGCCATCTGCGCCGCGCGTTCGGTCGCGGGCAGGGCCGCCCACGCCGGGAACGCGCCCTTGGCCGCCGCGACGGCGTCGGCCACGTCGGCCTGGGTCGCCGCTGCGGCGTGCCCGACGACGACGCCGGGACGGGCCGGGTCGACGACCTCGAGCGTGTCCGTTCCCGCCCTCGCCTCGCCGCCGATGTAGAGCCCCGTGGTCACCGGAGCCGTCGTGCTGACCGTGCTGGTCATACGGATCGCCACCTCTCTGTGTGTTCCGTTGCTGGGGGGACGCGCAGCGGCATCCCGTCCGGCGCCGCGTGCGCCGAAGTCTCCGTCGGGCCCATGGCCCGGTGTGCCCGGGCGGCGGCGACGACGCGCACGGCGTCGGCACTCCCGGCCACGTCGTGCACCCGCACTCCCCAGGCGCCGGCGCCCGCGGCCAGCACCGTGGTGGCCACCGTGGCGCTGTCGCGCTCCCCGGCGGCCGGGACCCGGCCGGAGGCGTCGGCGAGCACCGTGCCGAGGAACCGCTTGCGCGAGGCGCCCACCAGCACCGGGAAGCCGAGCGAGACGACGTCGGCCAGGCCGGCCAGCAGCGCGAGGTCGTGCTCGGGCTGCTTGGCGAAGCCCAGGCCCGGGTCGACGATCAGCCGGTCGGCGGCCACCCCGGCGGCCATCGCGGCGTCCACGCGGGCGCAGAGTTCCCGGCGGACCTCGCCGACGACGTCGCGGTAGGAGGCGGCGGCGTACATGTCCCGGCTGTGGCCCCGCCAGTGCATCAGCACCCAGGGCACCCCGGCGTCGGCCACCAGCCGGGCCATGTCGGGGTCGGCGAGGCCACCGCTGACGTCGTTGACCAGCACGGCACCGGCGCGCAGCGCCGCCTCGGCCACCCGTGCCTGGGTCGTGTCGATGCTGACCGCGACGCCGGCGGCGGCGAGCTCGGCGACGACCGGCACCACCCGCCGGAGCTCCTCGTCGACGTCGACGCGACCGGCGCCGGGACGCGTCGACTCGCCCCCGACGTCGACGGAGTCGGCACCCGCGGCGGCCATCGCGCGGCCGTGCGCCACCGCGGCGTCGGTCGAGTCGTACCGGCCGCCGTCGGAGAAGGAGTCCGGGGTGACGTTGAGGATGCCCACGACCAGGCACCGGTCGGCCCGGGGGAGCACCGGTGGGGTCCGCACCGCGGTGGCGGCTCCGGTCATCCGCGGATGGCCTTCCGCACGGCGGCCTCGACCGCGTCGGCCCGGCGGGCCACCTCGTCGGCGGTTCCGGCAGCCGCGGCGAGGTCCTCGGCGGCGCCCTCGGCGTCGAGCCCCACGAGGTTGGTCTCCACCGCCAGCAGGGCCGTCGTGGCGGCCGCGCGCGCGGCGGCGGTCGCGGCGGCGACGTCGCTGACCAGGTTGCGGTTGGCCACGGGCAGGATCCGCTCGGCCAGCGTCACGAGCTCCGTGGCGATCCCGAGGATCGCCTGCGGGGGGCGGGCGGCGGCGAGCTGGGCGTCGGTCAACGCCTGCCGGCGGGACGCCCGCTCGTCGTCGGTGTCCCGCGACAGCTTCATCGCCTCGGCGACGGCCGAGAAGGCCGTCTCGTCGTCGGCCGCGGCCACCAGCGCCGCGGCGCGGTGGTCGTCCGCGGCGGTGATGACGCCGCCGACCAGCTCCGCGTGCTCCTCGTCGGTCGTGAACCGCCCGACCATGGCGACCAGCGAGGCGGCGAGGGCCGCCTCGATCGCCGCGGCCGCGCCGGCCCCGGGGGCGGACAGGCGCGCGGCCAGCTCGCCGAGGAAGTCGCCCATCGTCTGACGGGGCAGATCGGGGTTGGTGTCCATGGCTCCGGTTCGCGGGTCGGGTCGGTCAGGGCTCGGGAGGCGGGATCAGCGGGCGGGCTGCAGGGCGGGGCCGGGCGGCTGGTGCACGACGAGGGTGGCC
>NZ_POQU01000113.1 GCF_002938425.1 Blastococcus atacamensis | reverse complement strand
AACAACCGATAGCTAAACTGTCTCGTTCTTCGGAAGCGTCAGATTGGTATAAGAGACAGGCAGCCGGTCGGCGCCCGCCGGCAGCGACCCGGGCTGCTGGTTCGCGGCGCTGGAGAGCATCGCGGGCGCGGTGGGTGGGCGACCGCACTGGGGCAAGCTCCACGGACTGGACGCCGACGCGCTGGCCGGGCGCTATCCGCGGTTCGCGGAGTTCGTCGCGCTGCGCGACCGCGTCGACCCGGCCGGAGTGCTCGGCAACGGCCACCTCGACCGGGTGCTGGGTCCGGTGGCGCGCGACTGACGCGCGCCACCGGACCTCGGCTCAGCCGGCCGGGTCGGGGTCCCCGGTCCCGCCGATGCGGTCCAGCTCGGCCAGCTCCTCGGGACCGAGCACGCGAGCGGCGGCCTGCAGGTTCTCCTCCAGGTGCGCCACCGACGAGGTGCCCGGGATGAGCAGCAGGTTGGGGGAGCGGGCCAGGAGCCAGGCGAGCGCCACCTGCATCGGCGTCGTCTCCAGTCGCCGGGCCACCGTCTCCAGGGCTGCCGACTGCAGAGGGCTGAACCCACCCAGCGGGAAGAACGGCGTGTACGCGACTCCTTCACGGGCCAGCGCGTCGATCAGCGGGTCGTCCGCCCGGTGCACCAGGTTGTAGTGGTTCTGCACGCAGACGACCGGGGCGATGGCCCGGGCCTCGGCGAACATCTGCGGCGTCACGTTGCTGACGCCCAGGTGGCGGATCAGCCCCTCCTGCTGCAGAGCCGCCAGCGCCTCGAAGGGCTCGGCCAGCGAACGCTGCACCGGCTCGGCGAAGCCGGGCATCCGCAGGTTGACGACGTCGAGGGCCTCGACGCCGAGGTGCTCGATGTTCTCCTGCACCGCCCGGCGCAGGTCGTCGGGGTCGAGGGCCTCGGGCCATCCGCCGTCCGCGTCCCGGCGGGCTCCGACCTTGGTCACGATGACCAGGTCCTCGGGATAGGGGTGCAGTGCCTCGCGGATCAGCTCGTTGACCACGGTCGGGCCGTAGTAGTCGCTGGTGTCGATGTGGTTGACGCCGAGCTCGACCGCGCGCCGCAGGACCGAGATCGCGGCCTCGCGGTCGGCCGGCGGACCCATGACGTGGGGACCGGCGAGCTGCATGGCGCCGTAGCCGAGCCGGCGGACCTCTCGATCCCCGAGGAGCTGACTGCCGGATTTCTCCGCGGTGGTGACTGTCATGCCCTGCCCCCTACCCACCGAGGGCCGGGCATGCGCGACGACGGCGGAGTTCGCGCGCGCAGGACCCGGGACGGGCCGGCGCCGGCCGTAGGGTGCGGCCGACGTCGAGCACCCCGGGCACCGTGCCCGGGCCGTCGGCATCGGGGAGCGCCTCCGCGCGCTCGAGGACCACCCGACACCACCGGGCTGCACGTCCCCGTTCGCGCCCGTCTGGATCGCCCGAGATGGTGCGCCGACAGGACGCCTGACCGCCCCGGACGCCACGAGGCCCCGGCCGGCGGTGTGCCGGTCGGGGCCTCGTCGTCCAGGGGTCAGGGCTGGATGAGCACCTTGACAGCGCCGTCCTTCTTCTCGCGGAAGTTCATGTAGGCCTGCGGGGCCTCCTCCAGCGAGACCCGGTGCGTGGCGAAGTCGTCCACGCCCAGGGGGTCGCCGTCGATCAGGAGCGGGAGGATGTCGGGCACCCAGCGCCAGACGTTGGCCTGCCCCATGCGCAGCTGGATCTGCTTGTCGAACATCCGCATGAGCGGCAGCGGGTCGGTGGCACCGCCGTAGACGCCGGACAGCGAGATGGTGCCGCCGCGGCGGACCGCCTCGATGGCGGTGTTCAGCGCGGCGAGCCGGTCGACACCGGCAACCGTCATGACCTTGGCCATGATCGCGTCGGGGACGACCGCCGTCGCCTTCTGGAGGGCCGAAGCAACGGGCGACCCGTGCGCCTCCATGCCGACGGCGTCGATGACGGCGTCCGGTCCCCGTCCGTCGGTGAGGTCCCGCACCTGGGCGACGACGTCGGCCTGAGTGGTCGAGTCGATGACCGTGATGCCGTTGCGCCGAGCCCTCGCGAGCCGCTCGGGGACGACGTCGGAGGCGATGACCTGACCGGCGCCCAGGTGCTTGGCGATGCGGGTGGCCATGTCGCCGATGGGCCCGAGGCCGAGGACCAGCACGCTGCCGCCCTCGGGGATGCCCGCGTACTGGACGGCCTGCCAGGCGGTGGGCAGCACGTCGGAGAGGTAGACGAAGCGGTCGTCGAGCGGGGCGTCGGGCACCTTGATCGGCAGCGTGTTGCCGAATGGCACCCGCAGGTACTCGGCCTGGCCGCCGGGCACCTGGCCGTAGAGCTTCGTGTAGCCGAAGAGCGAGGCGCCCATGCCCTGCTCGCGGTTCTGGGTGGTCTCGCACTGGGAGTTCAGTCCCTGCGAGCACATCCAGCAGGTGTTGCACGAGATGTTGAACGGCACGACGACGCGGTCGCCGGGCTTGACGGCGGTCACCTCGCGGCCGACCTCGCGGACGATGCCCATCGGCTCGTGGCCCATCACGTCGCCGACGGTCATGAACGGCGCCATCACCTCGATGAGGTGCAGATCGGAGCCGCAGATCCCGCTCGAGGTGATCTCGACGATCACGTCCGTCGGGTCCTGGATGACCGGGTCGGGAACGGTGTCCACCCGGACGTCGGCCCGGCCGTGCCAGGTCACTGCGCGCATACGAAATCTCCCTCGATCGGACCGCGAATCGGGCCGTGAATGCCGTCCGTGACCCAGATCGCGCGACTCTCAACCATCTACGGCGCGTCCGTCACCGTCCGTCATCTGCCGTCTACGGAACGTCGAACCGCAAGCGTGATTGCCGGTGATCCGGTTCACATAACTGCAGGTCGATACCCCTGGGCACAGATCACGAATCCATCACGCCGTGTTTACATGGGCCCCGCTCCTCTCCCCGGGAGCTGCAGTGCAATGTCCGCCGACGGAAGTCAGGTGCATGAGTTCGCTCCACCACGACCGCCTTCTCGCAGAGGGCGCGGTGCCGGCCGATCAGGCCGTCACGGTGCCCGCCCCGGCTCGCACGACGAGGACCTCGTCCCGCGGCTCCGGTGAGGAGAAGGCCGAGTCCACGGTTCCCACGCAGCGCCAGGGGAAGGCGCCCGCAGGAACCGCCCGGACCACCGACTCGACCATCCGCAGCAGCACCCGAACCGCCGGCACCCGGGGAACCAGTGCCGCTGCCGCCGTCGGCACCATCGCCGCCGGCGCCGAGGTCGCCCGCACCGCGACGGCCAAGGCCGCCGGTTCGAAGGCGGCCACCGCCACCGCGGCGGCAACCCGCAAGGCCGCGGCCGCCGCCAAGCGCGCCCAGGCGAACGCCGCCGCGGTCGCCGGGGGGACCACTGGCGCGACGACCGCTGCCGCGAAGCCGGTGGCTGCGAAGGCCGCCGCTGCCGAGCCGGCCGTCCGGAAGCCGGCCGCGGCGAAGACCGCTGTGGCGAAGCCGGCCGTCGCCGAGCCCGCCGTCGCCGAGGCGGCTGTCGTCGCCCCGGTGAAGCGGATCGCGGCGCGGACCACGGTCACGAAGGCCGCTGCCGCGAAGCCCGCGGCGTCGAAGACGGCCGCGCCGAAGCCCGCAGCGTCGAAGAGGGCCGCGCCGAAGCCTGCGGCTGCCACGTCGGCCGCGAAGGCCGCAGCGAAGCCCGCCGCGAAGCCCGCCGCCGCGAAGCCCGCCGCCGCGAAGCCCGCCGCCGCGAAGCCCGCCGCCGCGAAGCCCTCAGCGACGAAGCCGGTCGTCACCGACGTGGCGACCGTCAAGCCGACCGGGACGAAGGCCCGCGCCACTCGGCCGGCCGCCGGAAGCGCGGCCGCAGCACCGGTCACGGCCGCCACCCAGCCGGCACGCCCCCGTGGACGGCACCGCGCCGAGACGGCGAGCTCTGCCCGGATCACCGCCGCCCGCGCGGTCGTGGTCAAGGCCATCGCCGCCAAGGCCGCAGCCTCTGCGGAGACGGGAACGCAGCGCCCGACGCCGTACAAGCGCACGGCGATCGCCCTCGTCCCCGCCGAGCCGGTCGAGCCCCCGGCGTCGGTGGACGTCCCGGAGGCGCCCGCCGCCGACGCGGCCGTCGTCGTCGCCGAGGTCGCTCGTGGCCGCCGCCTGCTGACCCGGCGCGTCCCGTCCACGCGCCGTCGTCCCTCGCTCCACCTCGCGGCCGCGCTGGTGGGTGCGCTGAGCATCAGCGGCGCGGCCGCCGGGCAGCCGACCAAGGTGGAGACGACGACGGTCAGCCAATCGGTGAGCGTCGCCGAGCAGCTGGGCATCGAGGCGGCCCCACCGGAGCTCGCCGTGGCCAACGCCGAGGCGACGACCCGCCTGCAGGGTCTGGTCAGCAGCCGCAACGTCCGCGACGCCGAGCGCACGGCAGCAGCCGACGCGCAGGCCGAGGCCGACCGGCTCGCGGTGGAGGCGGCGGCCGAGGCTGCCCGCCCCGACGTCGTGCTCCCCGTCGAAGGCGCTCGGCTCACCAGTGGCTTCGGTGCCCGCTGGGGCACGCTGCACGCCGGCATCGACCTGGCTGCGCCGATGCGCACGCCGGAGTACGCGGCCATGGACGGCGTCGTGCTCGAGGCCGGCCCAGCGAGCGGCTTCGGACTCGCGGTGTACATCCAGCACGAGAACGGCGACGTCACGGTCTACGGCCACATGGACGAGATCCTGGTCGAGGCCGGTCAGGTGGTCCGGGCGGGCGACACCATCGCCCTGCTCGGCAACCGCGGTCAGTCGACCGGGCCGCACCTGCACTTCGAGGTGCACGTCGGTGGCCTCAACGGCACCAAGATCGACCCGCTGCCGTGGCTCCGGGAGCGCGGCGTCCAGATCTGATCACCGGCACCACCGCTACGACGCCCCCGACCGGACCGATCCGGCCGGGGGTGTCATGCGTGGGGGACACTGCGGTGTCCGTCCGGGACGGGGCAGGGAGCAGACGATGGGGCACGGGCACGGGCACGGGTCGGGCACGGCCGCCGGCCCGCAACGCCGCCGGCTGGCTGTCGTGCTCGTGTTCACCATCGCCGTGCTGGCCGCGGAGGTCGTCGGCGCCGCCGTCTCCGGCTCGCTGGCCCTGCTGGCCGATGCCGGCCACATGGCCACCGACGCCGCGGGCATCGCCCTGGCCCTGGGTGCGGTGACGCTGGCGCAGCGTCCGGCCCGCGGACGCCGGACCTTCGGGTGGCAGCGGGCGGAGATCCTGGCCGCGGTCGCCAATGCGCTGCTCCTGCTCGGGGTGGCCGGCTACGTGCTGGTGGAGGCCGTCCGCCGCATCGGCGATCCGCCCGAGGTCGGCGCGGGCCTGATGCTGGGAATCGCGGTGGTGGGTCTGGTCGTGAACCTGGCCGGGCTGGTGGTGCTGCAGCGCGGCCGCGGGGAGTCCCTGGCGGTGCGCGGCGCCTACCTGGAGGTGCTGGCCGACGCGCTCGGCTCGGTGGCGGTGATCGTCGCCGCCGTCGTGATCACGACGACGGGGTGGACGTCCGCCGACACCGTTGCGTCGGTCGTCATCGGCTGCCTGGTGCTGCCGCGGGCGTGGCACCTGCTCCGCGAGGCGCTCGACGTGCTGCTGGAGGCCGCACCCCGGGGTGTGGACATGGACGAGGTGCGGGCGCACATCCTGGGCGTCGACGGCGTCCTGGGCGTGCACGACCTGCACGCGTGGACCATCACCTCGGGACTGCCGGTGCTGTCGGTGCACGTCGTCGTCACCGACGAGGCGCTGGCCGCCGGTCACGGGGGCCGGGTGCTGGACGCCCTCTGCGCCTGCCTGGGGGACCACTTCGACGTCGAGCACTGCACGTTCCAGCTGGAGGCCGAGGCGCACGCGGGGCACGAGGCCCCCGTCCACGACTGACGCCTCGCAGGCTCGGCGCGGGCCCCTGAGGGGAGGCCGTTCCAGCACCTCGCCTCCCGGTGGGACAGTGGGAGCCGTAGGGACGGGAACAGGAGGAGATCGCGGTGGAGCACGGGCACCACTCGGGGATGTGGGTTCCAGGCGTTCCGCCCACGCCGGTCCGGCTGTTCCTGCCGCACCTGGATCCCTGGTCGGTCCTCGCCGTCCTGAGCGTGCTGGGCGTGGTCGTCTACGTGGCCGCGGTCCTGCGGCTGCGGCGGTCCGGGGTGACCTGGCCGTGGTGGCGCAGCCTGGCCTGGATCGCCGGCTCGGCGTCGCTGTTCGCCGTCACCGGCACCTGGTTCAACGGCTACAGCATGGTGATCTTCAGCCTGCACATGACGCAGCACATGGTGCTGTCGCTCATCACGCCGCTGCTCCTCCTGCTGGCCGCCCCGGTCACGCTCGCCCTCCGGACGCTGCCGCGCGGCCACGGCGCCGCGGGAACTCCCCGGGCGCTCCTGCTCGGCGCCCTGCACAGCCGGTTCGCCCGGTTCATCGCGCACCCGCTGTTCAGCGTGCCGCTGTTCATTGCCAGCCTCTACGGCGTCTACTTCACGCCGCTGTTCGACGTCCTCATGGCCAACCCGGCCGGGCACCAGTTCATGCTGGCGCACTTCGTCGTCACCGGGCTGCTCTTCTTCGGCCCGATCGTCGCGCAGGACCCGTGGCCGCGGACGCTGAGCCACCCCGGCCGGATGATCGAGCTCTTCCTCCCCGTGCCGTTCCACGCGTTCTTCGGCGTCGCGATCATGATGGCCGGCTCGCTGGTGGTCGACAGCTTCGCCGAGCCGCCGGCCGGGTGGGGCATCGACCCGCTGGGGGACCAGGGCATCGCCGGCGGCGTCGTCTGGTCCTTCGGGGAGCTCCCGACCGTGCTCGTGCTGGCGGTGGTGTTCTTCTCCTGGGTCCGCTCGGACGGGCGCCGGGCACGCACCGCCGACCGCGCCGCCGACCGCGACGGGGACGCGGAGCTCACCGCCTACAACGCCCGGCTGCGCGCACTGGCCGACCGCGGTTGACGTGATGGAACGGCCTCGCTGCAGGGGCGCCCCGTCCCGGGGCCCGACCTGAGCTTGCGAAGGTGGGGGAGGACGGGGTGTTTCACCGAGGCGTGGGGGGCAGCGAGGTCCGTCAACCGACGTGGACGACGGCGTCGCCCTCGGCCGGCAGGTCGTCCTTGGTCGCCTTGATCAGGAAGGCGGAGACCAGGGCGCCGGCCACCAGGAGGACCGAGGCCCACGTGAAGGCGGTCGTGTAGCCCTCCACCTGCGCCCCGAGCCCGAGGGCCGGGTCCTGCGGGTCACCCCCCGAGATGAGTGCGTCAGCGGTGTAGTTGCTGATCGCCGCCACCGAGAGGGAGGCGAGGACGGCGGTGCCGATGGAGGCGCCCACCTGCTGCGTGGCGTTGAGCATCGCGCTGGCCGCCCCGGCGTCATGCACCCCCGCGCCGACCAGTGCCAGGTTCGACAGCGGCACGAAGGTGAAGCCCAGGCCGAGACCCAGCAGGACCTGGCCCGGGAAGGGCAGCTGCCAGAAACCGGTGTCGGTGCTCACGAAGGACAGCGTGAACAGCCCGCCGCGGCGAGCAGCCCACCCAGGACCATCAGCGGCTTCGGCCCGATCCGCGGCACGAGGGCACTGGCCGCGCCCGCGGAGACGAAGACGCCCAGGGTGACCGGCAGCGAGGCGAGGCCGGCGTGCACGGGCTCGTAGCCGAGCACCTGCTGGAAGTAGAGGCTCAGGAAGAAGAAGGCGCCGATCAGCCCGGCCCCGACCAGGGTCGAGGTCAGGTACGCGCCGCCGCGGTTGCGGTCGAGCACGATGCGCATCGGAAGAAGCGGGTTCCGGGTGCGCATCTCCACGACGACGAACAGGGCCACCAGCACGAGGCCCGCCACGATGAACAGCCAGGCCGGTCCGTCGGTCCAGCCGCTCTCGGGGCTGACCAGCTGGGTCGATCCCTGTGCGGCGGCCCGCGCGTTGGCCTCGGCGGCCTCGAACGAGTTCGTCTGCGACGCCTCGGCGACGCGGGTGAACCCGTACACGATCGACGCCAGGCCGAGCGTGATCGGGACGGCGCCGGGGATGTCGTACCTCGTGTCACCGGGGGCCTTGCTCTCGGGCACGATCGGGATGGCCAGCACGATGGCGAGCAGGGCGACCGGCAGGTTCACCCAGAAGCACCAGCGCCAGTCGGCGTACTCGGTCAGCACACCGCCGAGCAGCAGGCCGATGGCCGAACCACCACCGGCGATCGCGCCGTAGACGCCGAAGGCCTTGGCGCGCTCCTTGGGGTCGGTGAAGAGCACGGTGAGCAGCGCCAGCGACGCCGGCGCCAGCAGTGCGCCGAACACGCCCTGCAGAGCTCGGGCGCCGAACAGCATGGCCTCGTTCTTGGCGATGCCGCCCAGCGCCGAGGCGAGGGCGAAACCGGCCGCGCCGATGAGGTGGGTCCGCTTGCGGCCCCAGAAGTCCGCGATCCGGCCGCCGAGCAGCAGGAAGCCGCCGAAGGTCAGCGTGTTGGGGGTTCCTCGGGGTCGTGCGGGGGATCGGCCGGGTCGCCGGCCGGAGCGAACCTAACGGCCTGGGACCATGTCGTCGTGCCTGTTTCGCTGGTGTTCACCTCCGACACGCACGTCCCCAAGCGCGCGCGTGACCTACCTCATCCCCTGTGGAGGGACATCGAGGGCGCCGACGTCGTCGTGCACGCCGGCGACTGGGTCGACCTCGGGCTCCTGGACGAGTTCGAGCGGCGGTGCCGGCGGCTGGTCGCGGTCCACGGCAACAACGACCACGGCGCCTTCCGCGTGCGGCTCCCGGAGGTCGCCCGCTTCGAGGTCGAGGGGCTGCGGTTCGCCGTCGTGCACGAGACGGGGGACGCCAAGGGCAGGGAGGCGCGGTGCGCCGCCCGGTTCCCCGACACCGACGTCCTCGTCTTCGGGCACAGCCACATCCCGTGGGACACGCGGGCGGCGTCCGGCCTGCGCCTGGTCAACCCGGGGTCGCCCACCGATCGCCGGCGGCAGCCGCACGGCACCTACGTCACCGCCGTCGCCGACGCGGGGAAGCTGCTCGACCTCACCTTCCACCCGGTCCCGCCCCGCCGGTGAGCCCGCTCCCGCTGGACCCACGCGCGGTCGCCCTGCTGTCGTGCCCGGTCTGCGCCGCGCCGTTCGGCGTCGACGACAGGGGAGCGGGACTGCGCTGCGCGGCCGGGCACCTCGTGGACCGCGCCCGGCAGGGCCACCTCACGCTGCTGCCGCCGGGGCGCCGGCCGCCGGGAGGTGACTCGGCGGAGATGGTCGCCGACCGGGTGGCGTTCCTCTCCGCCGGTCACTACGACCCGTTGACCGCCGCGCTCCGTGACGCCGTCGTCGACGGGGCTGCGTCCCCGAGGTCCGTGGTCGACCTCGGCGGCGGCACGGGGCACCACCTGGCCCGCGTCCTCGACGACCTGCCCGATGCGGTGGGCCTGGTCCTGGACGCCTCGCGCTACGCCGCGCGCCGGGCGGCACGGGCCCATCCCCGGGCGATGGCCGTCGTCGCCGACGCGTGGGCGCGACTGCCGCTGCTGGACGGCGTCGCCGACCGGGTGCTGGTCGTGTTCGCCCCGCGCAACGGCGCGGAGATCGCCCGCGTGCTGCGGCCGGGTGGCCGGCTCGTGGTGGTGACGCCGGCGCCGGACCACCTGACCGAGATCGTCGGGCCGCTCGCGCTGCTCCGTGTCGACCCCGACAAGGCCGAGCGGCTGGCCGCCTCGCTCGAGCCCCACCTGCGGCGTTCCTCGTCCGCCGGCCACCGTTGGACGGCCCGGCTGGACCGCCCGGCGATCGCCACCCTGGTCGGGATGGGGCCGCACGCCCGGCACCTCGCGCCGGGTGATCTGGCGGCGTCGCTGCAGCTCCTCCCGGCGTCGCTGCCGGTCACGGTCGCCGTCGACCTGGCCGTCTACACGCGGCCGTCGTAGGGCGCGCGGCGCGCCCGCCCCGCCCCCCCCGCA
>NZ_POQU01000112.1 GCF_002938425.1 Blastococcus atacamensis | reverse complement strand
TAAGTACATTATCCGCTGCTTCGTCAGCGTTATATGTTTATAATAGACATGATCACCGCGATCGAGATCGGGCTGGCGGCGACGGCCACCGTCGTCATGTTCCTGTGCGTCCTGCTGCAGGCCGCTCAGCGCTACCTGCCCTTCGACGGGTTCACCTGGACCGGCGAGCTGGCGCGGTTCTGCCTCGTCTGGCTCACCTTCGTGATGGCCGGGGTGCTGGTGACGATGGAGGGCCACATCAGCCTCGAGGTGATCGACCTCGTCGACAGCCCGCTGGTCGCCCGGTTCGTCCGCGTGTTCGCCTGCCTGGTCGTGGCGCTGGTCGGGGCCGCGTTCGCGGTCGAGGCCTACGACCTCATGCTGTCCACGGGGCGGCTGCGCTCGCCGTCGCTGCGCCTGCCGATGTCGTGGTTCTACGCGTTGCCGCTGCTGGGCTTCGTCAGCACCGCGATCCGGGCTGCCGTCGCGGCCGTGCGGTTCGCGGTGCGCGGGGTCCCGGCATCTCCCGCTCCCACCGTGGTCGGTGCCGAATGAGCGTCCTCTGGCTGTTCCTGGCCATCGCGCTGCTGCTCCTGCTGCGCGTCCCCGTCGCCTTCGCCTTCCTCGGCCCGTCACTGGCCTACATGTGGCTGTCCGGGCAGTCGGTCGGTGCGAGCCTGCGCCTGCTCACGGCCGCGGTCTCCAGCTTCCCGCTGCTGGCGGTCCCCCTGTTCATCCTGCTCGGCGTCGTCGCCAACCGCGGTGGCATCGCCGACCGGCTCTTCGACTTCGCCCTCGCCTGCGTCGGCCGGGTGCGCGGCAGCCTGGGCTACGTCAGCATCGGCGTGAGCGTCGGGTTCTCCTGGATGAGCGGATCAGCGGTGGCCGACGCCGCCGCGCTCGGCAAGATCCAGATCCCGGCGATGCAGCGCAACGGCTACCCGACGAAGTTCGCCCTCGGCGTGACCGGCGCCGCCTCGCTCATCGCCCCCGTGATGCCGCCCAGCATCCCGGCGGTCATCTTCGCCGGCCTGGCGGCCGTCTCGACCGGCGCGCTCTTCGCCGCCTCCGTCGTCCCGGCGCTGCTGATGGCGTTCGGTCTCTGTGTCGTCGTCTTCCTCCTCGTCCGCCGGTACCCCGACATCCAGACGACGGAGTTCTCCTGGCAGCGGGTGCGGGAGACCGGGCGCAGGGTCATCGGGCCGCTCGGCGCGCCGGTGATCATCCTCGGCGGCATCCTCTCGGGCGCCTTCACGCCGACCGAGGCCGCGGCCGTGGGCGTGGCCTACATGCTCCTGCTCTGCTTCCTCTACCGCAGCCTCAGGATCCGCGACCTGCCGGCGGTGCTGGCGGAGACGGTCGCGACCTCAGCGGCGATCATGCTGATCGTCTCGTCCGCCTCGCTGCTGGGCCACATCATGGCTCGCGAGCGGGTGCCCCAGATGATCTCCGAGGCGCTCTTCGCGCTGACCGACGACCCGACGGTGTTCCTGCTCCTCGTCGCGCTCGTCATGCTGCTGCTGGGCACCGCGATCGACCCGACGGCGATCCTCGTGCTCACCGTCCCCATCATCCTGCCGATCAGCAACCAGTTCGGGGTGGACCCGATCGCGCTGGGTGTCCTGATGATCCTCTCGACGATGATCGGGCTGCTCACGCCGCCGGTCGGCACGGTGCTCTTCGTGCTGAGCGCGATCACCAGGGCGAAGCCCTCGACGGTCTTCCTGGGTGCGTTGCCGTTCATCGTCCCGCTGCTGGTCATCTGCGGGCTGATCATCGCGTTCCCCGACGCCGTCACCTGGCTGCCGCAGAAGCTCGGCCTGTGAGGCGCCGGCGCAGCGGGCCGGACCCGCCCCGACCCGGTTCCGGCCTTCCTGCCGCGAGCACGCGGACCCCTACCGCACCACCCCAGCTGCCGGGTGCCCCACTCCGGCGTCTGACGTCCGACGACCTGACATCTCGAACCCAACGGAGGGACCTCATGAAGACTCGTTCTCGGCGCCGGCGCATCGCCCTCGCCTCCAGCATGGCCCTGCCCCTGCTCCTCGCCGCTGCCTGCGGCGGCAGCGACGACGGCGGCAGCGGTGGTGGTGGTGGCGGTTCGGCCAACGAGGAGATCACGCTCGACCTCGCGCACAGCTACACCGACGACCAGCCTCAGCACCGCTGCGGGGCCCAGGTCATCGCCGACGAGGTCGCCGCGGCCGACGTCGGCCTGACGGTGGAGATCTTCGGCGCCAGCCAGCTCGGCGGGGACGCCGACCGCGTCCAGGCCGTGGTCGCCGGCGACCACGACATCGACATCCAGGGCGCCTCGGCCCTCGGCGCCGTCCACGAGCCCATCGGTGTCGTGGACGCCGCCTACGCGTTCGACGACGCCCAGCACCTGTCGGAGTTCTTCGCCGGCGACGCCTCCGCCGACGTGCGGCAGAGCTTCGCCGACGCCACCGGTGTGGAGATCCTCGGCGCGTGGTCCGCCGGCGCCCGGCACTTCACGGCCAACGAGCCCATCCGCGAGCCGGGTGACCTCGAGGGCCTGCGGATGCGCTTCCCGAACTCGCCGCAGTACCTGATGAACGCCGAGGCGCTCGGGGCCACCCCGACCGAGGTCGCTTTCGAGGAGCTCTACCTGGCGCTGCAGCAGGGCATCGTGGACGGCCAGGAGAACCCGATCACCAACATCGCGTCGCAGAACCTCGACGAGGTGCAGAAGGTCATCAGTCTCTCCGGGCACCAGCAGAACTCCAACCTGGTGGTCGTCGGGCCGGTGTGGAACGACCTCTCGGAGGAGCAGCAGGAGGCGCTGTCGGCGGCCGTCGAGTCCGCGGTGGAGCAGGTGCCCCAGTGCGTCGAGGAGCTCGAGCAGCAGCAGCTCGACGAGTGGGCGTCCGGCGGCATGGAGGTGGTCGACGACGTCGACGTCGACGCCTTCCAGTCCCAGGCCGAGGAGTACTTCACCGAGAACTACTCCGGTGAGCAGCTGGAGGTCTACGAGGCCATCCGCAACGCGGCCGAGTGACCGAAGAGAACTCCGGCCCCGGGACGGGCAGTGCGCGTCGTCCCGGGGCCACCTCTCCGGCCGCCGCGCACCGCGGCGGCCAGAACGGGAACGACACATGATCAGCGGGACGACGACCCTGCTCGCCCACCTGGGATACCCCACCCACGCCTTCAAGGCGCCGTTGGTCTACAACCCGTGGTTCCAGAAGCAGGGCATCGATGCCGTCGTGGTGCCGATGGGGGTCCGCGCGGGCGACTACCCCGACTTCTTCCGAGCCCTCTTCTCGCTGACCAACATCCGCGGCGCGCTGGTGACGATGCCGCACAAGGTCACCACCACCGAGCTGGTGGACGCCCTGTCGCCCACCGCCCGCGTGGCCGGTGCCGCGAACGCGGTGGTGCGGCGCGACGACGGGACGCTGCTCGCCGACCAGTTCGACGGCACCGGTTTCGTCCGCGGGCTGCTCCGGAAGGGCTTCGACCCCCGCGGCACCCGCGCCCTCGTCGTCGGCAACGGGGGAGTGGGGTCGCCGATCGCCGCCTCCTTGGCCGAGGCCGGCGTCGGTGGGCTGGGCCTGTTCGACCCCGACCGGTCGGCCTCCGATGCGCTCGCCGGACGGCTGCTCGAGCACTATCCGGACCTGCAGGTCGGCACCGGTTCCGCCGACCCCGACGGCTACGACCTCGTGGTCAACGCCTCGCCGCTCGGCATGAAGGACGACGACCCGCTGCCGGTCGACGTGACGCGCCTGGCGCCGACGACCTTCGTCGGCGAGGTCGTGATGCGCCAGGAGTTCACCCCGTTCCTGCAGGCGGCCCGGGCTCTCGGCTGCCCGGTGCAGATCGGCAAGGACATGCTCTACGAGCAGATCCCGGCCTACCTGGAGTTCTTCGGCTTCGGCAGCGCCACCCCCGACGAGCTCCGGGCCGTCTCCCTCGCGGAGGACGAGTGACCGACCGGCTGGCCTCGCTGCGCCCGCAGGCCCCGGGGAGGTGGCGGGTGTGGGCTCTCGCCTACGGCATGCGCCGGGGGCGACGCGGGCAGCACTTCCTGGGGCACGACGAGCGGTCAGCGGAGCCGCACCCGACCGCCTACTACGTCTGGCTGGCCGTCTCCGACACCGACGTCGTGCTCGTCGACGCCGGTATCGGGCCCTCGCGGGCCGCGGCGGTCCCCGGCCTCCAGTACCTCGGCTCGCCGGTCGACCTCCTGGGACGGTTCGGTGTGCGGGCCGAGGACATCGGCTGGTCGGTGCTCACGCACCTGCACTACGACCACACGGGGGTCGTCGCCGATCTTCCGAACGCCACCTACGTCGTGCAGGAGGCCGAGTGGGACTACTGGACCGGGCCGTGGGCGCAGCGGCTCACCCGTGAGCGCTGGCTCTGCGCGCCGGAGGACCTCGAGCACCTGGCCGGATCGGGCCGGCGCCGGGCGGTCAGCGGCGACGCGGAGCTGCTGCCCGGGCTGAGCGTCCACCTCGTGGGTGGGCACACCGCCGGGATGCAGCTGGTCCGGCTCGCCACCGGGGCCGGGCACGTCGTCCTGGCGTCGGACGCCGCCCACTTCTACGAGAACCTGACGTCGGACCGCCCCGCGCCGATCCTGCACACGATGCCCGCGGTGTACGGCGCCTTCGACCGGATCACCGAGCTGGCGGACGACGCCGGTCTCATCGTCCCCGGCCACGACCCCGGCGTCCTCGAGCGGTTCCCCGCCGACGGCGCCGACCGCACGGGCTCCGCGGTCCGGATCGCCTGACCCCGCCTGCCGAACCCCGGAGGAACTCCCATGACGACCGTCCTCGTGCTCAACGGCCCGAACCTGAACCTGCTGGGCACCCGCAAGCCGGAGGTGTACGGGCGCACGACCCTGTCGGACGTGGAGGCCCTGTGCCGCGCCGAGGCGGCGGAGCTCGGCCTGACCGTGGAGTTCCGGCAGTCCAACCACGAGGGCGAGCTCGTCGACTGGATCCACGAGTTCGGGTGGGAGGCGAAGGCCGGCCGGTGCATCGGGGCGGTGGTCAATGCCGGCGCCTACACGCACACCTCGGTGGCCCTGCACGACGCGATCGAGGGCATCGAGCTCCCGGTGATCGAGCTGCACATCTCCAACGTCCACCGGCGTGAGCCGTTCCGGCACCACTCCTACATCTCGCCGGTCGCCGTCGGGGTCGTGGTCGGACTCGGGGTGCAGGGGTATCCGCTGGCGATCCGGGCGCTGTCCCAGCTCTCCCGCGACGCGGGCTGAGGGGTGGCCCAGCCAGTCCGGCTCGCGGTCGCCGGGGTCGGCCTCATCGGCGCACGGCACGTCGAGCGGATCGCCGCCGGGTCCGACACCCGGCTGGCCGGCATCGTCGACCCGGTCCCCGCGGCGCAGCGGGTGGCCGACCGGTACGGGGTTCCTCGGTACGAGACGCTCGCCGAGCTGTTCGACCGGGGACGGCCGGACGGCGTCGTCCTCGCCACCCCCAACCAGGCGCACGTCGTGGGCGGGCTGGAGTGCCTCGCCGCGGGAGTGCCGGTGCTGGTGGAGAAGCCGCTCGCCGACACCGTCGAGGGGGCGGAGCGCCTGGTGGCCGCCGCGGACGAGGCCGGGGTCCCGCTGCTCACCGGCCATCACCGCACCTACAGCGGGATCATGGCCGCGGCGCGCAGGGTGGTCGCCGACGGCCTCCTCGGCCGGCTCGTGGCCGTGGCCGGCACGACCCTCTTCCGCAAGCCCGCCGACTACTTCGATGCCGGGGACGGCTGGCGCCGTCGTCCCGGCGGGGGCCCGGTGCTGCTCAACCTGGTGCACGACGTGAACAACCTGCAGTCCCTCGCCGGGGAGGTCGTGCGGGTGCAGGCCACCACCTCGAACGCCGCCCGCGGCTTCCCCGTGGAGGACACCGCGGCGGCGGTGCTGACCTTCGCCGGCGGGGCACTGGGCACGCTGCTGCTCTCGGACGCGGCTGCCTCGGTCCGCTCCTGGGAGCAGACGGCGGGCGAGGACCCGAGCTACCCCACGCATCCCGACGAGGACTGCTACCACCTCGCCGGTACGGCCGGCTCCCTCTCCGTGCCGACCATGCGGTTGACCACGTTCGAGGGCGAGCCCTCCTGGTGGGCGCCCTTCGTCGCGTCGGTGGTGGACGTGGAGCGCCCCGACCCGCTGGCCAACCAGGTCAGCCACTTCGCGCAGGTCATCCGTGGCCGCGCGGCGCCGCTGTGCAGCGGACGGGCCGGACTGCGCAGCCTCCGCGTGGTCGACGCCGTCCGCGAATCCGCCCGCACCGGCTCGCCGGTCGACATCCCGCCCGACCTCGAACAGGAGACCTCCTCGTGAACCGACTCGCCGTGCACCAGTCGCTGGTGCACCCCCTCACACCCCTGGAGATGATCGACGAGCTCGTCGCCTGCGGCTGGGACTCGATGGGCCTGCACGTGGGGGCGGTTCCCGAGACCGAGGCCTGGTGGTCCGGCGGGTCGGGGACGCAACTGCTCGCGGCCACCATCGACCGGCTGCTGGAGGCCCGGGCGACGGTGCTCGACGTCGGCCGGGTCGAGCTGAGCGGCTCGCTCGGCCGCGACGACGTGCACCGCGGACACGGCCGGGTGCTGGACTTCGGGGCACGACTGGGCGCCCAGTTCCTCACGGCGCGCTTCGCCGACGGGGTGGCAGACCTGGCGCAGCGGACCGAGAGCTTCGCCGAGCTCGCCGAGCAGGCCCGGCCGTTCCGGATCCGGCCGCTGCTGTCCTCGGTGCCCGCCGACCGGCCCGACCTGCTGGCGGACGCCGTCGCCGTGGTGGCGCCCAGCGGGGGAGGGGTGGTGCTCGACGTGCCGGTCCTGGGCGTGGACGCGGAGACCGTCTCCGCCGCGGTGACCGACCTGTGGGAGCACCTCGGCTACGTGCGGGTCGACGCGCGCGCGCTCGAGGGTGCCGGGGAGGCGGCTGCCGGTCAGCTGGCCGTCGTGCCTCCGCAGGTGCCCGTGGTCATCGGTGGCGACGGCGGGTTGGGGCTGCTGGACTCCGACCGGCGTGCGCGCCTGACGCGGCTGCGGCTGCTGGTCGACCGCATGCTCGAGCACCCTCGCGCGCGGGCGGCCCGCGAGCGCACCTCCGGCTGACCGGCTCCGGTCAGCGCGGCGCTGCGGCGGCCGTGCTGCGGGCCCGGCGGTGCGCCGCCATGCGGACGGGGAGATCGGTGCTCCCGTAGCCGTCGTAGCCGCGCAGCCGCTGGACGACCTCGAAGAACACCCGGTCGCCCAGCACCGCGGTGGCCGCGTGCAGGTAGCCGCCCTGGCCGTCCTCCTCGTACATGAGCCCGTGCTCCCGGATGGCGGCGAGGAGGTCCGGCGGGAGGTCGAAGCGGGCGTCGAGGTCGTCGGCGTAGTTGGCCGGCAGGGGCAGCAGCGGCGCGCCGGCCTCGCGCATCCGGGCCACCGTGCCAACGATGTCGTCGGTCGCGAGGGCGACGTACTGCGGGTCCGGGACCCCCGGCGTCCAGCCGCCCCGGCGCAGCGCCGAGACGCTCAGGGCCAGCCGGACCCGGCGGGAGGTGTCGGTGACCGAGCGGGTGCGGATCAGCCCGTAGGGCGCCGCCACCTCGGCGACGGCGTGCGGTTCGAGACCCAGGACGGCCCGGTAGAACAGGCCGGCCTCGTCGAAGGCGTCGAACGGCTGGGTCAGCCCGATGTGGTCGATGGCCAGCACGCCGGTGCCCGGCGCGGTGGTGCCGGTGGACAGGAAGTCGGCCGGCCAGCCCCCGGGACCGGTGCGGGTGAAGAAGATCTGCGTGCCGTCCGGCGCCTCCACCGCGGAGAGGTCCGCCTCGTCGGCACCGCGCGTCCGCGGCAGGATCGGCGCCCGCACCGCCTGCGCGCGGGCGGCGGACCGGCCGGGGTCCTCGCTCTCCAGACCGAGTGCGGACACCGCGGCGACCCCCGCTGCCGCGGGGCGGGTCACCGAGGCGTTGAGCAGGACCCGCGCCGTGCCCTGCTCCCACAGCTGGACCGGCTTGGACCGGTGCTGCCCGGTGTGCGCGAACCCCAGCGCGGCCAGCGCCGAGCCCACCTGCGGGCCGGAGACCCCGTCGACGCCCAGCTCGACGAAGGAGTGGCCGGTGAGCTCGGGTGCCGGCGGCGGAACGGTCAGGCCGGACTCCGGCCAGACCGCGCCGAGCGCCTCCTCGAGCCAGACGAGGGACCGCATGGCGTCGACGGCCGTCCGCCAGGGGTCGGACTGCCGGAAGACGTCGTTGAACACCTCGAGCGAGAGCGGGCCGGTGTAGCCCGCGGCGAGCAGGCAGCGCAGGAACTCCGGGAGGTCGAAGGCGCCCTGCCCCGGGAACAGCCGGTGGTGCCGGCTCCACTGGAGGACGTCCATCTGCAGCCGCGGGGCGTCGGCCAGCTGCAGGAAGAACAGCTTGTCCGCCGGAACCTGCGCGAAGCCCGTCGGGTCCCCACCGCGTGACAGCACGTGGAAGCTGTCGAGGCACAGGCCCAGGGCGGGGGAGTCGGCGCGGCGCACGGGCTCCCAGGAGGCCTCCCAGGTGGACACGTGCCGGCCCCAGGCCAGCGCTTCGTACGCCAGGCGCAGCCCGCGCTCGCCGGCCCTGGACGCCGCCGTGGCCAGCTGCTCGGCCAGCCGGTCGGGGTCCTCGACGGCGTCGTCGGAGACCGAGGAGCAGACCAGGATCGTGTCGACGCCCAGCTGCTCCATGACGTCGAACTTGCGGTCGGCGCGGCGCAGGTTCCGGGCGAAGCGGTCGGGATCGGTGGAGTCGAGGTCCCGGAAGGGCTGGTACAGGTCGATGGTGAGGCCGAGGTCGGCGCACCGGCGGGCGATCTCCCGCGGGGACCACGACGAGGCGATGAGGTCGGGCTCGAAGACCTCGATCCCGTCGAAACCCGCCGCGGCGGCCGCGGCCAGCTTGTCCTCGAGGGTTCCGGACAGGCAGACGGTCGCCACGCTCCTGCGGACGGCGGTCATCGGCGGGCCTCCGTATGTACCAGTTGGTGAGTTGTTCGAGGGGACCACACCAGCCACCGGACGCGCCAGTCCCCGCGCCGGACGGGGTGGGGAGGCCGCTCACCTCGCGCGGCCCCTAATCTCGCGGCACCGACTCGGGGAGGCCGACCGTGACCACGCACCGTCCGGACGTGGGGCCGACGGAGCCCCCGGCCGGTACCGAGCGCATCCGCGACGCGGGCCGGACCCGGGCGGAGATCCTGGCCGTGGCCACCCGCGAGTTCGCCGACCGGGGCTACGCCGGCGGGCGGATCAACGAGATCGCGGCTCGGACCCGCACCACCAAACGGATGATCTACTACTACTTCGGCGGCAAGGAGCAGCTCTACGTCGCCGTCCTGGAGCACGCCTACGCCGGGATCCGGGCGCTGGAGCAGCAGGTCGACGTCGAGCACCTCGACCCCGTCACGGCGATCCGCGAGCTGGCCGCGCTCACCTTCGACCACCACGAGGCCCATCCGGACTTCATCCGGCTCGTCAGCATCGAGAACATCCACCGGGCCGAGCACCTCGGCAGGTCGACCGTCCTCCGGGGTCTGACCGAGCCGACCCTGGCCGCGCTCGGGACGATCCTGCGGCGTGGACGGGAGTCCGGGGTCTTCCGGGACGACGTCGACGCCCTCGACGTCCACCAGGTCATCAGCGCCTACTGCGTCTTCCGGACCGCGAACCGGCACACGTTCGGCGCCGTCCTGGGCCGCGACATGCTGGACCCGGCACGTCGGGACCACCAGCGGCAGATGCTCGGCGACCTGGTCGCGGCCTTCCTCCAGGCGCCCGGCCCGGGAAGCGGTGCCGCGACCGTCCAGCCGTGATCCCGTTACGCCGGCCGAACCGGGGGAATGCTGGGACCGTGGCCCTCGCCCTGAACGATCGCACCCTGTCCTCGCTGAGCGCGTCGATCTCGACGCCCACCTACGACCGCGGCCGCGTCCGCGCCGGCATCGTGCACCTCGGGGTCGGTGGGTTCCACCGGTCGCACCAGGCGATGTACCTGGACCGGCTCATGGAGCGGGGGCAGGCGCTGGACTGGGGCATCTGCGGGGTGG
>NZ_POQU01000111.1 GCF_002938425.1 Blastococcus atacamensis | reverse complement strand
TTTTTATACTTAGCATCCACTTAGTCTCTTCTTATGTTTTTCTTCGTCAGACTCAGATGTTTATACGCGCCACGTCGATGACCGTTCCCGTCCCCGACTCCCCTGCCGCCCGCTCCGCTCTGCCGCCTCCGGGGTCCGACCCGGAGTGGTACAAGCGCGCCGTCTTCTACGAGGTGCTGGTCCGCGGCTTCGCCGACAGCAACGCCGACGGCGTCGGCGACATCCGCGGCATGATCGACAAGCTGGACTACCTCCAGTGGCTCGGCGTCGACTGCCTCTGGCTGCCGCCGTTCTTCGCCTCCCCGCTGCGCGACGGCGGCTACGACGTCAGCGACTACACCGCGGTCCTGCCCGAGTTCGGCAACATCGAGGACTTCCACGACTTCCTCGACGAGGCCCATGCCCGCGGCATGCGCGTGATCATCGACTTCGTCATGAACCACACCTCGGACCAGCACCCGTGGTTCCAGGCCAGCCGCAGCGACCCCGAGGGCCCCTACGGCGACTTCTACGTGTGGGCCGACGACGACACCGGTTACGCCGACGCGCGGATCATCTTCGTCGACACCGAGAGCTCGAACTGGACGTTCGACCCGGTGCGCAAGCAGTACTTCTGGCACCGCTTCTTCTCCCACCAGCCGGATCTCAACTTCGAGAACCCGAAGGTGCAGGAGGCGATCATCGACGCCCTGCGCTTCTGGCTGGACCTGGGCGTCGACGGCTTCCGGCTCGACGCCGTGCCCTACCTCTTCGAGGAGGAGGGGACCAACGGCGAGAACCTGCCGCGCACCCACGAGTTCCTGAAGCACGTCCGCAAGGTCGTCGACGACAACTACACCGACAAGGTGCTGCTGTGCGAGGCGAACCAGTGGCCGGACGACGTCGTCGAGTACTTCGGCGAGAACGGCGACGAGTGCCAGATGGCCTTCCACTTCCCGGTGATGCCGCGGCTGTTCATGGCCGTCCGGCGGGAGCAGCGGTTCCCGATCTCGGAGATCATGGCCCAGACGCCGGACATCCCCGACAACTGCCAGTGGGGCATCTTCCTGCGCAACCACGACGAGCTGACCCTCGAGATGGTCACCGACGAGGAACGCGACTACATGTGGGCGGAGTACGCCAAGGACCCCCGCATGAAGGCCAACATCGGCATCCGCCGCCGGCTGGCCCCGCTGCTGGACAACGACGTCAACACCCTCGAGCTGTTCAACGCGCTCCTGCTGTCGCTCCCGGGCTCCCCGGTCCTGTACTACGGCGACGAGATCGGCATGGGCGACAACATCTGGCTCGGTGACCGCGACGGCGTCCGCACCCCGATGCAGTGGACTCCGGACCGCAACGGCGGCTTCTCCAGCGCCGACCCGCAGCGGATGTACCTGCCGCTGAACCAGGACCCGGTCTACGGCTACCAGGTCACCAACGTCGAGTCCCAGCTGCGCAACACCAACTCGCTGCTCCAGTGGGTCCGCCGGATGATCCAGGTCCGCGGGCAGCACCCGACGTTCGGTCTCGGCAGCTACGCCGAGGTGGGCTCGCGCAACCCCACGGTGCTGTCGTTCGTGCGCGAGTTCGGCGACGACGTGGTGCTCTGCGTCAACAACCTCTCGCGGTTCCCGCAGGCCGTGGAGCTGGACCTGCGCCGGTTCGAGGGCTACACGCCCATCGAGCTCACCGGCCGGGTCGAGTTCCCCCAGATCGGCGTGCTGCCGTACATGCTCACCCTCGCCGGACACGGCTTCTACTGGTTCGAGCTGTCCAAGCCGGCCGAGCCCGCCGCCGACGAGACCGAGGACTGGACGAGCGCGACATCCAGCGCCGTGGCCGACAGCCTGCTGGCCGCCGGCGTGGTCAGCGCCGCCGACGAGACCCCGACCGACGAGTCCGGAGGCACCCGATGAATGCACTCACCGATCTGTTCCGCGAGTGGATCCCGCAGCAGCGCTGGTTCGGCGGCAAGGGCCGGGAGTGGGCCGACGTCACCGAGGACGGCTTCTTCCTCGACCGTGGCAATCCGGTGCTCTCGGTGCACCGGGTGCGGATCGAGTACCGCGACGGCGGCCGCGACACCTACCTGGTCCCGCTCTCCTGGCGCGACCAGCCCTCCGAGGACATGGAGGCGGCCTTCGTCGGTGTCGTGGCCAACGACGGACGCGAGTCGTTCGCCTACGACGCGATGCGCGACCGCGACTCGACCGCCCCGTGGCTGATCCACCTCGCCCAGGGTTCCGCCGTCGGCCCGATGCGCTTCTCCCCCGCCGGAGAGGGTCACATCCCCGAGGGGCTGCCCGGCGACATCGTCTCCACGGAGCAGAGCAACACCTCGCTGGTCTACGGCCAGGAGGCGATCCTCAAGCTCTTCCGGCGGCTGGAGCCCGGCCTCAACCCCGACGTCGAGATCCACGACGCCCTGCGCCGGGCGGAGAACGAGCACATCGCCCCGCTGCTGGGTCACATCGAGATCGACGACGACGACCCGGCCACGCCGCCGGCGACCGTGGCGATGCTGCAGACGTTCGTGCCCAACGCGAGCGACGGGTGGCGGCTGGCCACCGCCAGCGTCCGGGACCTGTACGCCGAGGGCGACCTGCACGCCGACGAGGTCGGGGGCGACTTCGCCGCCGACAGCGAGCGGCTGGGTGCGGCGACGGCGTCGGTGCACGGCGACATGGCGCGGGTGCTGCCCACCGAGCCGGCCTCTCCCGAGTGGTACGCCGAGGTCGCCCGGCAGATGACCGAGCGGCTGGACGCGGCCATCGAGGTCGTGCCGCAGCTCCAGGAGTACGCCGAGGGGCTGCGGCGGGTCTACGCCTCGGTCGCCGACAGCCAGGAGCCCGTGGTCCGCCAGCGCGTGCACGGCGACCTCCACCTGGGTCAGGTGCTGCGCACGACCACCGGCTGGATCGTGCTCGACTTCGAGGGCGAGCCCGCCCGCCCGCTGGCCGAGCGCCGGGAGCTGGACAGCCCGCTGCGCGACGTCGCGGGCATGCTGCGCAGCTTCGACTACGCCGCCCGGCACATGCTGGTCGAGCAACCCGAGGACACCCAGCGCGCCTACCGCGCCCAGGAGTGGGCGGCGAGGAACCGGTCGGCCTTCTGCACCGGCTACTCCGAGGCCAGCGGCCTGGACCCGTGCGGGGAATCACCACTCCTTCGGGCGTTCGAGGCCGACAAGGCGGTTTACGAATGCGTCTACGAGGCGAGGAACCGTCCGCACTGGCTGATGATCCCGCTCCAGTCGCTGTCCCGGATCGCCCACCGCGACTGAGCACCGACCCCACGGACCAGAGCACCGAGACGCGACGAGGACGGCGAGACGATGACGACCGACGACCGAGGCGAGAGCCCCGTGCAGAGCAAGGACGATCTGCAGCGCGCCGTGGAGCAGAAGGTCGCCCAGGCCGAGGCGGCCGCGGGCAGCGAGCCCCCGGTGAACGCCGCCCCCGCCACCCGTAAGCGGGCCACGAAGAAGGCCGTCGCGGCGGACGCCGGCACCGAGGCCGCGGCCCCCGCGAAGCGGGCGGCCAAGAAGGCGGCTCCAGGGACGAAGGCCGCGCCGGCCAAGAAGGCAGCCGCGACCAAGGCCACCACCGCCAAGCGGGCCACCGCCAAGAAGGTGGCCGCCACTCCCACGGCGACGGAGGCGACGCCGGACCCCGGCGGCGAGGACACCGAGATCACCGCCAACCCGGTGGTGGCCCCGGCGCCGATCGCCGAGCCCGGTGACGACACCGGCGCGCCGGCCGGCCAGCCGGTGGCACCGGACCCCGACCCGGCCGAGCCGGACAACCCGCAGGCACCCGAGGACGCCGGTGGCACCCCCGTCGGCGAGACCGCCACCGACACCGCCCCAGGGGCCGCCGAACCGGCGGCCCCCGTCCGCGAGCCGGCCGGTGACGACGTCCCGGCGCCGGTCGAGGCCGCCGTCGCGACCTCGGCCGACGGCGCCGCCCCCGCGGGCGGCACCACGGCGGGTGCCGCGGAGGACGCCGAGATCGAGACCTTCTCCGAGCAGGACCTGCAGGCAATCGTCGACGGGTGGTCCCGCGACCCCCACGGGGTGCTGGGTGCCCACCGCACGGCCGAGGGTTGGGCCGTGCGCACCCTGCGCCCGGACGCCGTCTCCGTCGCCGTCCTCGACGAGGACGGCAGCCGGTACGAGATGCGCCGGCTGCACGCCGGCGGCATCTACGAGGCCGGGTTCCCCCGCCAGCCGGGTGACTACCGCATCGAGGTCGTGTACGACGACGGCGAGGGCGGCACCACCACCCACACCGTGGACGACCCCTTCCGCTGGCTGCCCACGCTGGGGCCGCTGGACGAGCACCTCATCCGCGAGGGCCGGCACGAGCGCCTCTGGGAGGTGCTCGGCGCGCACGTCCGGCGCTACGAGACCCCCCGCGGCACGGTGGAGGGCGTCTCGTTCGCCGTCTGGGCCCCGAGCGCCCAGGGTGTGAAGGTCACCGGCGACTTCGACTACTGGGAGGCCCGCGCCTACCCGATGCGCCGTCTCGGGTCCTCCGGCGTCTGGGAGATCTTCATCCCCGGCGCCCAGGTGGGCACCCGCTACCGGTACCACGTGCTCGGCGCCGACGGCGTCTGGCGCGAGAAGTCCGACCCGCTGGCCTTCGCCACCGAGGTCCCCCCGCTGAACGCCTCCATCGTCACCGAGTCCACCTACGAGTGGGGCGACGACGAGTGGCTGGCCGAGCGGGCGACCACCAGTTGGCACGAGCGCCCGATGAGCGTCTACGAGGTGCACACCGGATCGTGGCGGCAGGGGCTGTCCTACCGGGAGCTCGCCGACGAACTGGTCGACTACGTGAAGGACGCCGGGTTCACCCACATCGAGTTCATGCCGCTGGCCGAGCACCCCTTCGGCGGTTCGTGGGGCTACCAGGTCACCTCCTACTACGCGCCGACTTCGCGCTTCGGCACGCCCGACGACCTGCGCTACTTGATCGACCGGGCGCATGCGGCCGGGATCGGGGTCATCGTCGACTGGGTCCCCGCGCACTTCCCCAAGGACGAGTGGGCGCTGGCCCGCTTCGACGGCACGCCGCTCTACGAGCACGGCGACCCGCGCCGCGGCGAGCAGCTGGACTGGGGCACCTACGTCTTCGACTTCGGCCGCTCGGAGGTCCGCAACTTCCTGGTCGCGAACGCGCTGTACTGGGCCAAGGAGTTCCACATCGACGGCATCCGCGTGGACGCGGTGGCCTCGATGCTCTACCTGGACTACTCGCGCACCGAGTGGCTGCCGAACAAGTACGGCGGCCGGGAGAACCTGGAGGCGGTGGCCTTCCTCCAGGAGTTCAACGCCACCGTCTACCGCGAGGTCCCCGGCATCATGACCATCGCCGAGGAGTCCACCGCGTGGCCTGGGGTGACCCGGCCGACGCACCTGGGCGGCCTGGGCTTCGGCTTCAAGTGGAACATGGGCTGGATGCACGACTCGCTGGCCTACGTGGAGCGTGAGCCGGTGTACCGCAGCTACCACCACGGCCAGCTGACGTTCTCGATGCACTACGCCTACACCGAGAACTTCGTCCTGCCCATCAGCCACGACGAGGTCGTCTACGGCAAGGGCTCCATGCTGCGGAAGATGCCGGGCGACCGCTGGCAGCAGCTGGCCAACCTGCGCGCCTACCTGGCCTACATGTGGGCGCACCCGGGCAAGCAGCTGCTCTTCATGGGCTCGGAGTTCGCGCAGGACTCCGAGTGGGCGGAAAGCCGCTCGCTGGACTGGTGGCACCTCGAGGACCCCGCGCACCGCGGGATCCTGCAGCTGGTCACCGATCTGAACGCCCGCTACAAGGAGTTCGACGCGCTCTGGTCGCTCGACGTGGACCCGGCCGGCTTCCAGTGGATCGACGCCAACGACGCATCCGGCAACGTGCTGTCGTTCCTGCGCTACGGCAAGGCGCCCGAGCCGGCCGCCCTCCCGGCGAGCGCAGGGACGCGGGCCGGGGACGGGGACACGGCGGACGACGGTGCGGGCGACGTCGTCGTCGAGCCGGCTGCGGGCACGGCACTGGCCTGCGTCGTGAACTTCTCCGGCTCGCCGCACCACGAGTACCGGATCGGGCTGCCGCGCCCGGGCCAGTGGCGCGAGGTGCTCAACAGCGACGCCGAGGGGTACGGGGGCTCCGGGGTCGGCAACTTCGGCGGGGTCGAGGCCGTGGCCGAGCCGTGGCACGGCCAGCCGTACTCGGCGACGATCTCCGCTCCCCCGCTGGGCACCGTCTGGTTCCTGCACGAGGGCTGACGTCGGCTCCGGTCGTCCCGCGGCGCGGGGCGAGCGGAGCTGGTCGCGGTCGGGTGGACGGGGCATGCTGACGTCATGACCCTGCGCCGGGCCGCACCGCTGGTTCTCAGCGCGGTGCTGCTGAGCGGCTGCGCCGTCGACGTGGTGCGCGGGCAGGCCTCGCCCGGAGGTGACGAGGCGAGGGACGTCTCCGTCGACGACTTCCCGGTGACCGGGGCCGGCGGGGAGCCGATCGACCAGGTCGCCCGCAACGCGCTGGCCGATCTGGAGACGTTCTGGCAGCAGGCCTACCCGGAGTACTTCGGTGAGGAGTACACGCCGCTGGCGGGCGGTTACTTCTCCGTCGACTCCGAGGACCTGGACGCCAGCCTGTACCCCGCAACCGGTATCGGGTGCCAGGAGCAGCCGACGGACCCCGAGGAGGTCGCGGGCAACGCCTTCTACGACCCGGTGTGCGACGTCGTCGCCTACGACCGCACCCTGCTGCAGGAGCTCGCCGACGACTACGGGCGGTTCCTCGTGCCGGTCGTGATGGCGCACGAGTTCGGGCACGCGATGCAGGGCCGGTACGGGTTCGCGGAGCGCAGCATCCTCGACGAGACGCAGGCCGACTGCCTGGCCGGCGCGTGGACACGCTGGGTGGCCGACGGCCGAGCGGAGCACCTCTCGCTACGGGAGCCGGAGCTCGACCAGGTCATCCGCGGTTTCCTCCTGCTGCGCGACGACGTCGGCAGCGACCCCGACGACGGTGCGGCCCACGGCTCCTTCTTCGACCGGGTGTCGGCGTTCTACGAGGGATACCAGGCCGGGCTCAGCACCTGCCGCGACGACTTCGGCGACGACCGGCTCTTCACCGCCGCCGAGTTCGACCCCGACGACCTGCTCGACCAGGGCAACGCCGACTACGCGAGCCTCGTCGGCTGGGTGGGCTCGACGCTGCCCGCCTTCTACGGCGAGGTGTTCCCCGACGTGTTCGGGGCTGCGTTCGAGGCGCCGTCGGTCGAGGCCTTCGACGGCGACGCCCCGGAATGCGCCGGCCTGGAGGACCGCGACCTGGGCTACTGCACCGACGACTCGACCGTCTACGTCGACGAGAGCGACCTGGCGATCCCCGCCTACGACGAGATCGGCGACTTCGCGCTCGCGACCGCGCTGGCCCTCCCCTACGCCCTGGCGGTGCGGGACCAGGCCGGGCTGTCGGTGGACGACGGGGCGGCCACGCGCTCGGCCGTCTGCCTGACCGGCTGGTACCAGGCGCAGTGGTTCGCCAACGCCTTCATCGACGTGGTGGGGGCCCAGATCAGCCCCGGCGACATCGACGAGGCCGTGCAGTTCCTGCTGCAGTACGGCGTCGACGACCGGGTCCTCCCGAACGTCGACGCATCCGGCTTCGAGCTGGTGGGCGCCTTCCGCAGCGGCTTCCTCGAGGGGGGCGGCGCCTGCGACCTGGCGGACTGACCCCGCGCGCCGGGGTTTGCGCCGCCGCTCCGGCGGCGATGGGGACACGCATGACCCGGCCCGCCCTGCTGTCCGCCGTCGCGAGCCTGCTGCTCTGCGGCCTGACCAGCGCCTGCGGGGTCGTCGTGGTCGGCACCCCCAGCGCCGGCGGCCGCGCGCCGGCCGATGCCCCTCCCGGGGAGGTCACCGTCGTCGGTGCCACGGAGGAGCCGGTGGACGAGCTGGCCCGCAACGCCCTGGCCGACCTGCAGGACTTCTGGTCCGACCAGTTCCCCGACGTGTTCGGCGGCGCGTTCCAGCCGCTGCAGGGCGGCTACTTCAGCGTCGACCCGGACGACGTCGACCCCCGCGACTACCCGCAGGGGGTCGGCTGCGGCAGCGATCCGCGCGAGGCGGCGAAGAACGCGTTCTACTGCCAGGCCCCGGACGAACCGGCTTCGGACTCGATCACCTACGACCGGGCATTCCTCGCCGAACTGGCCGACGGGTACGGGCGCTTCCTGCCGGCCCTGGTCATGGCCCACGAGTTCGGTCACGCGGTCCAGGGACGGGTCGGCTCCCCCGGGCCCTCGATCGCCACCGAGACCCAGGCCGACTGCTTCGCCGGCGCCTGGAGCGCCTGGGTCGTCGACGGCCGGGCCGAGCATTCGCAGCTGCGGGAGGGTGAGCTCGACGACCTGCTGCGCGGCTACTTCCTGCTGCGGGACCCGGTGGGCACCAGCCCGGCCGAGCAGTCGGCGCACGGGTCCTACTTCGACCGGGTCTCGGCGTTCCAGGAAGGGTTCGACGACGGGCCGGAGGCCTGCCGCGACCGGTTCGGGCCGGACCGGGTGTTCACCCAGGGCGAGTTCCGGGACCGGGAGCTGGGCAACCAGGGCAACGCCCCCTACGGCGAACTCGTGGCGCTGATCGACGAGGCCCTGCCCGCCTTCTGGGACCGGGCCTTCACCGACGTGTTCGACGCCGACTTCGACGCGCCCCCGATCGAGCCCTTCACCGGCTCGGCCCCGGACTGCGCCCCGTCGGACCGCGACCTCGTCTACTGCGCCGACGGCAACGTCGTCGGCTACGACGAGGAGCTCACCACCACCGCCTACGAGCTCGGCGATTACGCGGTCGCTACCGCTCTCGCCATCCCGTACGCGCTGGGCGCCCGCGACCAGCTGGGCCTGGACCCCGCCGACCCCGACGCGATCCGGTCGGCGGTGTGCCTCACCGGCTGGTTCAGCGCCCAGGTGTTCAACCGGGGGGTGCCCGACGTGCTCATCTCGCCGGGCGACCTCGACGAGAGCGTGCTGTTCCTGCTCGAGTACGGCGTCTCGGAGGACGTGCTGGGCTCCGCGAACCTGTCGGGCTTCCAGCTGGTCGACGTCTTCCGCGGCGGCTTCGTCGAGGGTGTCGAGGCCTGCGACGTGGGGGCTTGACCCACTCGGCCGGCAGGTCGGGTCAGAAGAGGGCGGCGGTGAGCTGACGGCGCGCGGTGGCGACCCGGGGGTCCTGGTCGCCGACGATGCCGAACAGCTCCACCAGGTGCTGGCGGGCCTGGTCGCGGTCCTCGCCCGCGGTCCGGCGGACCACGTCGAGCATCCGGTCGAAGGCGCCCTCGATGTCGCCGGTGCCCAGCAGGAAGTCCGCCGCCCGGGTCTGCGCGGCGACGTCGTCGGGTGCGGCCTCGGCGGCGGCGAGCGCATCGGGGCCTGCCTCCTCGGCGCGGCGAAACAGCTGGACCTGCCGCAGCGCGATGCCGGCGTCCGGGTGGTCGGGCTCCTCGGCGAGGATCGCCTCGTAGGCGGCCTCGGCCGCGGCCAGGTCACCCCGCTCGAGAGCGGCCTCGGCGGCGTCCAGCCGCGGGTCCTCCGCCTCCTCGGGAGCCGCTCCGCCCGGCACGGCGCCGCCGGTCGTGGCCTGGACCAGCTCGGTGACGAACTGGCGTGCCTGTTCTTCGGGGATCGCGCCGGTGAACTCGGCGACGAGCTGCCCCTGCCACACCGCCTTGACCGCCGGGATGCCCTGGACCCGCAGACCCTGGGCCAGCGCCGGGTTGGCCTCGACGTCGACCTTGGCCAGCACCCACGAGCCGCCGCCCTCGACGGCGAGGCGTTCCAGCACCGGGGACAGCTGCTTGCACGGCCCGCACCACTCGGCCCACAGGTCGAGCACGACGGGCACCTGGAAGGAGCGGTCGAGCACCTCGGCCTGGAAGGTCGCCTCGGTGACGTCGACGACGGCGCCACCCGGTGCTCCGGCAGGAGCCGACGCACTCGGCGGCGGCGCGGCCTGGGCGCGGGCGGCGGCATCGGAGCGCGCCTTGACCGCGGCCAGGTCGACGGCGCCGGCCATGGCGGCGGCCATCTGCGCCTGCTGGGCCTGCGCGCGCGGGTCGGGACGTCCCTGGCTCTTATTCACCTCTTACCCTTGCCAAGAAGAGGAGAAGGGAGAATCGTGTGGTCACAGCATCATTATAAACAACA
>NZ_POQU01000110.1 GCF_002938425.1 Blastococcus atacamensis | reverse complement strand
CGCCCGCCCTGAGCGCTCGCCCGGCACGGTCTAAGCTGCGATCCGTGACGATTGCACCGGCGCCCATCGTGAGTCGGCCCAGCCCGGCTCACGTGGTCGAGAAGGGCTCGCGGCTGTCGAACCTGCTGCGGACCACCGACCACAAGACCATCGGTCTGATGTACCTGACCGTCTCGTTCGCCTACTTCATCCTGGGCGGGCTGATGGCCATGCTCATCCGTGGTGAGCTGGGCCGCCCGGGCCTGCAGCTGCTCTCGCCCGAGCAGTACAACCAGCTCGTGACCATGCACGGCACGGTCATGCTGCTGATGTTCGCGACGCCACTGTTCTTCGCGTTCGCCAACCTGATCATGCCGCTGCAGATCGGGTCGCCCGACGTCGCCTTCCCGCGGCTGAACGCGTTCTCGTTCTGGCTGTTCTTCTTCGGCAGCCTCATCGCGGTCTCGGGCTTCCTGACCCCCGGTGGAGCCGCCGACTTCGGCTGGTACGCCTACGCGCCGCTGTCCGACGCCGTGCACAGCCCGGGTGCCGGCGCGAACATGTGGTTCGCCGGCCTGGCCGTCAGCGGTCTGGGCACGATCCTGGGCGCGGTCAACTTCATCGCCACGATCGTCTGCCTGCGCGCGCCGGGGATGACCCTGTTCCGGATGCCGATCTTCACCTGGAACACGCTGGTCACCAGCGTGCTCGTGCTGTTCGCCTTCCCGATCCTGACCGCGGCGATCATGGCCATGCTGGCCGACCGCAACCTCGGGGCGCTCGTCTACTCGGACGAGAACGGCGGGCCCATGCTGTGGCAGCACCTGTTCTGGTTCTTCGGTCACCCCGAGGTCTACATCATCGCGCTGCCGTTCTTCGGCATCGTCACCGAGGTGATCCCGGTCTTCTCCCGCAAGCCGTTGTTCGGCTACAAGGGCATGGTCTTCGCGACGCTGTCGATCGCGGCCCTCTCGGTCGCCGTGTGGGCCCACCACATGTTCGCGACCGGCGCGGTCCTGCTGCCGTTCTTCGCGTTCATGACCTACCTGATCGCGGTGCCGACCGGCATCAAGTTCTTCAACTGGCTGGGCACCATGTGGCGGGGTCAGATGACCTTCGAGACGCCCATGCTCTTCTCGGTCGGCTTCATGGTGACCTTCCTGCTGGGTGGCCTCACCGGTGTGCTGCTGGCCAGCCCGCCGCTGGACTTCCACGTCAACGACAGCTACTTCGTCGTAGCGCACTTCCACTACGTGGTGTTCGGCACCGTCGTCTTCGCCGCCTACGCCGGCGTCTACTTCTGGTTCCCGAAGATGTGCGGCCGGATGATGGACGAGCGGCTGGGCAAGCTCCAGTTCTGGCTGACGTTCATCGGCTTCCACGGCACGTTCCTCATCCAGCACTGGCTGGGCGCCGAGGGCATGCCCCGCCGGTACGTCGACTACGTGGCCACCGACGGCTTCACGACCATGCACACCATCTCGACGATCTTCTCGTTCGTGCTGGGTGCGGCCACGATCCCGTTCGTCTACAACGTCGTGAAGTCGTGGAAGTACGGCAAGCTCGCCGTGCGCGACGACCCGTGGGGCCACGGCAACTCGCTGGAGTGGGCCACGTCCTCCCCGCCCCCGCGGCACAACTTCGTCGAGATCCCGAAGATCCGCTCGGAGCGGCCCGCCTTCGAGGCGCACTACCCCCACCTGCTCGAGCGCCTGCAGGACGAGGCGCACGCCGGCAAGCGGCACAAGCCGTACGCCGGTGTCAGCGAGATCGGCGCGACCGGCGGCCCCCGCCAGGGCCCGAACGACCCCGACCCCACGTGATCGCCGCCGGCCCGCGAGCCGGCCGAGACCGATGACGGACGCCCCGTCGGCCACCCGGCCGGCGGGGCGTCCGCCGTTCGTGAGGGGGTGCGGCGGTCCGCGTCTGCCCGCGCTCCGGGGGGCCGGACCGGAGACGGGAGCCCGTGCGGCACGATGACGCCGTGTCGCCCGATCCTCCGCACCGCGAGCTCTCGACTCCCCGGCCGACCACGGCGCAGGCGGTGCTCACCATCACCGGCGCCGACCGCCCGGGTGTCACCGCGCGCCTGTTCGCCGGGCTCGCGGACAGCGGGGGACCGGCGGTCGAGATCCTCGACGTCGAGCAGGTCGTCGTGCACGGCCACCTGGTGCTCGGCGTCGTCGTCGGTGCGCTCGGGAACGGCGGGTCAGCGGTCGAGGACGCCGAGCTGCTCGACCACCTGCAGGCGGTGGCCAGCGACGTCGCGGCCGCCGTCGGACTCCGCGTCGAGGTGGAGTCGGCCGGCGGCCCGACCGCGCCGACCGCTCCCGGCCGGCCGCACCACGTGATCGTGCTGGGCCGGCCGGTGCCCCCCGAGGCGGTGGCCGGAGCGGCCCGGGCCGTGGCCGGGATCGGCGGCAACATCGACGCGATCCGTCGGCTGTCGGACTTCCCGGTCACCAGCTTCGAGCTGACCGTCTCCGGCGCGGAGGCCACCGCACTGCGCACGGCGCTGGCCTCCGTGGCCAGCGAGACCGGCGCCGACATCGCCGTCGAGCAGGTCGGCCTGGCCCGGCGCAGCAAGCGGCTGATCGTGCTGGACGTCGACTCCACGCTGGTCCGCGGTGAGGTCATCGACGAGCTCGCCGCGCGGGCGGGGCGGGCGGCGGAGGTCGCGCGGATCACCGCGGCGGCCATGAACGGCGAGCTGGACTTTTCGGAGTCGCTGCGTGCGCGGGTGGCGGTCCTGGCCGGCCTGCCGGAAGAGGTGCTCGACGAGGTCCGGGAGCACCTCGTCCTGACGCCGGGGGCGCGCACCCTCATCCGCACGTTGCAGCGGCTCGGCTTCCGCTGTGGCATCGTCAGCGGCGGCTTCACCCAGATCACCGACCCGTTGGCCGAGAGCCTGGGCCTGGACTTCGCGGCGGCCAACACGCTGGAGGTCGTCGACGGGCGGCTCACCGGCGGGCTGGTGGGCGAAATCGTCGACCGGCCGGGGAAAGCGCGGGCCCTCATCCGGTTCGCCGACCAGTACGGCATCCCGCTGGACCAGACGGTCGCGGTGGGCGACGGCGCCAACGACCTCGACATGCTGAACACCGCCGGTCTGGGCATCGCCTTCAACGCCAAGCCGTTCGTGCGGGAGCAGGCGCACACGGCGCTCAACCAGCCCTACCTGGACGCCGTCCTGCAGGTGCTCGGCTTCACCCGCGACGAGGTCCTCGACGCGGCACCCTGATGATCAGGTGACCTGATCGTCAAGGGTCCTGGATCAGCGGGGGTGGTGAGCCAGGACCCCACCAGGTGAGCCAGGACGTCCGGCATCCCCCTCAGGGCTGCGGAACCGAGCCCACCAGGACGATCCCGGCGGTGCGCAGCTGGTCCAGCGCCGCCTCGACCGTCCCCTCGGCGACGCCGGCGGTGAGCGGCAGCAGCACGCGGGTGGCGAAGCCCGCGCCGACGGCGTCCAGGGCCGTGGCCCGCACGCAGTGGTCGGTGGCGATCCCGACCACGTCCACGGCGTCCACGCCCCGGGCGCGCAGCCAGTCGGCGAGGCCGGTGCCCTCCGCCGCGCCCTCGAAGCCGGAGTAGGCCGCGGCGTACTCGCCCTTGTCGAACACCGCCTCGATCGGACCGCGGTCCAGCGCCGGGTGCAGCTCGACGCCGCCGGTGCCCACGACGCAGTGTTCCGGCCAGGTCTCCGCGAAGTCCGGAGCGGCGGCGAAGTGGTCCCCGGGGTCGATGTGGTGGTCCCGGGTGGCGACGACATGGGCGTACTCGCCCGCCGAGGCGCGCACGTGCTCGGTCACCGCGGCCGCGACGGCGGCCCCGCCGGCGACGGCCAGGCTGCCGCCCTCGCAGAAGTCGTTCTGCACGTCCACGACGATCAGTGCGCGGGTCATGGTGGGTTCCTCCGTCGAGCGCCGGTCGGTGTCACGAGGTCACGGTCTCCAGGGCGGGCTCGCCGCGGGAGAGCGCCCAGCCCTCGGCCGGCAGCGCCTCCTTGACCCGCTCGTGGTGCGCACGGGCGTGGCGGAGTGCCTCGGCGGGGGAGACGTCGGCGCAGGCCCGGCCGTTCCGCACGAGCGGGAGCAGCAGCTCCCGGTCGCCGGCGCGGGGCTCGACCGGTGCGTCGCTGACCACCTCGGCGGTCGCGGTGCCGTCGGGGCCGTGGCGGCGGACGGCGCGCTTGCGGCCGCCCACCGAGTTCTTCCCCTCCGACCGCTTGGCCACCGGGACGCCGTCGCGCTCGACCAGCTTGTAGACCATGCCGGCCGTGGGCGCGCCCGACCCGGTGACCAGCGAGGTGCCGACGCCGTAGCCGTCGACGGGGGCCGCCATGAGACCGGCGATCGCGTACTCGTCGAGGTCGCTGGTGACGATCACCCGGGTGGACGTCGCCCCGAGCTCGTCGAGCAGCTGGCGGGCGCGGGTGGCCAGGGTGGGCAGGTCGCCGGAGTCCAGCCGGATGCCGCCCAGCTCCGGGCCGGCCACTTCGACGGCGGTGCGGATGCCCTGCTCGACGTCGTAGGTGTCCACGAGCAGCGTCGTCCCGACCCCCAGGGCGTCGACCTGGGCCCGGAACGCCGAGCGCTCGTCGTCGTGCAACAGGGTGAAGGCGTGCGCGCTGGTCCCGGTCGTCGGGACGCCGTAGCGGCGGCCGGCCTCCAGGTTGGAGCTGGCGTCGAAGCCCACCAGGTGCGCGGCACGGGCGGCGGCGACCGCAGCCTCCTCGTGCGTGCGCCGGGAGCCCATCTCGATGCAGGGCCGCTCGCAGGCGGCGGCGACCATGCGCGCCGCCGCGGAGGCGATCGCCGAGTCGTGGTTGAGGATCGACAGCGCGAGCGTCTCCAGGAGCACGCCCTCGGCGAAGGACGCCCGCACGGTCAGGACGGGGGATCCGGGGAAGTACAGGTCGCCCTCGGCGTAGCCGTCGATGTCCCCGGTGAAGCGGAAGCCGGCCAGCCAGTCCAGCAGCCGCTGGTCGGTCAGGCCCTGCGCGCGCAGGGTGGCCAGCTCGTCGTCGCCGAAGCGGAAGCCGGGCAGCGCCTCCAGCAGCCGGCCGGTGCCGGCGAGCACGCCGTAGCGGCGGCCGTGCGGAAGGCGGCGGGCGAAGACCTCGAAGACGCAGTTCCGGGTCGCCGTGCCGTCGGCGAGGGCGGCGGCCAGCATCGTCAGCTCGTAGCGATCGGTGAACAGCGCGGTAGCCGTCGGCATGGCACCGGAGCCTAGGCGGCGCGGGGTGCGCGGGCCGAGCCGCGTTCTAAGGTGGACCCGTGGCCGGACCCCTCGCGCCGACATGGACGCCCGACACCTCCGTCGAGGAGCACGGTGACCTCGACCGTCCGTGGGTGACGATCGTGTGGAACGACCCGGTCAACCTCATGAACTACGTGACCTTCGTGCTGCAGGAGCTTTTCGGCTACGACGAGGCGAAGGCGACCGAGCTCATGCTCCAGGTGCACCACGAGGGCCGGGCGATCGTCAGCTCCGGCCCGCGGGAGCGGATGGAGCACGACACCAGCCGGCTGCACGCCTACGGCCTGTGGGCCAGTTACCAGAAGGACTCATGAAGCCGTTCCGGGCACGGCAGGGAGCGATCGTCGCGCGGCTGGACCGGGCCGAGGCCGGCATCGTCGGGCTGCTGCTCGACCAGCTCGAGCAGCTGCTGGCCGCCGACGCCGACGACGTCGCGGGCGACCCGGTGCTCGATCGGCTGTTCCCGCCGGGGCACCGCTCGGACCGGGAGATGGCCGAGGACTACCGGGAGCTGACCGAGGAGTCGCTGCGCGGGGGCAAGGCCGACGACCTGGCCACGGTCCGCGCCACCCTGCCGGCCGACGGCGGAGAGGTCCGGCTGGACCTCGACCAGGCCGGCGCCTGGCTGCGCACCAGCAACGACCTGCGGCTGGCGCTCGGGACCCGGCTGGACATCACCGAGGACTCCGAGCCACCGGAGGAGATCGCCGACGAGACCGACCACCAGTTGGCGGTCTACTACTGGCTCACCGCCGTGCAGGGCTCGCTCGTCGACGCGCTGGTCGCCGGTCGTGCCGGCCGAAGGTGAGCAGCACCAGCGCCGCCACCAGCAGGTCGAGGGCGAAGAGCACGTAGACCATGCCGTGCATCTCGACGTCGACCACCAGGACGCCGACCGTCGACACGAGCACCACGGCCGAGATGACGAACAGCAGCAGCAGGAGCAGGACCCGCAGCACCACGATCACGATCACCGAGGCGCGATCGCCGGGCTCGGCCGCGCTGTAGCCGCGGTGCCGGAAGAGTCCCCGGGCCCCCAGGGCGAGGGCTGGTAGCGCCAGCAGCACGACACCGGCGATCAGCAGCGAGGGGACCAACACGACGGCGACCGTATCGGATGAAGGACCTCCTGCTCCCCGCCCCTCGCGGGCTCGGGGCGGGACCCTGCAGGGTGCCGGAGGCGCGCGCATAGACTGGCGCCGTGCTGCGCATCGACCGCGCGACCTACGACGCCATCGTGGCCCACGCCCGGACGGATCATCCGGACGAGGCGTGCGGTGTCGTCGCCGGTCCCGAGGGGACCGATCGCCCCGAGCGCGTGATCCCGATGCTGAACGCGGCGCGGTCGCCGACGTTCTACGAGTTCGACACCGCGGACCTGCTGAAGCTGTACCGCGACCTCGACGACCGGGACGAGTGGGCCGTCGTCGTCTACCACTCGCACACCGCCACCGAGGCCTACCCGTCGCGCACCGACATCGGCTACGCCTCGGGCCCCGCCGCGGACCCGCGGACCCACTACGTCCTCGTCTCCACCCGGCACCACGGTCCGCAGACCGGGCTGGCCGACGACGAGGTCGAGTTCCGCAGCTACCGCATCGTCGACGGGGAGGTGTCGGAGGAGGAGGTCGAGATCGTCGAGACCCACCTGTTCGGGCACACGCCGACGACCGTCGTCTACGACTGAACGCCTCACCCTCCGGGCCCCGTCCGGAATGCCGCGCGCCGGGCGCGCGTTCGGGCAACCAGACGCACCACCGCTGCCTCGCAGCGATCCCCTGACATCCATCTCCCGAGGAGAACCACGCCATGGCCATCGAGGTCCGGATCCCGACCATCCTGCGTACCCACACCGGCGGCAACAAGACCGTCGACGGCAGCGGGGACACCCTGGCCGCGCTGATCGACGACCTCGACAGCAAGCACTCGGGCCTGAAGAACCGCCTGGTCACCGAGGAGGGCAAGCTGCACCGATTCGTCAACGTCTACGTCAACGACGAGGACGTGCGCTTCACCGGCGCCCTGGACACCCAGGTCAAGGACGGCGACTCGGTGACGATCCTCCCGGCGGTCGCGGGCGGCTGCTGAGCGGCTCCGCGCTCCCGCCCCTCGCCCCCGTTCCTGGAAGAGTTCACATGGCCCGCTTCGCCTCTCTCGTCGACTCCCTCGGCGGCACCCCGCTGGTGGGGCTGCCGAACCTCTCGCCGACGCCGGACGTGCGTCTGTGGGCCAAGCTCGAGGACCACAACCCCACGGGCTCCATCAAGGACCGTGCCGCGATCAGGATGATCGAGGCCGCCGAGAAGGAGGGGCTGCTGCAGCCGGGCTCGACCATCCTCGAGCCGACCAGCGGAAACACCGGCATCTCGCTGGCGATGGTGGCCCGGCAGCGTGGGTACAAGCTGATCTGCGTCATGCCGGAGAACACCTCGGTCGAGCGGCGCCAGCTGCTGGAGATGTACGGCGCGCAAATCATCCCCTCGCCGGCCGCCGGTGGCTCCAACCAGGCCGTGGCGATGGCCAAGGAGCTGGCTGCGGAGCACGACGACTGGGTGATGCTCTACCAGTACGGCAACCCCGGTAACGCGCTCGCGCACTACGAGGGGACGGCGCCGGAGATCCTGGCCGACCTGCCGTCGATCACCCACTTCGTGGCCGGCCTCGGGACGACGGGCACGCTCATGGGCTGCTCGCGCTACTTTCGCGAGCACAAGCCGGGCGTGCAGGTGATCGCCGCCGAGCCGCGCTACGGCGAGCTGGTGTACGGCCTGCGCAACATCGACGAGGGTTTCATCCCGGAGCTCTACGACGCCTCGCTGCTGGACTCCCGTTTCTCGGTGGGCCCGGACGACGCCATCCACCGCACCCGCCAGCTCGTCGAGCGCGAGGGCATCTTCGCGGGCATCTCGACCGGCGCGATCCTGCACGCGGCCCTGGGCATCGCGGACAAGGAGGTGGCGGCCGGACGCTCGGCCGACATCGTCTTCGTCGTCTGCGACGGCGGCTGGAAGTACCTGTCGACCGGTGCCTACGCCGGGACTCTCGAGGAGGCGACCTCCGCGCTGGAGGGTCAGCTCTGGGCCTGATGCCCCGCTCCCGCTGCCGGAGCACGCCGGTCGGTCCCCGGCACGCCGGACCGGGACCCAGGAAGAGGCCCTCGAGCTGCTGGACGGCTGACGGGCATCCGCACCGACCGCTCGTGGCTGCTCGAGACCCCGCGCCGGACGTGGAGCGGCCCGGGCGTCGCGCGCGGGTGACGGCGGGGGCGGCGCCGCGCAACCGTCGGGGGCGCGGGCTAGCCTGACCGGCGACATGGGGACGCAGCCAGGAGCCGACGCACCGATCGGCATCTTCGACTCGGGCGTCGGTGGGCTGACCGTCGCCCGGGCGGTGCTCGACCAGCTGCCCAACGAGTCGGTGCGCTACATCGGCGACACCGCGAACGGCCCGTACGGGCCGCTGCCCATCGCCGAGGTGCGCCGGCACTCCCTCGCCGTCATGGACGACCTCGTGTCCGACGGCGTGAAGATGCTCGTGGTGGCCTGCAACTCCGCCAGCGCCGCCTCGCTGCGCGACGCCCGGGAGCGCTACGACGTCCCCGTGGTGGAGGTCGTGCTGCCCGCCGCCCGCCGGGCCATCTCGGCCACCCGCAACGGCCGGATCGGCGTGATCGGCACCCAGGCCACAGTCACCAGCGGCGCCTACGACGACGCGTTCGCCGCGGCTCCCGACGTCACGGTCACCTCTGCGGCCTGCCCGAGCTTCGTCGACTTCGTCGAGCGCGGGGTGACCAGCGGCCGCCAGCTCGTCGGGCTGGCGCAGTCCTACCTGGACCCGCTGCTGGCGGCCGGGGTCGACACCGTCGTCCTGGGGTGCACGCACTACCCGCTGCTCACCGGCGTCATCTCCCTGGTCATGGGCGAGGACGTCACGCTCGTCTCCAGCGCCGAGGAGACGGCCAAGGACGTGTACCGGGTGCTCACCCGGACCGACCTGCTCCGTGCCGAGGACGCCGCACCGCCACGGCACGCCTTCCTCGCCACCGGCGACCCCGAGCCGTTCGCCCGGCTGGGTCGCCGGTTCCTGGGGCCCGAGGTGGGCGCGGTGCTGCGCGCAGGAACGGTGGGTGCCGCATGAAGCTGACCGTCATCGGCTGCTGCGGCAGCGGGCCCGGGCCGGACTCGCCGGCGTCGAGCTACCTGGTCGAGCACGACGGCTTCCGGCTGGTGCTGGACCTGGGCAGCGGAGCGTTCGGCGCCCTGCAGGGCATCGTCGACCCGGGCACGGTCGACGCCGTCTTCCTCTCCCACCTGCACGCCGACCACTGCCTGGACGTCGCGCCGTTCGTGGTCTGGGGCCGCTACTCGGGGCGGTCCTCGGGTTCGCTCGTGCCGCTGTACGCGCCGGTCGGCGCCGAGCGGCGCCTGGCCCTGGCCTACGACATGGACGGCGAGGCGCTCACCGACGTCTTCGACTTCATCCCGGTGGGGCCGGGGGCCTTCCGGCTCGGGCCGTTCGAGGTCCAGCTGGCGCGCACCGCGCACCCCGTCGAGTGCTACGCCATCCGGCTGACCGCCGGCGGCCGGTCGCTGGTCTACACCGGTGACACGGGGCCCAGCGACCAGGTGGTGGAGCTGGCGCGAGGTGCCGACGTGCTGCTCGCCGAGGCCGCGCACCCCGACAACGCCCGCGACCAGCCGCCGGGGCTGCACCTCACCGGGCGGCAGGCGGCCGAGCACGCGGCGGCGGCGGGTGTGCAGCGGTTGCTGCTCACCCACATCCCGCCGTGGGTGGACCACATCGGGCAGCTCTTCGCGGCCAGTTCCGTGTTCCCCGAGACCGAGCTGGTGCGCGCGAAGGCGTCCTACGAGATCTAGAAGCTGTATCTTATACAGATCTTACGCTGCCGACGAAGAGTATAGTGAAGATTAAGGAGTACACAGATAACTCAAACAAAAAAAAAACGACACAAAAAAGAAAAAAGAAAACAAAAAAGACATAATAAAAATA
>NZ_POQU01000011.1 GCF_002938425.1 Blastococcus atacamensis | reverse complement strand
TCTACTAGTCTGATTATCACTGGTTTGTTTTTTTTTTGTTATGGCTACGGATAATCTCGTAACTTATACATTCGTCTTCGTCGGCAGCTTCATATGTGTGTAAGAGACAGGGACCAGCAGGCCGCCGTCGGCAACGGGATCACCGCCGACGTCGTGTCGCTGGACGCGATCGAGGGCACCGGACAGGGTCCGGGCAACATCTCCGGGCCCGCCCTGAAGGTGACGCTGCGGCTCACGAACGGCACGTCGGAGCCGGTGTCGGCCGACGCCGTCGCCGTCGACCTGGCCTACGGGACCGAGCTGTTCCCGGCCTCGCCGCTGGACGACCCGTCGTCGGCACCCTTCACCGGGACCGTCGCGCCGTCGGGGAGCACCCAGGGCGTGTACGTCTTCTCCGTCCCTGCGGACGAGCGCGACCTCGTGCAGGTCTCCGTGGGCTACCAGGCCGGCGCGCCCATCCTGGTGTTCACCGGCTCGGGACGCTGACCGTGCCGCCGCTGCCCGCGGAGGCAGGACGGCGGAAGGTTCTGGTGGTGCACCCCGGTGCCGAGCTCTACGGCGCCGACCGGGTGCTGCTGGAGTCCGCCGCCGCCCTGGCCACCGCCTTCGACGTCACCGTCGCCCTGCCCGGCCCGGGCCCGCTGGTCGCCGCGCTCGAGGCGCGGGGGCTGAGGGTCGTGCGCTGCCCCATGCCGGTGCTGCGCAACTCCGCCCTGCGCCCCCGCGGCGCGGTGCGGCTGCTCGCCGACGCCGTCCGCGGGCTGCTTCCCGCGCTCCGGCTGATCCGGCGGCACGGGACCGACGCCGTCTACGTGAACACGCTGACGCTCCCGTCCTGGCCGCTGCTGGCCCGCCTGTGCGGCAGCCGGTCGGTGTGCCACGTGCACGAGGCCGAGGAGTCGGCCCCGCGCCTGCTGCGCCGGGGGATGGCGCTGTGCCCGGCGCTGTCGGACCGCGTGGTGGCCAACAGCCGTTTCACCCTGGAGGTGCTCGCCGACGTCGCCCCGCGGGTGCGCCGGCGCAGCGCCGTCGTGCACAACGCGGTCGTGGCCCCGGCCGAGGCACCCGAGGCGCGCCCGCACCAGGCCGGACCCCTGCGGCTGCTCTACGTCGGGCGGCTCTCCCCGCGCAAGGGACCGCAGGTGGCGGTCGCGGTGCTGGAGGAGCTCCTGGAGCGGGGCGTCGATGCGCGCCTGGACCTCGTCGGCTCGGTCTTCGAGGGCTACGAGTGGTTCGAGGCGGAGCTGCGTGACGCCGTCCGCACCGCCGGCATCGAGGACCGGGTGTCCTTCCTCGGCTTCCGCTCCGACGTCTGGCCGCACCTGACCGACGCCGACGTCGTGCTCGTGCCTTCCGTGGCCGAGGAGTCCTTCGGGCTGACCGCCGTCGAGGCCGTGCTCGCCGCGCGGCCGCTCGTGGTGAGCGACTCCAGCGGCCTGCGCGAGGCGGTGGAGGGCTACGCCTCCGTCCAGGCGGTCGCACCGGGCGCGACGGCCGCATGGGGCGACGCCGTCCAGCGGATCGCGGCCGACCGCGCCGGCTACGCCCGGGCGGCCCGGGACGACGCACAGGAGGCCCGTCGCCGGCACGCCCCGGAGCGCTACCGGGACCGGCTCGTCGGGGAGCTGCGGGTGCTCGTGGGCGACCGCGCCACGCGGCCCGAGCCGATGGGGGTGCTCCGGTGACCGGACCCGGGGAGCCGGTCCCCACGACGGCGGGGGAGCGGGTGTTCACCCCGCCGGTGTTCATGTACCACTCGATCAGCCCGTCGGACGCGCCCGATCCGCATGCCCTCCGCGTGCACCCGGACCGGCTGGAGCGGCACCTGCGGCTGCTGCGCCGGCTCGGCCTGTGCGGCGTCTCGCTCGGCGAGCTGCTGCAGGCCGAGGAGGGCGGCGCCGCCCGCGGCCTGGTCGGGCTGACCTTCGACGACGGGTACACCGACTTCCTCGAGCACGCGGTCCCGCTGCTCGACCGGTACGGCATGACCGGCACCGTCTACGTGGTGGCCGGTCGCATGGGCGACCGCAACCAGTGGGACGACGGCCCTCAGCTGCCGATCATGGACGCCGTGCAGGTGCGCGAGGTCGCGGCCGCCGGGCACGAGGTGGGCAGTCACACGATGACCCACGTGGCTCTGGCCGGTGCGGAGCCGAAGCGGCTGGCGGCCGAGATCGGGGACAGCCGCCGGGTGCTCGAGGACGTGCTCCAGTCGGAGGTCCCGGGCTTCTGCTACCCCTACGGCAGCTTCGACGCCGCTGCGGCCGAGGCCGTCGGGGCCGCCGGCTACGACCACGCCTGCGTCACCGGTGACTACGACCCGGGTGACCGCGTGACCCTGCCCCGCTGCTACGTCAGCCCCGGGGACACCGCGGCGCATCTCGTCGCGCGCATGGTGCGGCACACGGTGCGGCTGGGCCGGCGGAGGCTGCCCGTCCGGACCCGCGGCGGACATCCGCCGACGTCGTCCGCCAGGTGACGGACGTGCGGGTGCAGGCGCCCGCGAGTGGACGCCCTACCCGTCGGATCGGCCTCGGCCGCGCCCGGAGACCGGCGACGACGACCAGATCAGCACGACAGCCACGAACCGGGGGACGCGATGACGACGACAGCTGAACGAGTCGGCCCGGAGACGACCGCGCCGCACGAGGACGCGGTCGTCCGGCAGCCGAATCGGCATCGCTTCCGCACCGACATCGAAGGCCTGCGCGCCGTCGCGGTCGGCCTGGTGGTCCTCGACCACGTCGTCGGGTGGCCGTCGGGCGGCTTCGTGGGGGTCGACGTCTTCTTCGTCATCTCCGGATTCCTGATCACCGGCCTGCTGGTCCGTGAACGGGAGCGGACCGGGCGCATCTCCATCCGCGCCTTCTACGTGCGGCGCGCGCGCCGGCTGCTGCCCGCCGCGGTGGCCACGCTCGTCGTCTCCACCCTCGCCGCCTGGCTGCTGTTCATCGGTGGCCGCTTCTGGGACACGGTGGTCGACGCGCTGTGGGCGCTCGTCTTCGCGGCCAACATCAACTTCGCGCGCCAGGGCACCGACTACTTCGAGCAGACAGCGGCGCCCTCGCCCGTCCAGCACTTCTGGTCGCTGGCCGTGGAAGAGCAGTTCTATCTGGTGTGGCCGGCGCTGATCCTGCTGGCCTTCGCCGTCCCGGCGGGGCGAGGGCTGCTCAGGCGGACGAGGGTGCGGCTCGGCCTCGCCGTGTCGGCCGCGACCCTGGCGTCGTTCCTGTGGTCGGTGCACGCCACCGCCGAGTCCCCTGCCACGGCCTACTTCTCCACCTTCACCCGCGCCTGGGAACTCGGCCTGGGCGCGCTCGTCGCCGTCTCGGCAGGGGCGCTCGGTCGGGTCCCCGCCCGGCTGCGCGCGGCGCTCGCGTGGGCGGGACTCGCCGGGGTGCTGGCGTCGGCCTTCGTCGTCTCTTCCACCGATCCCTTCCCCGGCTCCCTCGCGGCCCTCCCGGTCGTCTCCGCGGCCCTGGTCGTCGCCTTCGGAGCGGCGTCGGGTGGCCCGGCGACGCGGTGGGCCCTCGGCAGTGCGCCGGCGCGGTTCCTGGGCCGGATCTCCTACTCCCTCTACCTGTGGCACTGGCCGGTCGTGGTGGTCTGCTGGAGCGTCCTGGTGCCCTCCGCGGTCTCGACCTGGCTGGTCGCCGTGGGCCTGTCGCTGGCCATCGCGACCCTCTCGTACCACTCCGTCGAGCAGCCGGTGCTGCACTCCCGCTGGCTGGTCGGGGGTCGACGTGCCCAGGTCGATCCCCGCGCGCGACCGGTGTTCCAGCGGGCCCGCGGTGTCGCGTCGGTCGCCCTCGCGGCAGTCGTGCTCATCGGAGGCGCGCTCACCGTCGCGTTCCCGCCCGGCAAGCTCGACCCCCAGGCCGTCGCCGCAGCCGACGCCGCCCTGGCGGCGGCGGGCGGTGCGGAGGCCACGGCGGCGGACGCCGATCCGCTGACGCGGGAACTCACGATGGCCGCCACCCAGCTGGCCTGGCCGGAGGATCTGCGTCCGGGGCTGGACGAGCTGTCGGGCTACCTGCAGCAGCAGTGGAGCGATGGCTGCTTCGACGTGGGGGAGTGGAACGTGGCGCAGTGCCGCTTCGGCGCCCCGGACGCCTCCCACCACGCTGTGCTGCTCGGTGACTCGATCGCCGGGGCGTGGCTGCCCGGGCTGCGCGCCGAGATGGAACCCGCCGGGTGGTCGCTTCAGACGCTGACCATGGGCCAGTGCCCCAACATCACGGCGATGACGGTGTACCAGAACCGGCCCTTCGTGGAATGCGCCGAGCACCGGCAGTGGGCCCTGGGGCACATCGCCGCGACGAAGCCCGAGCTGGTGATCCTCAGCGACACCTACGACACCGAGCTCGCCGACCCGGGGGCGGACAAGCCGGCCATCTGGGCCGAGGGCCTGAGGTCGGTCGTCGAGCAGATCCAGGCGTCCGGGGCGCGCGTGGTCATCCTGACCGCGCCACCGTCGGGGGCGAACCTGCAGACGTGCGCCAGCGCGGTCAACGGGCCCGCCGACTGCATCCAGGGCCCACCCCAGCGCTTCCTCACCCAGGTCTCGGTGGCCGACCAGGTCGCCGCCGCGACCGGCGCGACGCACGTGAACCCGGAGCGCTGGTTCTGCGTCGAGGAGCTGTGCCCCGCCGTCGTGGGCAGCACGCCGGTCTTCGCTGACGGCCTGCACATGACCGCGGAGTACGCGCGGAAGATCGGGCGCGCCGTGGTGGACGCCGTCCTGAGCACGAGCGCGGGCAGCTGAGTCCCCCTTTCGGGGTGGGTCTCCAACGGCGGAGGTGGGGAGTTCTCCCCGCCTCCGCCGTTCGCTCGTGCGCCGACGGCCACCGGGCACCACGTGCACAAGGCCCTGCGGGGCCGCGACATGCCGGACGTCGTCGCCGACCGGCCCCAGGGGGTTACCGGCTGTGATCGGAAGGACGAGCCGGTCGTGCATCGCGACGTCCTCACCTGCGGCGATGTACCGGATCGGGTGATACCGAACGTCTGGTGCCAGCAAGATCGTCACGCTTAGTGTCTGCCGCGTGGTGGGGGATCACGGGGTTCCCCACAGCTAGCAGGTGGGGGAAGCAGCATGACTGCACGTGTGTCGGGGTCCGCCCGGCGATGGATCTCCGGCGGGCTGAGCCTGCTGCTGATGGGCGGCGCCCTGGGGTTGATGGCCCCTGCGGCTTCTGCCGACTCGGCCCCCCTGGACCCGGCCGACCCCAGGACGCCTGTGACGGTGTCCGCCGACGCTCTGCCCACGGTGCAGATCAACGGCGTCGCGTGGTCGCAGGTCGTCGTCGGCAACACCGTCTACGTCGCGGGCAAGTTCACGACCGCGCGCCCGGCCGGTGCCGCCGCCGGCACGCGCGAGACCGTGCGCAACAACATGCTGGCCTACGACATCCGGACCGGCGAGCTCATCACCTCGTTCGCCCCGGACCTGAACGGCCAGGCGCTGGCCGTCGCCGCGTCCCCGGACGGCCGGCGGGTCTACGTCGGCGGTGACTTCAACCGTGCCAACGGCGAGGTCCGCAGCCGGATCGCCGCCTACGACACCGCGACCGGCCAGCTGGTGGCCGACTTCCGTCCCAGCGTCGCCGGGCAGATCCGCGCGATCGCGGCGACCAACGACAAGGTGTACTTCGGCGGCAACATCTCGGCCGTGGGCTCGGTGAGCCGCACCCGGCTGGCCGCCGTCTCCGCGGCCAACGGCGCGCTCCTCCCGTGGGCTCCCGTACCCGGGGCCTCGGCCACGCAGGGCAGCAACGAGGTGCTGGCGATGGTGGTGACCAGCGGCGGCAAGCAGGTCGTCGTGGGTGGCCGCTTCGCCAGCCTCAACGGCACCGCAGCCACCGGTGTCGGCGCGCTCGACGCCGATACCGGCGCGACGAAGCCCTTCGCCGTGAACAAGCTGATCACCAACCAGGGCACCGGGTCGGCCATCTGGGGCCTGTCGACCGACGGGCAGAACGTCTACGGCAGCGCCTACGACTACCAGGGCACCGGCAACCTCGAGGGCACGTTCGCTGCTGCCGCCGAGGGTGGCGACCTGCGCTTCGTCGCCTACTGCAAGGGTGACAACTACTCGAGCTTCGCCAGCGACGAGGTCCTCTACATCGCCTCGCACATGCACGACTGCTCCTCCATCGGCGCCTGGGAGGACTCCGCGCCGGCGCAGATCTGGAAGCACGCGACCGCGTTCGGCAAGACGGCCACCGGCACCACGCAGAACGTCACCGCTGCCCGGTTCCGCAACACGAACTTCGCCAACAAGCCGACCCCGTCGCTGCTGAACTGGTACCCGACCATGACCCAGGGCAGCATCACCGGCCAGTACCAGGCCGGCTGGAGCGTCACGGGCAACGACCGCTACGTCGTCTACGCCGGCGAGTTCCCGCGCGTGAACGGCGTCGGCCAGCAGGGCCTCGTGCGCTACGCGGTGCCGTCGCAGGCGCCCAACAAGGTCGGCCCGGTCGCCACGGGCATGGAGCCCACGGTTGCCTCCGTCGGGGACGGCGCCGTCCGGGTGTCCTGGAAGGCGACCAGCGACATGGACAACGAGAACCTGACCTACCGGGTGTACCGGGACAGCGACACCGTCGCCCCGATCGCCACCGTCACCCGCGCCTCGCAGTGGTGGAACCTGCCGACGATCAGCGTCGGCGACACCGGTCTGACCGCGGGGACGCACCGTTACCGGATCACCGCGACCGACCCCTTCGGCAACGTGGCCGGCTCCGGCTGGACCACGGCGAGCGTCGCCACCGGCGGGACCGCCCGGCCCTACGCCGACGTGGTCCGGGCCGACGGCGCGATCAACCACTGGTCGCTCGGCGAGAAGACGGGGACCACCGCCTTCAACCTGGCCGGTACCGCCGACATGACCCGGGGCAACTCCGTGACCCTGGGCGCTGCGGGGGCGCTGAGCGGTGACAAGAACACCGCCTTCGACTTCCGCAACGACTCCTCGTCCTTCGCCTCGACCCGCTCCGCCGTGGCCGGGCCCCAGACGTTCACCGCCGAGGCGTGGTTCAAGACGTCGTCGAAGACCGGCGGCCGCATCCTCGGCTTCGGCAACTCGACGTCCTCCACGATCAGCAGTCAGCACGACCGGCTGATCTATGTGGACAACGAGGGGCGCGTGAACTTCGGCGTGTGGCCCGGTGCTGTGCGCATCGTGACCAGCCCGACGGCTTACAACAACGGGGCCTGGCACCACGTCGCGGCCTCGCTGAGCGCCAACGGCATGGTCCTCTACGTCGACGGGAAGCAGGTCGCCACGCGCACCGACACCACGTCGGCCGAGGCCTTCAACGGCAACTGGCGGATCGGCGCCGACAACGTGTGGGGCAACGGGTCCAGGAGGTTCATCGGCTCCATCGACGAGGTCGCGATCTACCCGACGGCGCTGCCGGCGGACCGCATCGCCGCCCACAACGCGGTGGGGCGGACCGGCACGGCGGCGAACGCCGCTCCGGTGGCCGACTTCGCCGCGGCGGTGTCCCACCTCGACGCGTCGTTCGACGCGACGCGGTCCACCGACGCCGACGGCACCATCGCCTCCTACGCCTGGACCTTCGGTGACGGAACGAGTGGCACCGGCGCCACCACCACGCACGCCTACAAGGCCGCCGGCACCTACCAGGTGCAGCTCACGGTGACCGACGACGACGGGGCCACCACGCGCAGGACCGGCACCGTCACGGTGACCGCGCCGCCGCCGAACGTGGCGCCGACCGCCGGCTTCACCGCGGCTGCTTCCGGCCGCACCGGTTCCTTCGACGCCTCGGCGTCCAAGGACTCCGACGGCACGGTCGCCTCCTACGCCTGGGACTTCGGTGACGGCACCACAGGCACCGGCGTCACGACGTCGCACGAGTACTCGAAGGACGGCACCTACACGGTCCGCCTGACGATCACCGACGACGACGGCGCCAGCGCCACCGTCGAGCGCGGGCTGGCGATCTCGTCGACGGTGCTCGCCAGCGACGCCTTCGACCGGTCGGTGACCGGTGGGCTGGGCGCCGCCGACGTCGGCGGCGCGTGGACCTCGTGGGCCGGTGCGGTGCGGCAGTCGGTGACCGGCGGGGTGGCCAGGCTGGCCATGACCCCCGGCACCAACACCGGCTCCTGGCTGTCGACGCTGGGGCAGACCAGCGCGGACGTGCGCACCTCCTTCGTGCTGGCGGCCGTGCCGACCGGTGGCGGTGCGATGGTCTACGTGAACCCGCGGCAGGTCGACGCCTATGTCGCCTACAAGGCCCGGGTCCGGGTCTTCTCCGACGGCACGGTGCGGGCCGGCCTGCTGCGGCAGACCACCAGCGGTGACGAGGCGCTGGTGGGGGGCGAGGTCCTGGTCCCGGGGATCACCTACACCCCGGGCATGGAGATCGCCGTCCGGACGCAGGCCTCGGGCACCGGCACCACCCAGCTGGCGATGACCGTCTGGGCGGCGGGTGCGGCGGAGCCGGCCACGCCGACGGTCACCCGCACCGACACCACCGCGGCGCTGCAGGTCCCCGGTGGGGTGGGTCTGAGCGGCTACCTGTCGGGCAGCGCCGCGGCGGTCGATCTGCGGTTCACCGACATCCGGGTCGCCCCGGTGGGTGCCGTTCCGGTGACGCCGCCGGCGAACGCCGCGCCGAAGGCCGCCTTCACCTCCTCGGTGAACGGCCTGACCGCGTCGGTCGACGCCTCGAGCTCCACCGACTCCGACGGCACGATCGCCTCCTACTCGTGGGCGTTCGGTGACGGCCGGACCGGTACCGGGGTGACCGCGTCGAACGCGTACGCCGCGGCCGGCACCTACACGGTGCGGCTCACCGTCACCGACGACAAGGGTGCGACGGCGACCAGCGAGCGAGCGGTGACCGTGGCCGCCGTCGCGCAGCCGGAGCAGCCGGAGCAGCCGGAGCAGCCGCAGGAGCCGGGCGAGCCCGAGGCCGTGGCCCGTGATGCCTTCGACCGGTCGGTGACCGGTGGGCTGGGCACCGCGGACCTGGGCGGCGCGTGGACCTCGTGGTCCGGTGCGGTCCGCCAGTCGGTGGCCGACGGGGCGGCCACGCTGGCGCTGACGAAGGGCACGAACACCGGGTCCTACCTGGCCGACCTGAAGCTGACCAGTGCCGACGTGCGCACCTCGTTCTCCCTGTCGGGCGTGCCGACCGGCGGCGGGGCGATGCTCTACGTGGGTGCTCGCCAGGTGGAGGTCTACCAGTCCTACAAGGCGCGGGTCCGGGTCTTCGCGGACGGCAGTGTCCGTGCCGCCCTGGTGCGGCTGAGCGGTTCCACGGACGAGGTGCTCATCGGTGCGGAGGTCCTCGTGCCCGGTCTGACCTACACGCCGGGCATGGAGATCGCCGTCCGGGTGCAGGCGTCGGGCACCGGCCCCACCGACCTCGCGCTGAGCGTCTGGGCGGCGAGCGGGCAGGAGCCGGCGGTGCCGACGCTGACGCGGACCGACAGCACGGCGACGCTGCAGGCGCCCGGCGGCGTGAGCCTGGGGGGCTACCTCTCGGGCAGCGCCACGGCCGGTGTGGACGTCCGGTTCACCGACATCCGGGTGACGCCCGTCGGCTGACGGGCCGGTTCCACCGGCAGCCACCTGGTCGAGGGTTCGTCCCCCGACCAGGTGGCTGCCGCGTTCCCGGGGGGAGAGGACGACCGCGGTGCCCAGTTGGGGTGAGGTCGGCCCGCGATCCCGACCGGTCGCCCGGGAGCGGGGGCAGGATGGGTCCGTGAGGGCCGTGCTGCGTCTGCTGCGCCGGCCCGCGACCGGCGCGCTCGCCGGTCAGGCGAGCCAGGCCGTCGCCGGGCTCGCCCTCCAGGTCGCCGCCGCGCGTGAGCTCGGGGCCGCCGGCCTGGCGACCTTCTCCCTCATCTACGGGGCGATCGTGCTGGCCACCGCCGTCTGCAGCGGGCTGGTGGGCGACTCCCTGACCGTCCTGGACCGCAGGGCTCCGGGCATCCGCGCCGCGCTGCACGTGGGCACTGTCTCGGTCTCCGTCGTCGCGGCGGTGGGAGGCGGCGTGCTCGGCGTCGTCACCCATCTCGTACCGCCGGAGGCCGGTCTGCTGCTGGGCCTCGCGACGGCCGCGTTCGTCGTCGAGGACACCCTCCGGCGCCTGCTGATGGCCTGCGGCCGGTTCTGGTCGCTGCCCGTGGTCGACGGCACCAGCCTCGTGCTGTCGCTGGGCTGGTTGGTGCTCCAGGCCAACTCCGGCGAGTTGACCGTCACCTCGTTCTTCGGAGCCCTGCTGCTCGGTCAGACCGGAGCGGCGGTGGTCGCCTGGCTGCTGACACCGCGCGACGAGCGGCCGCGCGGGCCGTGGCGGCGACCCGGCCTGGCCGAGGTGGCGTCGTTCGGCGCCTGGCGTGCGGCCGCGCAGACGATCCGCCCGGCGATGCTGACCGTGCTCCGGCTGCTGGTCATCGGCGTCGCCGGGGCCGCGGCGTACGGCCCGCTGGAGGCCGCCCGCGTCTACACCGCCCCGACGCTGGTTCTGGTGGCCGGCATGGGCTCCTTCCTGCTCCCGCACTTCGTGTCGCTGCGGCCCCGGGGACCGGCCGTGGGGCTGAAGGCCGCCGACCGTGCGGCCGCCGGGCTCGCGCTGGGCGTGGGGGGGATCGGCCTCGCGGCGCTCGTCCTCCTCCCGTGGGCCGGCCCGCTGCTCACCGCCGGCTCCTATCCCGTGCCCGCGGCCGCCGTGGCGGGGTGGTCGGTCTACGCGGTGGCGAGCGCGGCGCTGCTGCCGTACTCCTCGCTGGCCTCCGTGCACGGCGGCCAGCGCCAGGTCCTCGCGCTCCGCTCGCTGGAGTTCGTGTCGCTGGGGGCGGTGCTGGTCCTCCTGCTGGTCGTGGGTGACGGCGCCGTCTGGGCGCCGCTCGCCCTGGCCCTCGGGCCCCTGCTCACCGCCGGGGCCGTGCGCCGGCTCGTCCTGACGCCCGGCAGCCGCGACTCCGCCGAACATCCGGCCGGCGCGCCGGCCGCGGGCTGAGGTCACCGTGCCTCCCCCCGCTCGGGAGCGCGTGGCGCCGCCACCGGCGGTCCCCGGCTCTCTAGCATCTGCCCGCGTGACGACGCCCGTGCGAACCCGTGCCCAGCCCCGGGCCGCGGCCGACCCCCGCGCGGACCGCGTCGTGTCGACGGCGGCGCTGCGCGCGGTGGCGCTGCTGGTCGTGGTGGGTGCGGTCGGCTGGCGCCGGGGCGAGTACTTCTCCGGCTCGGCCGACCCGGTGGTCGTCGCCAAGGCCGTCGTGGGGCTGATCGCGTTCGGCCTCGCCTTCCTGCTGGCCCAGTCGGGTCCCCGCCGTCGGGTCGGGACCGGGTCCTTCTGGGTGGCCGGTCTCCTGCTCGGCGGCTCCGTCGTGGGCGCGGTGACCGCCGACAACATGCCGGCCGGGGGAGTGGTCGCCGTCCGTGTCGCGCTGCTGGCCGGCACCACGTTCTTCCTGGTCCGCGCCGCACCGGCGGTCAGGGTGCTCACCACCCTGGCCTGGGCCTGCGGGGTGGTCGCCACGGTCGCGGCCGTCACCGGCTGGTCCACCGTCGCGGAGGGGCGCCTCGCCGGGGGTGTCCCGGCGATCGACCCGAACGACCTGGCTCTGCTGGCCGGCGTCGCGGTCGTCGTCCTGGTCTGGCGGTTCGTGCAGGATCAGGTGTCCGCACCGGAGATCGCCGCCGCCCTGTTCCTGCTCGCCGTCGTCTGGGCCACCGGTTCCCGCACCGGGTTGCTCATGCTCGTGCTCGGGATGCTGCTGATGGCCGCGCACATCCGGCGGCCCCGGGTGGGCCTGGTCGTGGCGGGGCTGGTCCTGGCCGCGGCCGCGGCGGTCGCGGTCGCGACGACCGGGGTCATCGAGGGGTTCGCGGCGCGTGGCGGCGACGGCACCAGCACCCTGGGGTCCCGCTTCATCGCCTGGCGGGCGTCGCTGACCTGGGCCGACTCGGACTGGCAGCAGATCTTCGGCGGCGGCCTGTCGGTGAAGATCATTCGCGTCTACGGGCAGTTCTGGGACACCCAGCCGCTGGACAGCAGCTGGGTCTCGCTGCTGGTGCAGGCCGGCGTCCTCGGCGTCGTCACCGCCGCGCTGTGGGTGGTGTGGGTGCTCCGCGGGGCCTTCCGCGCGCCCCGGCCGCACCGGATCCTCTTCCTGGGGATGCTGGTGTTCCTGCTCGGGCGCAGCGTCCTGGAGAGCGGGCTGTTCGACGCGACGCCCGCGTTCCTGTTCTTCTTCGCCCTGTCGCTGCTGGGTGAGGGCGGCACGCGGGAGCGGCTCCGCGCGGAGGCCGCCGGGCCCGACCGGGTCTGAGCAGCCCGGGGTGGGCGCGCTCCCCGGCGGGCCGGGGAGCGCGGGTCAGCGACCCGCGAGCGCGGTGCTCTTGCCGGCAGGCTGAGCCGGGCGCGAGGGCGTCGGGTCCTGACCGATCCCCTCGGGCGCCGTGTCCGGCGTCCACCGGCGGGCCCGGGGCGGGCTGAGGACGACGGCGAACAGCCGGGTGCCGGCGGCGGTGAGCACCGACCGGATCTCCTGCAGGTCGGCGCGGTCGGTGTGGCCGGCCTGGGCGACGAGCACCACGCCGTCGAACTCGCGGCCGATCCGCCGCCACTCCTTCAGCGAGGCCTGCGGCTGACCGGTCGCGAGCTGGACGCCGGCCGTGGCACCGCGGTCCTTGGCGCCGCGCGCCGGACCGGCGACCTCGACCGGCACCCCGCCGGAGGTGAGGTCCTCGGCGATCTGCTGGACGAGGGTCCGGGCCGGCTCGTCGTCGTCGGGGGAGGCGCTCAGCACCACGGCGCGCACCGGGCGGTCGTCGGCCAGGGAGCCGAGCCGGCGGGCGACCAGGGCGGCCGGCCGTGCGGAGAGCTGGCCCGAACGCCTCCGACGGTCGGGCGTCGGGTGCACGGTGAGCTCGTCGGCGCCTTCGCCCCAGGCGGTCCGGACGTCGTCCTCGGTGTGGAGGCGGGTGTCGACCCGGCTGCGCACGACCGCGATCGCCGCGCCGATCGCCAGGCCGACGACGAGGCCCAGACCCAGGAGCAGCGCCGGCACGGGGAACACCGGCGTCGAGGGCACGGTGGCCGGGTCGGTGACGGTCAGGTCCACCGGCGACCCGCCGGTCCCGGGCCGCTCGAGGTCCTCGACCGTCGAGCCGAACTCCTCGGCGATGGCGTTGGCGATGGTGGCAGCCCGCACCGGGTCGCTGTCGGTCACCGAGATGTCGATTTGGGAGCTGTCGAGCGGGTTGGTGGCCGAGATCCGCAACCGGAGCTGGGAGACGGTCTCGGAGAGCTCCTCCTCCTCGATGACCGTGCCGAGCACCGCCTGGCTGCGGGCGACGTCGGGGTAGCTGGTGACCCGCTGGCGGATGAACTGCGCCCCGCTGGTCGCGTCACCGGACGTCGCGGCGACGAACACCGACGCCGTGGCCTGGTAGGAAGGGGTGCTGACCACCACCACGCCGAGGGCCAGCAGCAGCGCCGCGAGCGTCACACCGACCCAGGTGGTCCAGTACCGACGCAGCGCCGCCAGGTAGTCGCGCAGTTCCATGTCGCCCGCTTCCTCATCCGTGCACCCGAGGGACGCGGTGGCGGGTCCCCCGGTCGTGGCACGCCTCGCGCGCCACCGATTCCTCCAGAGGCTAGGGCGCTGACCAGCGCGGCGACCCGGATCCGGCCCATGCCCTCACCCCTATGGGGGCGGGTCGGCAGTCGTCGCCCCGCAGTGCGGGCCAGGCCCGCCGGCGAGCACCCCCCGACGGGGTGAAAGCCTGCGCGAACCTCACTGGCCGTGATCGACCGCGGCTAGATTCTGCTGGTCACAGCGGACTGGACCGGTGCGCTGCGCCAGTCTGATCACTGAGCGTGCTCATCAGGGGGAACTTCATGGCGACGGACAGCGCATCTCGGCGGAGCGGCGAGGTCATCGGGTACGCCCCTGGTGCCTACGACCTCTTCCACGTCGGGCACCTGAACCTGCTCAAGCACGCCGCCGAGCACTGCGACCGGCTGATCGCCGGGGTGGTCTCCGACGAGATGCTCCTGCTGACCAAGGGCCGCGCTCCGGTCATCCCGCTCGCCGAGCGCATGGAGATCGTCAGCAACCTGCGGTTCGTCGACGCCGTCCACGCCGAGGTCGTCCCCGACAAGATCGACACCTGGCGCGACGTCCGGTTCGACGTCATCTTCAAGGGCGACGACTGGCGGGGCACCGCCAAGGGCGAGAAGCTCGAGCGCGACTTCGCCGAAGTCGGCGTCCGGGTGCACTACTTCCCGTACACGATGCACACCTCGAGCACGATCCTGCGCAAGACCCTGGCGGCCATCGACGCCGGTGAGCCGGTGGGTCGGAAGGCCTCGGCCCGCACGTCCTGAGCTCGACGGCGCGTGTCGGCCCCGCCGTCTAGCCTGGGACCGGCCCCTGCCGCATTCGGCGGCACCGTGCGGCCGTCCGAACCTCAGGAGTAGAGAAGCGTGACCCTGCGCGGCGTGCTCGACGTCGTCCTCACCGACCCCGGCATGGCCCGCGTGGCGGCTGCCGCGGGCAATGCGGAGCTCGCCGTCACGGCGCCCCCGGCCGTACAGCCGCTCGTCGCCGCGGTCCTGGCCGCCGCCGGCGGGGGCGACGGCGTGCCGGTCCTCCTGGTCACCGCCGGCGAGCGCGACGCCGACGCGGCCGCGGACCTGCTGCGCTGCTTCCTCCCGCAGCGGCGGATCGAAACCTTCCCCGCGTGGGAGACCCTTCCGCACGAGCGGCTCAGCCCCCGGGCCGACACCGTCGGCCGCCGGCTGGCCGTGCTGCGCGACCTCACCCACCCGGGTGCCAACGGCACGGTCGACGTCCTCGTCGCCCCCGTGCGCAGCGTGCTGCAGCCGCTCGCTCCGGGGCTCGGCGACCTGGTGCCGGTCGAGCTGCGGCCGGGGGACTCCGCCGACCTGGAGACGGTCGCCCGAGCGCTGTCCGACGCCGCCTACACCCGCGTGGAGCTGGTGGAGAAGCGCGGCGAGTTCGCCGTCCGCGGCGGTCTGCTCGACGTCTTCCCGCCCACCGAGCCGCACCCGGTCCGGGTGGAGTTCTGGGGCGACGAGGTCGACGAGCTCCGGTACTTCTCCGCCGCCGACCAGCGGTCCCTCGACGAGCGGCCGGAGCGGCTGTGGGCCCCGCCGTGCCGCGAGCTGCTGCTCACCGAGGAGGTCCGTGCCCGCGCGGCTGCCCTGGCGGTCGAGCACCCGGGCCTGATCGAGGTGCTCGGCAAGCTGGCCGAGGGCATCGCCGTGGAGGGCATGGAGTCCCTGACGCCCGCGCTGATCGGTGCCGGCGGGGCGGGTGGGGGCAGCTCAGCGGCGATGCAGCTGCTCACCGACCTCGTGCCCGCCGGCACCCACGTGCTGGTCTGCGACCCGGAGCGGGTGCGCAGCCGTGCCGCTGACCTGGTCAGCACCGCCGAGGAGTTCCTCGCCGCGTCCTGGGCGATGGCCGCCGAGGCGGGGGAGGCCCCGCTGGACCTGGGGGCGTCGTCCTTCCGCGACCTCGCCGATGTCGAGTCCGCCGCCCGCAGCCGCGGCCTGCCCTGGTGGACCACCGGGTCGTTCACGCTCCAGGCGGTCGACGACGACCGGCAGGTCACCCTCGACGCGACCGTCGTCGACCGCTTCGCCGGTGACGTCGGCACGGCGATCGAGCAGCAGCGCGCCTGGCACCGCGACGGCTGGCGGGTCGTCGTCACCTTCGCCGGTCCCGGTCCCGCGCAGCGGGCCGCCGACCAGTTCGGCCAGGCCGAGCTCGGTGTCCGGCTGGTGCCCGACCTCGACCGGGCGCCGGACGCGGGGCTCACCCACGTGACCCAGGGCAACATCGAGACGGGCTTCGCCTTCCCCGGCATCGGCCTGGCGCTGGTGACCGAGCACGACCTCACGGGCCAGCGCGGCACCTCGATGCGCGACGCCACGAAGATGCCCGCCCGCCGGCGCAACGCCGTCGACCTGGTCCAGCTGCAGCCGGGCGACCTCGTCGTCCACGAGCAGCACGGCATCGGCCGTTACATCGAGATGATCAGCCGCACCGTCAACGGCGGGCAGCGCGACTACCTGATCGTGGAGTACGCGGCGTCGCGGCGGAACCAGCCGCCGGACCGGCTGTTCGTCCCCACCGACTCCCTCGACCAGCTCACCCGGTACGTGGGCGGTGAGGCCCCGGCGCTGTCCAAGCTCGGCGGTGCGGACTGGAAGAACACCAAGAGCAAGGCCCGCAAGGCGGTCAAGCAGATCGCCGGCGAGCTGATCCGGCTCTACTCCGCCCGCATGGCGACGAAGGGTCACGCCTTCGGCCCGGACACCGTCTGGCAGCGCGAGCTGGAGGACGCCTTCCCCTTCCAGGAGACCCCCGACCAGCTCGCCGCCATCGACGAGGTCAAGGCCGACATGCAGCAGACGGTCCCGATGGACCGGATCATCTGCGGCGACGTCGGTTACGGGAAGACCGAGATCGCCATCCGGGCGGCGTTCAAGGCCGTGCAGGACGGCAAGCAGGTCGCGGTCCTCGTGCCGACGACGCTGCTGGCCAACCAGCACGTCAAGACCTTCTCCGAGCGGGTCGCCCAGTTCCCCGTGACGGTGAAGGTGCTCTCCCGGTTCCAGTCGGACAAGGAGACGACCGAGATCCTCCGCCAGCTGGCCGCCGGCGAGATCGACATCCTGGTCGGCACGCACCGGCTGCTGCAGCCGACGACCCGGTGGAAGGACCTGGGCCTGGTCATCGTCGACGAGGAGCAGCGGTTCGGCGTCGAGCACAAGGAGTACCTGAAGACGATGCGGACGGCCGTCGACGTCCTCTCGATGTCGGCGACCCCGATCCCGCGCACCCTGGAGATGAGCCTCACCGGCATCCGTGAGATGTCGACGATCCTCACCCCGCCCGAGGAGCGGCACCCGGTGCTCACCTACGTGGGCGCCTGGAACGACAAGCAGATGGCCGCGGCGATCCGCCGCGAGCTGCTCCGCGACGGCCAGGTCTTCGTGATCCACAACCGCGTGCAGTCCATCGACAAGGCCGCCGCGAAGATCCGCGCCCTCGTGCCCGAGGCCCGGGTGGCCGTGGGCCACGGCCAGATGAGCGAGGCCGAGCTGGAGAAGGTGATGGTCGGCTTCTGGGAGAAGGAGTACGACGTGCTGGTCGCGACCACGATCGTCGAGTCCGGCCTGGACATCCCGAACGCCAACACCCTCATCGTCGACCGCGCCGACACCTTCGGCCTCTCCCAGCTGCACCAGATCCGCGGTCGCGTCGGTCGCGGGCGGGAACGCGCGTACGCCTACTTCACCTACGACCCGTCGCGCACGCTCACCGAGACCTCGGTGGACCGGCTCACCACGATCGCCAACAACACCGACCTCGGCGCCGGCATGGCCGTGGCGATGAAAGACCTGGAGATCCGCGGCTCGGGCAACCTGCTCGGCGGCGAGCAGTCCGGGCACATCGCCGGCGTCGGCTTCGACCTGTACGTGCGGCTGGTCGGCGAGGCCGTGGCCGACTACCGCGCCCAGGTCACCGGCGAGGAGGCCCCCGCCGAGCCGGTCGAGGTCCGGGTCGACCTGCCGGTGGACGCGCACCTGCCGCACGACTACGTGCCCGGCGAGCGCCTTCGGATGGAGGCCTACCGGAAGGTGGCCGCCATCTCCGACGAGGAGCAGGCGCACGCGGTGCTCGACGAGCTCACCGACCGGTACGGCGCTCCGCCGGCGCCGGTGCTCAACCTGCTCGCCGTCGCCCGGTTCCGGGTCGCCATGCGGGCGCTGGGCATCACCGAGGTGTCGCTGCAGGGCCGGGCGATCCGGGTCGGCCCGGTGGCGCTGCCGGAGTCCAAGCAGATGCGGCTGGCCCGCCTGGCCGAGGGGGCCTCCTACAAGGCCGCGGTGGAGACGATCGTGCTCAAGATGCCGGTCGGTCCCGACCGCCGCACCCCGCTGCGCGACGTCGCCCTGCTGGACCACCTGCACTCGGTGCTGACCGCGGTCCTCGACGTCCCGGTCGCCGCCGCCTCCTGACGAAGGACCCCGTCCCTCTTCCCGCTCGCACGCTCTCGGCGAGCCTCCGGACGGGGCCGGACCGGGGCGGCTGCGGCGCGGGTCACACGAGGTGTGGGAGTCTCCCCGCGTGCTGACGCGTCGAGCTCCCCGCGCACGGGCCGCCGTCCTGCTGGTGGCCGCTGCCCTGCCGATCCTCGCCGGCTGCCGATCCGCGCCCGACGTCGCTGCGTACGTCGGCGACGAGCAGGTCACGGTGGCCGAGCTGGACGCCGCTGTCCGCGAGCGGCTCGCGGAGGGCGGCGTCGCCGCCTTCGCCGAGGGCCGGGAGGACGACTTCACCCGGCGGGTGCTGGACACCCTGGTCGACTCCGAGGTCTACGCCGCGGCGGCCGAGCGCTACGACGTGCGCATCGACGAGGACGACGTCTCCCGGCGGATCGGCCAGCTGCTGGGCACCGACGACCCCGACGCGGCCTACCGGGCGGTCGCCGAGCAGCAGGGCCTGAGCCGGGCCGACGTGCGCGAGACCGTGCGCCAGCAACTGCTGCGGCGGGAGCTGGCCGACCGCGAGGGCGAGGCCGGACCGCTGGCGGAGGAGGCCCTGCGGGCGCGGTACGAGCAGGTCCGGCCCGAGCTCACGACCCTCGAGTTCGGCTACGTGACGGTGCCCGACCAGCCCACGGCGACCGCACTGCTCGCCGAGCTCACCGGTGCGCCCGGCCGGTACGCCGAGGTCGCCGCCCGGTACCCCGGGCAGTACACGCTCCCCGAGCTGCGGTCCCAGCGGATCCAGGAGATCCCGCCGCTGCTGGCCGACCAGCTGCAGCTCACGCCGCCCGGCTCCGGGTTCACGCTGCCGGTCCCCGAGGTCGGCGGCGTGGTCGTGGGCTTCCTCGTCTCCTCGACCGTCCCGACGTTCGAGGACACCCGGGTGCGGCTGGAGGAGGAGGCCGCCGGTCCGGTCGACGCCGCGGGTGCCGAGCAGGTCGACGAGGTGCGCGAGGACCTCGACGTGCGGGTGAACCCGCGGTACGGCGTCCTCGAGGAGGGCCGGCTGGTCGTGGGCGAGGGCGGCGTGGTCGACCTGCTCGACGACGCGGCCGCCGACGCCCCGGAGGGCGGCGCGGCAGACTGACCGGGTGCCCGTAGCGCTCGCCGTTCCCGTCAGCCCCCGACTCCCCGGCCTGCTGGGCCCCGCCGGCTGGCGGGCGGTCTCCTCCGGAGCGCCGCTCGCGGCACTGCCCGGCGCAGCCGCGACCGCCGAGGTGCTGCGCGCCGACGGCCTCGAGGTCGTCGACGTCGCCGACGCGGCCGCGGCGGGGGCGCTGCCCGGGGAGGTGGTGCTGCTGGTCGCGGCCGGGGACGACGTGGCCGCGCCCGCGGTGGAGGGCACGCCCGAGCCCGCCGGTGCCCGGCTGCTGGACGTCGTCGCCGTCATGGACCGGCTGCGCTCGCCCGGAGGCTGTCCCTGGGACGCCGAGCAGACGCACGCCTCGCTGCGCGGCTATCTGCTGGAGGAGGCGCACGAGGCCTACGACGCGATCGTCGACGACGACGCCGTCGGCATGCGCGAGGAGCTGGGCGACGTGCTGCTGCAGGTCGTCTTCCACGCGCGCGTCGCCGCCGAGGCCAGCCCCGACCGCCGCTTCGACGTCGACGACGTCGCCGGCGACCTCGTCGACAAGCTGGTCCGCCGGCACCCGCACGTGTTCGGGGACGCAGGCCCTCGCGATGTCGCGCAGGTCGAGGCCGGCTGGGAGGAGATCAAGAAGGCGGAGAAGCAGCGCAGCTCGCCGACCGAGGGGGTCTCCCGGTCGCAGCCGGCCGCCTCCTGGGGTGCGGCGCTGGTGCGGCGGGCCGGGCGTGCCGGGCTCGCGACACCCGCGCCGGCGGAGGTCTCCGCGGGCAGTCCCGAGGAGCTGGGGGAGCGGCTGCTCGCCGTCGTCGCCGCTGCTGAGGGCCGCGGTTGGGACGTCGAGGACGCGCTGCGGGAGGCCGTGCGCCGCTACGCAGGGGAACTGGACGCGCAGGCGGCGGCCCGGTCGCACTAGGGGGACTTCGTACGGTGGGTCCGCGCCGGCGACCCCTCCCGACCGGCGCCGTGCCATCGAGAGGAGTGATTCCCTGGTGTCGGACACCGCCCGCCCGCCCGTGAACCTGGCCGTCGCCGACGTCGAGGTCGCCATGCCGGCGGAGACCTGGCAGGTGCTCCTCGTGCTCGCCGGCGCCGTCGCCGTCGCCTGGCTGGTCGGGCTGCTGATCGGCGCCGTGACCGGCCGGCTGGCTCGGCGGTCGCCGGTGCTGGCCGGCCTCTCCCGGCGCGGCCGGACGCCGCTGCGGCTGCTGCTGGTCACCGCCGCCGTCATCACCGTCCTGCAGGCCGCTACGGAGGTAGGGGAGTGGCGTGGACCGGTCGTGCACGCGCTCGCGCTCGGTCTCATCGCCGCGATCGGCTGGCTGGTCGCCGCGGTGGTCTACGTGGCGGCGGACCTCACCCGGGCGCGGTACGACGTGGACGTCGTGGACAACCGGCACGCCCGCCGGGTCCGCACGCAGATCTCGCTGCTGCGGAGGCTGGGCGTCGTCCTCGTCGGTGTCCTGACGGTCGCCGCCATGCTCCTCACCTTTCCGGCCGCCCGGGCCGCCGGGGCCGGCATCCTGGCCAGCGCGGGCGTCATCTCGATCGTCGCCGGCCTGGCGGCGCAGACCTCGCTGGCCAACGTCTTCGCCGGGCTGCAACTGGCGTTCACCGACGCCATCCGGGTCGACGACGTCGTGGTCGTCGAGGAGGAGTGGGGCCGGATCGAGGAGATCACGCTGACCTACGTCGTCGTCCACGTCTGGGACGACCGGCGGCTGATCCTGCCCTCCACGTACTTCACGACGACCCCGTTCGCCAACTGGACGCGCACCGCATCAGCCCTCCTCGGCACCGTCGAACTCGACGTCGACTGGAACGTGCCGGTGGAGCAGGTGCGCGGTGAGCTCGCCCGGCTCCTGGCCGGCTCGCAGCTGTGGGACGGGCGCACCGGGGTGCTCCAGGTGACCGACGCCGTCGGCTCCGTGGTGCGCCTGCGTGCGCTGGTCAGCGCCGGGGACGCCGGGTCGCTGTGGGACCTGCGGTGCGAGGTGCGCGAAGGGCTGGTCCGCTGGCTGCGTCAGCAGGCCACGGCTCTGCCGCGCGTGCGCCTGGAGCGCGCGGTGCCGGTACCCGCGCCCGAGCCGGCCGGAGCGCCGGGACCTGCGGACGAGCCGGCCGGAGTGCCGGAATCCGCCGAGAACACGACGGTCTTCTCCGGCAGCGCTGAGGGGAAGGAGCGCTCCCAGACGTTCGCCGGACCCGGCGGGCACGAGGAAGCCGATCGCCACCGTTCCGGCGACGCTCCGCACTGAGACGGGCGAGTCGACGTCATCCACACGTCGATGACAGCGGTGGTGCGACCGGCGTCTCGACGGTAGGATCGAACACACGTTCGATGGTGCGGTCCTCGACGACGGGGACGTCAGGTCCCGGGTCGAGGGTGCCCTGGCCGGTGTGCTGACTCGCCGCACGCGGTTGGTGATCGAACTGATCCACCCGCTCCCGGAGGTGTGGGAATGGGCTGCCGGTCAGTCCGCTTCGGGTCCGCACGGCGGGGACGACGCCGCGGCCGAAGAGGCGGGGCCGACGGATCTGCGGCGGTTGCTGGAGGTCGGCGCCGACCACCTGGAGCGGGCCGCCGAGGCGTCACGGCAGATCGCCCGGCTGTCTGCTGTGGTCGCGACCTCCCTGGCCGCCTTCGCCGGGTGCCGCCCGTCCTCGGTGCTGGACCGGCAACCCGGCGAGCGGGGGGCCATGTCGGCGGCCACCCGGGCCGCCCGGCCGGCCGTCCTGTCGGAGGTGAGCGAGTGGGCGGTCGACGAGGTGGCGCCCACGCTGGGGATCACCTCGGCGGCCGCAGGTGCTCAGCTGTCTGATTCGCTGGTGCTGGCGGATCGGTTGCCGGGAACCCTCGCCCTGCTGGCCCGCGGTGAGCTGAGCCCGGCTCATGCGCGGCAGATGGTGAACGTCGTGGGGCCGGTCGAGGACGATGCGCTGCGCGCCGAGATCGAGGCGCACGTGCTTGGCCTGCGCGGTCGCAAGACGCCCCCTCAGCTGGGCGACTGCGCGCGGCGGATCGTGCTCCGCAAGGACGCTGATGCCGCCGCGCGCAAGCTGGTGGCCGCGGTCCGGGAGCGGGGCGTGCGGTTGCACGACCGCCGCGACGGCACGGCGACGATCTCCTTGGACCTGCCGTTGCCGGCCGCGGCGGCCATCTACCGAGCGCTGGAGGAGTACGCGGAGGCGGCCCGGGTCGAGGGGGACGAGCGGACCAAGCAGCAACGCATGGCCGACTGCGTCCAAGAGCTGATCCTGCGGCGGGGCGAGCACGGGATGCCGCCGGTCACCGTCGCGCTCACCCTCGTGGCCACGCTGGAGACGATGCTGGGTGGGGCCGAGCCGGGGCAGGTCGAGGGCATGCTGGTGTCGGCCGCGATGGTTCGCGAGCTCGCGTACACGCTCGGCCTGCTACCCCGCCCCGCGCCCGATGTCGCGGAGGTGCCCGACCCCGCGCCCGATGTCGCGGAGCTGCCCGACCCCGCGCCCGATGTCGCGGAGCTGCCCGACCCCGCGCCCGGTGTCGCGGAGCTGCCCGACCGAGACCTCGAGCCGCCCCATGCGCTCCGATCCCCGTCAGCACTCACGCCCACGCCCGTGGAGGACCGCACGCTGAGTGAGTGGCTCGCGCTGGCCCGGGCGCGGGACGAGGCCGCGGCGGGGGAGGCGCTGACCGGTGCGAAGCAGGCGGTCCTCGACGGCACCTGGACCGACGGCGAGCAGCGCGCACTCCTGGACGTGGGAGCGCTGATCGGCGTGCGCGACGTCGACGGGACGGGTCTCGCGCACCGGCCGCAGATCGCCGTCGTGGACAAGCTGCGGGGAAGTCTGGTCGCGCTGACCGACGCTGCGGGCATCCGCTGCGGATCGGCCCTTGGCCCGCCCTCACCGAGTGACGGGTACACCCCGGGGGCGGCTCTGGATCGCTTCGTCCGACTGCGCGACCGGCGCTGCCGTTTCCCGGGTTGCCGCGCCCGTGCGCGCACCTGTGACCTCGACCATCGGCGCGAATGGCCCCACGGGACGACCTCGCACGAGAACCTCTGCTGCCTGTGCGAACACCATCACCGGCTCAGGCACCAGGCGCCGGGCTGGCGCTTCGACGAGGGCGAACAGGGTGCTCTGGCGGTCACCATGCCCAGCGGGCAGGTGCTGGTCGGCCACGTGCCCCGCTTCGGCAGCGACCTCGACCTCCCGCCCTTCTGACGTCCCTGACGCCGCCTCCGGGGCAGGCGACGGGGTCTCCAGGGGAGCGAAGCGCGTGGAGCGGGTCAGGGCACGGGGTCACGCCGTCGCGCGTTGGACGCCCGGTGGTGCGCTGGTGACGAGCGGGACTGGCCGGCGTGGTTACGCTGTCCGGCGTGCCGAGCATCGATGCCGTAGGCGCGCGGGAGATCCTGGACTCGCGCGGAAACCCCACCGTTGAGGTCGAGGTCGCCCTCGACGACGGGACCATCGCCCGGGCCGCCGTGCCCAGCGGGGCCTCGACGGGCGCCTTCGAGGCGGTCGAGCTGCGGGACGGAGGTGAGCGCTACGGCGGCAAGGGCGTGACCAAGGCCGTCGACGGCGTCCTCGACGTCATCGGCCCCGAGCTCGTCGGCTACGAGGCCACCGAACAGCGGCTGGTCGACCAGCGGCTGATCGACCTCGACGGCACGCCGGACAAGTCGCGCCTGGGCGCCAACGCCATCCTCGGCGTCAGCCTCGCCGTGGCCCGCGCCGCCGCGGACTCCACCGGCCTGCCGCTGTTCCGCTACGTCGGCGGCCCCTCGGCCCACCTGCTGCCGGTGCCGATGATGAACATCCTCAACGGTGGTGCCCACGCCGACAGCAACGTGGACATCCAGGAGTTCATGATCGCCCCGATCGGCGCCGCGACCTTCGCCGAGGCGCTGGCCATGGGCACCGAGACCTACCACGCCCTCAAGTCGGTCCTGAAGGGCCGCGGGCTGGCGACCGGCCTGGGTGACGAGGGCGGTTTCGCACCCTCGCTGCCGAGCAACCGCGACGCCCTGGACCTGATCGCCGAGGCCGTCGAGAAGACCGGCTACGCGCTCGGCACGGACATCGCCTTCGCGCTGGACGTCGCCGCCACCGAGTTCCACGGCGACGGCGGCTACGACTTCGAGGGCCAGACCCGCTCGGCCGAGTACCTCACCGACTACTACGCCGAGCTGGTCTCCTCCTTCCCGATCGTCTCGATCGAGGACCCGCTGTCGGAGGAGGACTGGGAGGGCTGGGTGGCCCTCACCGAGACCCTCGGCGACAAGGTGCAGATCGTCGGTGACGACCTCTTCGTCACCAACCCGGCCCGGCTGGCCGACGGCATCGCGCAGGGTGCGGCCAACGCCCTGCTGGTGAAGGTCAACCAGATCGGCACGCTCACCGAGACCCTCGACGCGGTCAACCTGGCCCACCGCAGCGGCTACCGCAGCATGATGAGCCACCGCTCGGGCGAGACCGAGGACACCACGATCGCCGATCTCGCCGTCGCCACCGACTGCGGGCAGATCAAGACCGGCGCGCCCGCCCGCAGCGAGCGCGTCGCCAAGTACAACCAGCTGCTGCGCATCGAGGAGGAGCTCGACGACGCCGCCCGCTACGCCGGGGCGTCGGCCTTTCCTCGGCTGAAGGGCTGAACGGGAGCGGATGAGCAGCGTTCGGGGGCGGCGGGGCGGCTCCGCGGCCGACGGACACCGCGGCAGCGGCCGGGTGTCCCGGGCGACCGGCCGGGTGCCGCGGGTGCACTCCACCCGGCCGGTGCACACCGGGCTGCGGTCGGGTGCCTCCAGCCGTCCTGGCCAGCGGCGCACCGACCGCCGCCCCGAACTCCGGTCCTCCGGGACCTCGGCGCGGCGCCGGCCGCTGGTCACCGGCCGGGCCGTGCTGCTGGTCGGGCTCGTCCTGCTGCTGGCTCTCACGCTGGCCGGCCCGATCCGGCAGTACCTGGCCGGTCGGGCCGAGCTGGCCCGGCTGGCCGCGGAGGGCGAGGCGCTGGACCAGCGTGCCGCCGACCTGCGGGAGCAGCTGGACCGGCAGTCCGACCCGGCCTACGTGGAGCGGCAGGCGCGGGAGCGGCTGGCCTACGTGCTGCCCGGTGACCGGCTGGTGATCGTCGTCGACGGCGAGGCCGTCGAGGGTGACGCCGGCACCCTCGCCGAGGCGACCGAGGAGCCCGAACCGCTGTCCTGGTACGAGGGCCTGATGGAGTCGGTGGCCTCCGCCGACGGGTGAAGGACCCCGTCACCCCCCACCGCTCGCACCCTCGCGGCGGGGCCCTGCGACGGGGCCGGTTCCAGCACGTCGCTGCGGGCCGTTCCAGCACCTCACCTGGGGCCGGTTCCCGCGCGTTCCCCGGCCTGCCCCAGACTGGTGGCGTGAGCTCTTCCCCTGTTCCCGCCGAGGACCGGGAGGTCGTCGAGCGCCAGCTCGGCCGCGCCCCGCGCGCCCTGACCGCTGTGGCGCACCGCTGTCCGTGCGGGCAGCCCGACGTCGTCGAGACCGCGCCGCGGCTGGAGGACGGCACCCCGTTCCCGACCCTGTACTACCTGACCTGCCCCCGGGCGTCGGCCGCCGCCAGCCGGCTGGAGTCGGCGGGACGCATGCGGGAGTGGCAGGAGGAGCTCGGCACGAACCCCGAGCTCGCCCACGGCTACCGCGCGGCGCACGAGACCTACCTGGCCACCCGCGACGCCAAGGACGTCCTGCCCACCCGCGCCACCGCCGGGGGGATGCCGGACCGGGTCAAGTGCCTGCACGCGCTGGCCGGGCACGCCCTGGCGGCCGGCCCCGGCGTGAACCCGATCGGCGACCGCGCGGTCGAGGAGATGGGGGAGTGGTGGGCCAAGGGCCCCTGCGCGCTCCCGGACGGCGGCACGGACGACGGGGCGGACGAGTGACCCGCGTCGCGGCCATCGACTGCGGCACCAACTCCATCCGCCTGCTGGTCGCCGACGTGCCGGCCGAGGGCGGGCACACCGATCTGCTGCGCCGCATGGAGGTCGTACGCCTGGGCCAGGGCGTCGACGCCACCGGCCGGCTCGCCCCCGAGGCCATCGAGCGCACCCGCCTCGTGCTCGCCGAGTACGCCACGGCGGCCCGCGAGCTCGGGGCCGACGCCGTCCGGATGGTGGCCACCAGCGCGACCCGGGACGCCGCCAACCGCGCCGACTTCGAGGGCATGGTGCGCGCGACCCTGGGTCGCGCGCCCGACGTCGTCACCGGGCGGGAGGAGGCGGAATTGTCCTTCCTCGGTGCCACCGGTTCGATCGCGGCCGCCGCGGCCGCCCACGGGCTGGACGCCCCGCCGGCGCCGTGGCTGGTCGTCGACATCGGTGGCGGCTCCACCGAGTTCGTGCTGGGCGACGCCGACGGCGTGACGGCGGCCCGCTCGGTCGACATCGGCTGCGTGCGGCTGACCGAACGGCACCTGCGCGACGACCCGCCGACGGCCGAGCAGATTGCGCTGACCGAGCGCGACGTCCGGGCGGCCCTGGCCGAGGTGACCGCCGAGGTGCCGGTGGGCACGGCGGTGAGCCTGGTCGGGCTGGCCGGCTCGGTCACCACGGTGGCGGCTCTGGCGCTCGGCCTGCCCGGCTACGACTCCGAGGCCATCCACGGGTCGCGGATCCCCGTGGACGACGTCCGCCGGGTCTCCGCCGACCTGCTGGCCGCCACCCGGGAGCGCCGGGCCGCCGAGCCGGTCATGCACCCCGGGCGGGTCGACGTCATCGGCTCCGGCGCCTTGATCCTGCGGGTGCTCATGGACGAGTTCGGGTCGGCCGAGGTGACGGTCAGCGAGCACGACATCCTCGACGGCATCGCCCTGCGGCTGGCCCGCTGAAGGAGGACCCCGGTGCCCCCCACGACTCGCAGGCTCGCCGCGGGCCCCTCCACCGGGGCCGTTCCATGACCTCCCGGGACGCCGGGGGTTTCCCGGCCACCCGCAGCCCCGCCGGCGTCGTGCGCTCCGCCCGGAGCACCCCGGACCTGACCGTCCTCGACGCGCGGATCTCCGGCTGCTACGCCTGCCCACGGCTCGTCGCCTGGCGCGAGGAGGTGGCCCAGGTGAAGCGGGCCTCGTTCCGGGACCAGGACTACTGGGGCCGGCCGGTGCCGGGGCTGGGCCCCGCCGACGCCCGGATCGCCGTCGTCGGGCTCGCGCCCGCCGCGCACGGCGGGAACCGGACCGGTCGTGTGTTCACCGGTGACCGCAGCGGGGACTGGATTTTCGCCGCGCTCTGGCGGGCGGGACTGGCCAACCAGCCGACCTCGACCTCCATCGGCGACGGCCTGGAGCTCACCGACGTGCGGGTCGCCGCCGCGGTGCGCTGCGCGCCACCGGCGAACGCGCCGACACCGGAGGAGCGGGACACCTGCTCTCCCTGGCTGGCCCGCGAACTGGAGTTGCTGCCCCGGCTGCGCGTGGTCGTCGTGCTGGGTGGCTTCGGCTGGACGGCGCTGTGGCCGGTGCTCGCCGCGGCGGGCTATGCGCTGCCCCGTCCGCGACCGGCCTTCGGGCACGGGGTGGAGGTGGCGCTGGAGGGCCCGCGCGGACCGCTGACCCTGCTGGGCAGCTATCACGTCAGCCAGCAGAACACCTTCACCGGCCGGCTCACCGAACCGATGCTCGACGCCGTCCTCGGCCGGGCGACGGAGCTCGCGCGCGCAGCCGGCTGATCAGCTCGCCGACAGGTGCGCCGCGAGCGCCTCGCCCAGCGCGGTGACGGCGGTCGTGGACTCCCGGACGGAGCCGGCCGAGAGCTGGAAGACGTGCCACATGCCGTCGAACCGGCGCAGGTCCACCGGCACCCCGGCCGCCCGGGCCCGTTCGGCCAGCCGCACCGCCTCGCCGAGGAGGATCTCCTCGCCGCCCACCTGCACCACCAGGGGCGGCAGTCCGGTCAGGTCCGCCGCCAGGGGACTGAGTTCCGGCGAGCGCAGGTCCCGGTCGTGTGCGAAGTCGGCGGCGCAGCGGGCGAGCCACGCCGGCTGCAGCATGGGGTCGACCCGGTCGTCGCGCCGGGCGGCTCCGGACAGGTCCAGCCAGGGTGAGACCAGCGCGAGCGCCGCCGGGAGCGGGCTGCCCTCGTCGCGCAGCCGCAGCGCGGCGGTGAGGGCGAGCCAGCCCCCGGCGGAGTCGCCGGCGAGGACTGTCCGCCCGGGGCGGTCGGTCCGCTCGCGCAGCTCGCGGTAGGCGGCCAGCGCGTCGTCCAGCGCCGCGGGGAAGGGGTGCTCGGGGGCCAGCCGGTAGTCGAGCAGGTGCACCACCGCGCCGGACGTCGCCGCCAGACGGGTGGCCAGTCCGCGGTGGGTGGCTGCCGAGCCGGTGGTGAAGCCGCCTCCGTGCAGGTACAGCACCTCGCCTGTCGTCGGCGTCGCCGCCGGCACCAGGACCTCGGCCGGCCGGCCGCCCAGCCGGCCGGTGCGCACGTCGACCCCCGCGGCGGGCGGGTTCGTGGCGCTCACGATGTCGAGCCAGCGTCGCTGCGCGCCCACGGGCACGCGGGGCCCCAGCACCGGGCGCACGAGGGTGCGGACCGCGGTGCGCACGAGGCGCGCGGGCAGCTGGGGCGGTCGTCTCCTCGGCAACGTGTCCTCCGCAGGGGGGTCGGGGCAGCGAGCCCACCGTAAGGGGAGGAGCGGCTAGCGTTGATCCCGCGCCCTCGTAGCCCAATCGGCAGAGGCAGACCCCTTAAAAGGGTTCGAGTGTCGGTTCGAATCCGACCGGGGGCACCGTAGCCCTGTGAGGAACGGCACCGACCTTTCCGTGCGGTAAACCGACCATATCGGTCGGTCGGTCGTATCGTGGGCTGGTGGCGCGTCCGTTCCGGCAGCAGATCGACGAGGGCATCCTCGATCGGGCCGCCGCGCTGTTCGCCCGCCAGGGGTTCGCCAAGACCTCGGTGCAGGACATCGCCGACGCCGTGGGCCTGTCCAAGGCCGGTCTGCTGCACCACTTCCCGAGCAAGGACGCGCTGCGCGAGGCGGTGGTGGCGCAGGTCGGCACCGTGGCGCAGCGGGTGCTCGACGAGGTCCGGCATCTGCCGTTCGGTGCCGAGCGGGACCGGTTCGCCATCGACGTCGTCGTCGACTCCGCCCTGGCGCACCCCGGGCTCGTGGCCCTGCTGATCGCCCCCGTGACGCGGGCCGACGGCGGTGCCCTCGCGGAGGACGTCTCCCCGGAGATCGCCGTCCTCGAGGCCTTCGGGGTCGATCCGGCCACCACCGCGCCCGAGCGGGTGGTCCGGGTGATCGGGGCCCTCGGCGCCCTCGCCGTCCTCACACTCGCTGCGCAGACCGACGACCAGACCACCGCGTGGCGGGCGCACGTCGCCGCCACCTGCTTCGACGCGCTCGGCCACCGCCGACCCGGCGCCGCTCTTCCCAGCCCCGACCAGGTGGAGGCCTGATCCGCATGGCTCTCGTGTTGTCCCGACTCGGCGCGTTCTCGCACCGGCACCGGCTCGCCGTCGTCCTCGTCTGGCTGGCGGTCCTCGTCGGCGGCGGCGTCGGCGCGGTCACCCTGGCCGGCGAGACGTCCAGCAGCTTCTCCATCCCCGGGCAGGAGTCCACCGTCGCCCTCGACCGCATCGGCGACGAGTTCGGCGCCGGCGGCGAGGGAGCCACCGCGCGCGTGGTCGTCGTGGCCCCGGACGGCCAGACGCTGACCACGCCCGAGGGCGCCGCCACGATCGGCCGGCTCGTCGCGGAACTGGACGAGCTGCCCGGCGTCGTCTCCGCGACCGACCCGCTGGACCCGGCGGCACCGTCGGTCAACCGCGAGCAGACCACCGCGTTCAGCACGGTCACCTACGAGTCCGCGCCCGGCGAGGTCACCCCTGCCCAACAGGAGGCGCTGCTCGAGGCCGTCGACGGCGCCCGTGACGGCGGGTTCACCGTGGAGGTCGCCGGTGAGGCGACCCAAAAGGCCCCGCACGTCGGCGGCCCGAGCGAGGCGATCGGTGTCGTCATCGCCCTGCTGGTCCTCGCCGTGACCTACGGCGGACTGGTCCTCGCCGGCATGAACCTGCTGACGGCGATCGTCGGCGTCGGCATCGGTGTCCTCGGCGTCACCATCACCACCGGCTTCACCGAGCTGTCCTCGACCACCCCGACCCTGGCCGCGATGCTCGGCCTGGCCGTCGGCATCGACTACGCGCTGTTCATCATCACGCGCCACCGCCAGGAGCTCCGCCAGGGCGCCGACGTCGCGACGGCCCTCTCCACCGCCGTGGGCACCGCCGGCTCCGCCGTGGTGACCGCTGGCCTCACCGTGATCATCGCGCTGGCCGGGCTGTTCGTCGTCGGCATCCCGTTCCTGACCCAGATGGGTGTCGCGGCCGCGGCCACCATCGTCGTCGCCGTCCTCGTCGCGTTGACCCTCGTGCCGGCCGTGCTGGGCTTCCTCGGCCGGCGGGTGCTGCCGCGCAGGCAGCGCGACGCCGCGCCGGGGAGCGCTCCGGCCGGGCGGGGCTTCCTCGCCGGCTGGGCCGCGACGGTCTCCCGCCACCGGTTCGTCAGCCTGCTGCTGAGCATCGTGGTGCTCGGCGTGCTCGCGGTCCCGTTCTTCTCGATGCAGACGACGCTCGTGCAGCAGCCGCCCGCCGACAGCACGCAGGCACGGGCCGAGCAGCTGCTCTCCGACGGCTTCGGCGAAGGCTTCAACGGCCCGCTCGCCGTTCTCTTCGAGGGCGACCGCGCGGCCGAGGTCGCGGCGGGGGTCAGCGGCGCCATCGGCGAGCTGGACGACGTCGTCACGGTCACCCCGCCGACCCCGAACGCCGACGGCACGGCCGCCCTGCTCAGCGTCATCCCGGAGTCCGGCCCGACCGACCCGGCCACCGAGCAGCTGGTCGCGGACCTGCGTGCCGAGCTGGCCGACCTCGACGCCGGTGTCGAGGCCTCGGTCACCGGTGCGACCGCGGTGAGCGTGGACGTCGCGCGCAGCCTGGACGAGGCGCTGCCGGTCTACCTGGGCCTGGTCGTCGGCCTGGCGCTGGTCCTCCTGGTGCTGGTCTTCCGCTCGCTGCTGGTGCCGCTGGTCGGCGTGCTGGGCTTCGTGCTGACCGTCGGCGCCTCGCTCGGGGCAACCGTGGCGGTGTTCCAGTGGGGCTGGCTGGCCGACGTGGTCAACCTGGACACCACCGGCCCGCTGATCAGCCTGACGCCGATCCTGGTGATCGGGATCCTGTTCGGCCTGGCGATGGACTACCAGATCTTCCTGGTGTCGCGGATGCACGAGGCGCACAGCCACGGTGCCGCACCGCTGGACAGCATCCGCACCGGTTTCCGCCAGGCGGCGCCGGTCGTCGTGGCGGCCGCGCTGATCATGTTCTCGGTGTTCGCCGGATTCGTGCCCGCCGGCGAGGCGACGATCAAGTCGATCGCCTTCGCGCTCGCCGCCGGCATCCTCTTCGACGCCTTCGTCGTCCGGATGGTGCTGGTCCCCGCCGCCCTGGCGCTGCTGGGGGAGCGGGCCTGGTGGCTGCCGCGCTGGCTGCGCTGGCTCCCGGTGCTCGACGTCGAGGGGTCGGCGCTGGAGAAGACGCCCTCGGGCCGCCACGCGGCGCCGGACCTGGTCTCCGCCGAGAACTGACCTCGCCGGCACGGGCGTATCCGCCGCGATGCGGGTACGCCCGTTCCATGGCAGGCAACGCGGCGGTGGCGGCGACCGGGCAGTGGACCGATCCCGACGACGGGATCCGCTACCCCTCCGGCGAGGTGCACGCCTGGGAACGCGGCCGCAACGAGACCGTCTGCGGGCTCGCGCTCAGCAAGTCCCGGCTGGGCCGCTTCCCGCACGTCCCGTGGGCCGACGTCCAGCCGGAGTCCGGACGCCACGCCGAGGAGGTGCAGGTGGTCTGCCGCCGGTGCCGGGCGGGACAGGGCGCCCGCCGCGACGAGCGCCGCTGGCAGCGGACGAACCCACGTCCCTGAGCAGGGGGACCGCAGCCGGCCCGTCCGGGGGACGCCGGGCCACCCCGGAACGCTTTCGGCGTGTCGGGCGTTGACCAGACCGAGTGGAGTGCACGAGGTTGGCTCCACGACCAGTGAGTCCTCTCGAGGAGATGACGATGCCCAGTAAGAACCCGGCGTTCAGCCGAGGGTTCGGGAACAACGCCGGCCCCGGCCAGCAGTCCGCCGGATGGGGCAACGCGCCCCAGTACGGCGCGCCGCAGTACGGCGCCCCGGGCCAGTACGGCGCCCCCGGCCAGTACGGGGCCCCGGCCCCGCAGGACCAGTACGCAGCTCCGTCGCCCTACGGCACGACCCCGGCGACGCGGTACATGACCATGGACGACGTCGTCACCAAGACGGGCCTCTCGTTCCTGGTGACCGTCCTGGCCGCCGCCGTCACGTGGGCCCTGCCCGGCCAGGCCGCATGGGGGCTGGCGCTCCCGGCGGTCCTCGTCGCCTTCGTGCTCGGCCTGGTGATCGCCTTCAAGCAGATCGCCAACCCGGCGGCGACGCTGGCCTACGGCGCGCTCTACGGCGTGGCGCTCGGCGCGATCAGCGAGGCCTTCAGCCTGCAGTTCGGCAGCAGCATCGTCACCCAGGCGCTGATCGGCACCTTCGGTGTCTTCGCCGGCATGCTGGTGGTCTACAAGACCGGCGCCGTCCGGGTGACCCCGAAGTTCACCCGCTGGATGATGGCCGCCCTGATCGGCGTGCTCGTGCTGGTCGTGGCCAACCTGGTCGCCGGCTTCTTCGTCGAGGGCGGCCTCGGGCTGCGTGACGGAGGCCCGCTGGCCATCATCTTCAGCCTGGTCGTGATCGGTGTGGCGGCGTTCTCGCTGCTGCTCGACTTCGACATGGCCGACGAGGCCATCCGCCGCGGCGCCCCGGCGAAGTTCGCCTGGTACATCGCCTTCGGCCTGCTGGTCACGGTGGTGTGGCTGTACCTGGAGATCCTGCGTCTGCTGTCCTACCTGCAGAGCGACTGACGACGGACCCCTGCTCCGGCCGGGGTCTGAGAGCGACAGTGGCCCGGTCCCCCTGAGGGGGCCGGGCCACTGTCGTGTCCGGGGGCTTCCGTCGCGGAAGCCCCCGGTCGGGGGTCAGGAGAGGCGCTCCAGGACCATCGCCATGCCCATGCCGCCACCGACGCACATGGTCTCCAGGCCGAAGGTCTTGTCCTTCGTCCGGAGGCCGTTGATCAGCGTGCCGGTGATCCGGGCGCCGGTGCTGCCGAACGGGTGTCCGACGGCGATGGCGCCACCGTGCACGTTCAGCTTGTCGATGTCGATGTCCAGGTCCCGGTAGCTCGGGATGACCTGGGCGGCGAAGGCCTCGTTGATCTCCACGAGGTCGATGTCGTCGATGGTCATGCCGGCCCGCTTGAGCGCCAGGCGGGAGGCGTCGACCGGGCCGTAGCCCATGATCTCCGGCGAGAGGCCGGTGACCGCGGTGGAGACCACGCGGGCCAGCGGGGTGAGGCCCAGCTCGGCGGCCTTGGTGTCGCTCATGATGATCACGGCCGAGGCGCCGTCGTTGAGCGGGCAGGCGTTGCCGGCGGTGACCCGGCCGTCGGGGCGGAACACCGGCTTGAGCCCGGAGATGCCCTCGAGCGTGGTGCCCGGCCGCGGGCCGTCGTCCTTGGTGACGACCGTGCCGTCGGGGGTCGTGATCGGGACGATCTCGCGGTCCCAGAAGCCGTTGTTGATCGACTCCTCGGCGAGGTTCTGGCTGCGGACGGCGAACTCGTCCATCTCCTGGCGCGACACGCCCTTGAGCAGGGCCAGGTTCTCGGCGGTCTGGCCCATGGCGATGTAGACGTCGGGGACGTCGCCGTTCTCGCGCGGGTCGGTCCACGAGTCCGCGCCGCTCTCGGCGGTCTTCGCCACGCGGGCCTGCGCGTCGGCGAACACCGGGTTCTGGGTGTCGGGCAGCGCGTCGCTGTTGCCCTTCACGAAGCGGGAGACGGTCTCGACGCCGGCCGAGATGAACACGTCGCCCTCGCCGGCCTTGATGGCGTGCAGGGCCATGCGGGTGGTCTGCAGCGACGAGGAGCAGTAGCGGGTGATGGTCGTGCCGGGCAAGTGGTCCATGCCGAGCAGCACGCTCACGACACGGCCCATGTTGTAGCCCTGCTCTCCGCCGGGGAGGCCGCAGCCGAGCATCAGGTCGTCGATGTCGGTGGGGTCGAGTGCGGGCACCTTGTCCAACGCGGCACGGACGACGGCGGCGGCGAGGTCGTCGGGACGCATGTCCTTGAGCGACCCCTTGAACGCGCGGCCGATGGGCGAGCGCGCAGTCGAGACGATGACGGCTTCGGGCATGGGTCCTCCACGATGAGGGAGTCCGACACGGTCGCCGGACATCGGTCATCTCGGAACGTACCCCGGAGTAGCCGCGACGCATCCCGCCGTCGAGCGAGGAGGCAGCGGGTGTGCTCCGCGTCACGCCTCAGCGGAGGCCTGCGGACTCCGCCTCGGTCTCGGCACGCTCGGCCTCCTCGGGCGTCGGGACGTCGGTGGGCCGGGGCCGGCGGAGCAGCGCCCAGGGGCCGCGCGGCCCGGTGTCGGAGCCGGCGACCTCGGTGGCCTGCACCTCGGTGCCGGGCCGGCTCGCGGCCCGGGCGGCGGCACGGGCCACCGGCTTGACCGACTCCCCGCGCAGCGCGCGGAGCCGCCGGCCGGCGGGGGCCGGCCACACCCCGACGGCGTCGGCGACCGCCGGCAGCAGCACCGCCGCTGCCGCGGCGTAGCCGGCCGCGCTGGGGTGGAACTCGTCGTTGCTGAACATGCCGTGGTCGGAGGCGAACGCGGGACCGAGCAGCGAGCCGAGCGAGATGGTGCGGCCTCCGGCCTCGACGACGGCGATCGTCTGGGCGGCGGCCATCTGGCGGCTCCACCGGCGGGCGAAGCTGCGCAGCGGTTGCGCGATCGGGCGGATCGTGCCCAGGTCGGGGCAGGTGCCGACGACGACCTCGCAGCCGGCCGCGGTGAGCCGGCGGACGGCGTCGGTGAGGTGGCCGACCGAGACGGCGGTGGGCGTCCGACTGGTGACGTCGTTGGCGCCGATCATGATCAGCGCGACGGCCGGGCGCTCGGCCAGGGCTCGGTCCACCTGCGCCTCCAGGTCGCGGGCACGGGCGCCGGACACGGCCAGCCGCACCAGCCGGACCGGGCGCTCGGCGAGCTCGGCCAGGCCGGCCGCGACGAGCACCCCGGGGGTCTGCGAGGAGCGGGTGACGCCCAGGCCGACAGCGCTGGAGTCGCCGAGGACGGTGAACACGATCGGCTTGCCGCGGCCGCGCCCGTAGACGCCGTCGCCGGACGGGGGGTCGGTCTTGTCGGTGCGGGCCTCGACCTTGCGGCGGGCGGCGCGGGCCTCCTCGTGGAGGAGGGCGACCAGGGCCGCCCCGGCGATCCCCACGCTGCCACCGCCGTAGGCGGCGCTGGTCCTGAGGAGTCGGGCGGTGTCGGTACGCATGATCGTCCCTCCGTCCCTGGTCGTCGGCACCCTGGTGGCACCACTGACGTTATCGGCCCCCTACGGTGCGACCTGTGGCCTCCTCCCTCGCTGGTGTGACCTCTCCCACAGACGACGACGAACGCACGCGGCAGATCGTCGGCGTCCTCGTCGATGCCTTCGGCGAGCTCATGGACGCCGACGCCGACGCCTTCCGCACCAAGTTCCGCAAGATGGCGGCCGATCCGTTCGCCTTCTACCGGGGGAGTGCGCCCCTGTTCTACGCGGACATGGCGGCATTCGACGACCGCTGGAGTGACGAGCGGACGTCACGCGTGTGGATCCAGGGTGACCTGCACGCGGAGAACTTCGGCACCTACATGGACAGCGCAGGCCGGATCGTCTTCGACGTCAACGACTTCGACGAGGCCTACCTCGGGCACGTGAGCTGGGACCTGCGCCGGTTCGCGGCCAGCTTCGCGCTGCTGGCCTGGCGCAAGGCGCTGGGGGACGACGTCATCGGCGACCTGCTCGGCGGCTACCTGCACGCCTACCTGGACCAGGTCGAGGCGTTCACCCGCTCCGATGAGGACCGCTCCTTCGCGCTGCTGTCGGACAACACCGAGGGGGCGGTGCGCGAGGTCATCTTCGAGACCACGGCCCGTACCCGCCTCGGGCTCCTGGAGCGCGTGACGGTGATCGAGGGCTATCAGCGACGCTTCGCCGACCGGCCGCGGAACCGCCGGCTCGACGACGAGGAGCGTGACCGGGTGCTGGCCGCCCTCGAGCGCTACCGCGAGACCGTGCCCCAGGGTCAGCGGCGCCGCGAGGTCACCTACGACGTGAAGGACGTGATCGGCACCGGCGGGTTCGGCATCGGCAGTGCGGGGTTGCCGGCCTACAACGTGCTGCTCGAGGGGTACGACCAGGCCCTGGAGAACGACGTCGTCCTGTCGCTGAAGCAGGGCAACGTGCCGGCTCCCAGCCGGGTGGTCACCGACCCCGACATCCGGTCCTACTTCGAGAACGAGGGCCACCGGACGGCGCTGAGCCAGCGCGCGCTGCAGGCCAACGCCTCCCAGTTCCTGGGCTACACCGAGATCGACGGCCGCGGGTTCGTCGTCGCCGAGCTCTCGCCCTACGAGCTGGACCTGGACTGGGAGGACCTCACCGAACCCGAGGAGATCGCGCCGGTGATGGCCCAGCTGGGCCGGGCGACGGCGAAGCTGCACTGCGTGGGTGACGCCGACAGCGACCACACCCTGGTGCCGTTCCAGACGGAGGAGGCGATCACGGCGCTGATCGGCGACCGGCGTGCGGAGTTCGTCGCCGACATGGTCGAGTTCGCCCGGTCCTACGCGCTGCGGACCCAGGAGGACCACCGGTTGTTCGTCAACGCCTTCCGGGCCGGCCAGATCCCGGGGATCAGCTCGAGCGGCTCCCACCCACTGCCGGGGGACTGATCGCCGCTGCCCGGTCCCGCCCTGGTCGCGATCGCGCCGAGTGACCAGTTGCGGTCGGGGACACGCTCGGACACGCCGACGCGGGCGACGACAACTGCCCACTCGGCCGCGGGCGCCGGTCAGCGCGACCGGCGACCCCTCCGGGTCCGCAGCAGAAGGACCTGCTCCTCCCCAGCCCTCGCACGCTCGGGCCGGGCCCGGGGAGCAGGCCTCACCGGGACCGACGGCCCCTCCGGGACCGCAGGTAATCGGCGACGACGTACTCGCCCAGCCGGTCGGCGTCGGGCTGGAACACCCTGCCACCGGCCCGCTGGGTCAGATCGTGGACGAAGTGGACCAGCCCCGGGTCCGGATCCAGCGCGAACACGTTGACCGTCGCCCCGGACCGCGCCACCCGCTCCACCTCGGCCACGGTGCGCGCGATCGTCTCCGGCATCGGCGGCCAGCAGAAGAACGGCGTCCCGTCGTCCTCGAGGTGAGCGGTGGGCTCGCCGTCGGTGACCACCAGGACCACCGGCTCGGCGTCCCGGTGCTTGGCGAGGAACCGCCGGGCGAGCATCAGGCCGTGCTGCAGGTTGGTGCCCTGCAGGGTGTCGACGCTGAGCTCGGCCAGGGTCGCAGGTGCCAGCACCTGGGCGGTGGAGGAGAAGCCGATGATCTCGATGGCGTCCTGCGGGAACCGGGTGGTCACCAGCGAGTGCAGCGCCATCGCCGTCGACTTGGCCGCGCCCCAGGTGCCGCGCAGCGCCATCGAGTAGGAGAGGTCGACGAGCAGGGCGACCGCGGCACCGGTGCGGCGCTCGGTCTCCACCACCTCGAAGTCGTCGACGGAGATCTGCACGCGGCTGCCGGTCCGCGGCTCGTGCGCCGTCCGCAGGACGGCGTTCTTCACAGTGCGGACGACGTCCAGCGGCTGCTCGTCGCCGAACCGCCACTCCCGCGAGCTGCCGGTGAGCTCCCCGGCCGATCCCGCGTCGGCGACGTCGTGCTCGCCGCGCCCGGTGGCGTCCAGCTGGGCGAACACCCGGCGCAGCGCGGTGGCGCCCAGCCGGCGCACCGCCTTGGGGGAGAGCTCCAGCTTGCCCTCGGTGCGGTTCAGGTAGCCCTGCCGCTCCAGCTCCCGCTCCAGCTCGCGGAGCGCGGTCAGGTCGTCGGCGGCCGAGCGGCCCAGCGCGCGCTCCAGCAGCTCCTCGTCGACGTCGGCCAATGAGGCGCCCGCATAGCCCTGGGAGAGCTGGTTGGACAGCGCCTCCAGGTCGGCGAGCTCGGCGACGGCGCTCGTGGCGTCGCCCAGGCCGAGCGAGGGCTCGCCGTCGGGCACCTGGCCGCGCTGGCCCCACGGGAGGTCGGGCCGGGCCTGGCGCAGCGCGTCGGAGAGGTGGGCCATCTCGCTGGCCAGGCCCATGTCCTCCATCGTCTGGGCCATCAGCTCGCCCAGCTCGGCGCGCTGCTCGGGGGAGAGGCCGGCCATCATGCGTTCCTGAGCGGCGGCACGGCGGGCGAGGGAGTCGATCAGCTCCTCGACCGTCTCGGGCTGGTCGGGGAAGAACTGGCCGTGCTGCGCCATGAAGTCGGCGAACTGCTGGTCGGTGTCCTCGCCGCGGTTGTGCGCGTCCACGAGCCGGGACAGGTCGGCGACCATGTCCTTGACCGCCTGCAGATCCTCGGGCGTGGCGTTCTCCAGCGACTGCTTCATGGACGCGAAGGAGCTGTCGAGCACCTCCCGGCGGAGCAGGTCCTGGATCTGCTCGTAGGCCTGCCGTCCCTCCTCCGAGCGCCACGACCAGTCCTTGAGCGACCGCACGGCGCCGGCGGTGTCCTCCGGCAGCGCGTCGAGTTCCGACTCAGCCAGTCGCGCGGCGTCGTCGGGGTCCGGGAACAGCTCGCGGCGCTCGGCCGCCACGGCTTGGTCGAGCAGCTCGCGCACCTCCTGGAGGGTGCCGTCCATCCGGCCCGCGCTCCGGGCCGTGCGCAGCCGGTCGCGCACCGCCCGCCGCAGCTCGTCCAGGCCGCGGCGGCCCTCGGCGCCCCGGCGCAGCAGCTCCCGCAGCGCCTCGCGCACACCGCTGCCGCCGAGCACCGAGTCACCGATCTCGTCGACGGCGTTGCCCAGGTCGTAGGGCGGGGCGAGCGGGTCGGGCCCGCCCTGCCACCGCCCGTACCGGTAGCCCTTCGGGGCACGGTGCGCCACGTCAGGCCCCGTAGACCGTGCGGCCGCCGTCGGTGTCCTTGGCCAGCCGGCGGGTCAGGTAGAGGCCCTCCAGGGCGAACTCCACCGCGGCCGCGGCCTGCTCGGCGGAATGGTCCCCCTCGGGCACCCCGAGCCGGCCGAGCAGCTCGGCCAGCTTCGGGATGGTGCCCAGCTGGCCCAGCAGTGCCGGAGCCGGGACCAGCTCGCCGGACTCGACGGTCTCCCCGCCGGTGAAGTGCTCCTGCAACCCGGTCAGGTCCAGTCCCGCGCACCGGGCACGGAAGGTCTGGGCGGTGGCCTGCCGCAGCAGGTGGTCGAGGATCTCCAGCTCGCGGTCGTCGTCCGGGTCGGCGCCGGCGTCGGCGAACTCGACCTTGCCGCGGCTGGCCGGCACGATCGCCGGCAGGTCGACGACCCGCGCGACGGGCCGGGTCTCGCCGGCGACCGCCGCCCGGCGGACGGCGGAGGCGGCGACGGTCTCCAGACCCGCGATGGCGAACCGGGCGCTCACGCCCGAGCGCTGGTCGACGTGGCTGGACTCCCGCACGAGCCGGGTGAAGCGGGCGACGATCTCCACCAGGTGCCCGGGGATGACGGGCGTGGCGAGGGCGGCGTCCCCTGCCCGGACGGCGCCGTCGACCCCGACCCAGCTCGTGTGCGCCTCCTGCTGCAGCAGGCGGATCTCGTTGGCGAGCTCGATCGGGTAGTGCGTGCGCACCTCGGCGCCGAACCGGTCCTTGAGCGGGGTGATGATCCGGCCGCGGTTGGTGTAGTCCTCCGGGTTCGCGCTGGCCACCAGCAGCAGGTCCAGCGGCAGCCGGACGCGGTAGCCGCGGATCTGGATGTCGCGCTCCTCCAGCACGTTGAGCAGTGCCACCTGGATGCGCTCGGCGAGGTCGGGCAGCTCGTTGACGCTGAAGATGCCGCGGTTGGTGCGCGGGACCAGGCCGTAGTGGACGGTCTCGGGGTCGCCCAGCGTGCGGCCCTCGGCCACCTTGATCGGGTCGACGTCGCCGATGAGGTCGCCGACGCTGGTGTCCGGCGTCGCCAGCTTCTCCCCGAAGCGGTCGCTGCGATGCAGCCAGCCGACGGGGGTGGCGTCGCCGTGCTCGGCGATCTGCCGGTGCGCCCAGACGCTGATCGGGGCCAGCGGGTGCTCGTTGAGCTCGCTGCCCACGAGCACCGGCGTCCACTCGTCGAGCAGGCCGACGAGGGTGCGGATGAGCCGGGTCTTGCCCTGCCCGCGCTCGCCGAGGAGGACGAGGTCGTGACCGGCGATCAGGGCCCGCTCGACCTCGGGCAGGACGGTGTCCTCGAAACCCACCATGCCAGGGAGCGAGGGTTCGCCGGCGGCCAGGCGGGCCAGCAGGTTCGCGCGGATCTCGGCCTTGACCGGCCTGGGGGTGGCGCCGCTGGCGCGCAGCTCGCCGAGGGTGGTGGGTGCGGGGGAGGGGGATGCCGGTGCGGGCGTGTCCGTCACCCCCGCCACGGTACGACGGTCGCGCGCGTCCTGGACGGTCGTCGGCAACGGGTGCTGCGAGGATCGCCGCCGTGACCGGTTCCGGAGGTGTCCCCCTGGTCAGCGGTGCCGACGTCGAGGCGGCGGCCGCCCTGATCGACGGCGTCGTCCGCCGTACCCCGCTGGAGCATTCCCGGGGCCTGGCCGACCGGGTCGGTGGCCCGGTCTGGCTGAAGTGCGAGAACCTGCAGCGCACCGGCTCGTTCAAGATCCGCGGCGCCTACACCCGCATCGCCCGGCTGACCGACGCCGAGCGCGCGCGGGGCGTGGTGGCCGCCAGCGCCGGCAACCACGCGCAGGGGGTCGCCCTGGCGGCCCGGCTCCTCGGTGCGGAGGCGACGGTCTACATGCCCGAGAGCGCCCCCCTGCCCAAGCTCGCGGCCACTCAGGCCTACGGGGCGCGGGTGGAGATGCTCGGACTGTCGCTGGCCGAGCCGCTGCTGGCCGCGGCCGAGCACGCCCAGCGCACCGGCGCGGTGTTCATCCACCCCTTCGACCACCCCGACGTGATCGCCGGGCAGGGCACCGTCGGCCTGGAGATCCTCGAGCAGTGCCCCGAGGTCGCCACCGTGCTCGTGTGCGCCGGTGGCGGGGGGCTGGTCTCGGGGATCGCCGCCGTGGTCAAGGAGCGCCGTCCCGACGTCCGGGTGGTCGCCGTGCAGGCCGAGGAGGCCGCCGCCCTGCCGGCGTCGCTGGCCGCGGGTCGTCCGGTGGCGCTGCCATCGATGAGCACGATGGCCGACGGGATCGCCGTCCCGAAGCCGACCGACCTCAGCTTCGCCCACGTGCAGGGGCTCGTCGACGAGGTGCGCACGGTCAGCGAGGAGGACCTCTCCCGGGCGCTGCTGTTCTGCCTGGAGCGGGCCAAGCTCGTCGTCGAGCCCGCGGGGGTGGCGGCGGTCGCCGCGGTCCTGGCCGACCCCACCGCCTTCCGGGCCCCGCTGGCCGCCGTCGTCTCCGGCGGGAACATCGACCCGGTGCTGTTGCTCAAGGTCGTGCAGCACGGCATGGCCGCCGCGGGACGCTATCTGTCGCTGCGCCTGCGCGTGCCCGACCAGCCCGGTTCGCTGGCTGCCGTACTTGCCGAGCTCGCCGCCGTGGGGGCGAACGTGCTCGAGGTCGGGCACGAGCGCACGACCACCCGACTGGGGATCGGGGAGGTCGAGATCTTCGTCGTGCTGGAGACCCGCGGTCCGGTGCACGCCGGCGAGGTCATCGGCGCACTGCGCAGCGCGGGGTACGACGTCACCCCGGAGTGAGCCGCGCGGCGACCGATGAGTCCCGCCGTCCGCCGTGGTCCTAGTTCCTGTCCCGCATCCGCGGGGCGGGACAGGAGGGCGTGCTCGTGTACGCGAAGGAGAAAACCGGTGGGGAACTGTCAGTGGGCGGGCCTAGCGTCCGCGGCATGACGAACGCGATCGTGGTCGAAAGGCTGGTCAAGCGCTTCGGTGCCACCACCGCTCTCGACGGAGTCGACCTGACCGTCGCCGAGGGGTCGGTGCTGGGCCTTCTCGGCCCCAACGGCGCGGGGAAGACGACTGTCGTGCGGGTCCTCGCCACGCTGCTCGTGGCGGATGGGGGGCGGGTCGAGGTGGCGGGCCTCGACGTGGGTCGCCACGCCGACCAGGTGCGCGCGGCCATCGGCCTCACCGGCCAGTACGCGGCTGTCGACGAGTACCTGACCGGGTTCGAGAACCTGGAGATGGTCGGGCGGCTGTACCGGCTCGGCAAGCGCGAGTCGCGGAAGCGAGCCGGTGAGCTGCTGGAGCGGTTCGACCTGATCGATGCCGCGAACCGGCCGGCCAAGACCTACTCGGGCGGCATGCGGCGCCGGCTGGACATCGCCGCCTCGCTGATCAACCGGCCGCGGGTCCTCTTCCTCGACGAGCCGACCACCGGCCTCGACCCGCGCAGCCGGCTGGCCATGTGGGAGTTCATCGCCGAGCTGGCCGACGGCGGGACGACGATCCTGCTCACCACGCAGTACCTGGAGGAGGCCGACCGGCTGGCCGACCGCATGGTGGTCATCGACCGCGGCCGGGTGATCGCACGCGGCACGTCCGACGAGCTCAAGGCCCAGGTCGGCGGTCAGCGGCTGGAGTTCACCGTCACCGACGCCGCGGTGCTGCCCCGCATGGTCGAGCGGCTGCGCCCGCTGGGGGTCGACGACCCGGTCGTCGACGAGCAGGCCCGCCGGCTGTCGCTGCCGGTCAGCGGCGGCGCCGAGGTGCTGGCCGAGGCCCTGCGCCTGCTCGACGGCGACACGTCCCGGATCTTCGACGTCGGGCTGCGCCGCCCCGACCTCGACGACGTGTTCCTCGCCCTCACCGGTCGCGCGGCCGAGGAGGTCGCCTCCGATGACGACACGACGGCCGAGCCGGCCATGACCGGAGGTGCCCGATGAGCAGCCTGGCCGCGACGCTGTCCGACAGCGTCGTCATCACCAAGCGGAACCTGATCAAGGTCAAGCGCGTCCCCGACCTGATCGTCTTCGCCACGCTCTCGCCGATCATGTTCGTGCTGCTGTTCCGCTACGTGTTCGGCGGCGCGATCGGCGGGCTGCCGCCGGGGGTCTCCTACGCGGAGTTCCTGCTGCCGGGGATCTTCGCCCAGACGATCGTGCTCGGTTCCACCACGACTGGCGCGAGCATCGCCGAGGACCTGCAGAAGGGCCTGATCGACCGCTTCCGCTCCCTGCCGATGGCCCGCTCGGCCGTCCTCGTGGGGCGCACGGTGGCCGACCTCGGACTCAATGCCATCTCCATCGTCGTGATGGGGCTGACCGGGCTGGTCGTGGGCTGGCGGATCAACTCCTCGGTGGGGGAGGCGGTCACGGGCTTCCTGGTCCTGCTGCTGTTCGCCTACGCCGTCTCCTGGCTCATGGCGCTGGTGGGTCTGCTGGTCCGGACGCCCGAGGTGGTCAACAACGCCAGCTTCATCGTGATCTTCCCGCTGACGTTCGTGGCCAACACCTTCGTCCCGCTGGAGTCCTTCCCCTCGGTGCTGCGCACCTTCGCGGAGTGGAACCCCGTGTCGGCCGTCGTGCAGGCGGCCCGGGACCTGTTCGGCAACACCTCGCCGCTCGCGCCGGTGCCGGACGCGTGGTCGCTGCAGCACCCGGTGCTCTACACGCTGATCTGGGTGGTTCTCATCCTGGCGGTCTTCGTGCCGCTGTCGGTCCGCGGCTACGGACGGGCCGCCGGCCGCTGAACGACCGGCCGGGCGGGGGTGGAGACTGGCGCGCGATGAGTGCCGATCCCGCCCCCGCCCTCTCCGCCGACAACCCGCTGGCCTCCTCGTCGGAGCTGCCCTTCCGGCTGCCGCCGTTCGGCGACATCACCCTCGAGCACTGCCGCGAGGCGCTGCTGGTGGGCATGGCCGACCAGCGGCGGGAGGTGCAGGCCCTCGTCGGGTCGGCCGAGCCGCCCACCTTCGAGAACACGATCGTCGCGCTGGAGCGGTCGGGCGCGCTGCTCGACCGGGCCTGGTCGGTGTTCGGCAACCTGTCCTCGTCGGTGGCCACGCCGCGGCTGCGCGAGATCGAGCGGGAGATCGCGCCCCTCGCCGCCGCGCACGACGACGCGCTGCGCCTGGACCCGGCGCTGTTCGCCCGCGTCGACGCCGTGCACGCGGGCAGCGCCACCGCCGGCCTCGACGCCGAGTCCCTCCGGCTGGTCGAGCGGTACCACCTGGACTTCCTCCTCGCCGGCGCCCGGCTGGACGATGCGGGCCGGGCGCGGCTGAGCGAGCTGAACCAGGAGCTGTCGGAGCTGTCCACCAGCTTCGGGCAGAACCTGCAGCTGGCCACCGAGGCGGCGGCGGTCGGCGTCGCGGACGCCGCCGAGCTGGCCGGCCTGAGCGAGGAGGAGGTCGCCGCCGCCCGGCGCGCCGCCGCCGACCGCGGCCTGGACGGCTACCTGCTCACCCTCGTGCTGCCCACCGGCCAGCCGCTGCTGGCCAAGCTGCGGAACCGGGAGCTGCGCCGCCGGGTGTTCGAGGCGTCGATGGCCCGGGCCGCCGGCGGCGAGCACGACAACCGGCCGGTCGCCGAGCGGATCGCCCGCGTGCGTGCCGAGCGGGCCCGGTTGCTGGGCTTCGGCACCCACGCCGACCTCGTCCTCGCCGACCAGACGGCGGCCACCACCGAGGCGGTCGACCGGATGCTCGCGTCGATGGTGCCCGCGTCGGTGGCCAACGCCGAGGCCGAGGCGGAGATCCTCCGCGAGGCGGCGTCGCGGGACGGCGTCGAGCTCGCCGCGTGGGACTGGGCGTACTACAGCGAGCGGGTCCGGGCCGAGCGCTACGCCGTCGACACCGCTGCACTGCGGCCGTACTTCGAGCTGGACCGAGTGCTGGTGGACGGCGTCTTCCACGCCGCCGAGCTGCTCTACGGATACCGCTTCGCTCCGCGCCCGGACCTCGCCGGCTACCACCCCGACGTCCGGGTCTGGCAGGTCACCGGCGCCGGCGGCGACGACGTCGGGCTGTACCTCGGCGACTTCTTCGCCCGCGAGGGCAAGCGCGGCGGGGCCTGGATGAGTTCGTTCGTCCGCCAGTCGGCGCTGCTCGGCACCCGGCCCGTGGTGGTGAACAACCTCAACGTGTCCCGGGCACCCGAGGGGCGGCCCACGCTGCTGACGCTGGACGAGGTCAACACGCTGTTCCACGAGTTCGGTCACGCCCTGCACGGGCTGAGCTCCGCCGTCACCTTCCCGCGCTTCTCCGGCACCAGCGTGCCGCGCGACTTCGTCGAGTTCCCCAGCCAGGTCAACGAGATGTGGGCGTTCTGGCCGGAGGTGCTGCGGCACTACGCCCGGCACGTGGAGACCGACGAGCCGCTGCCGTCATCGGTCGTCGGGGCCATCGACGCCGCGCAGCTCTGGGGTGAGGGGTTCGGGACGCTGGAGTACCTGGCCGCCACCCTGCTCGACCAGGCCTGGCACCGGATCACGCCGGAGACCGGGATCGGCGACCCGGGTGAGTTCGAGGCGCGGGCCCTGCGCGAGGCGGGGGTGGCCTCGGACCTGGTGCCCCCGCGCTACCGGACGACCTACTTCCAGCACATCTTCGCGGGGGGCTACTCGGCCGGCTACTACTCCTACATCTGGTCGGAGGTCCTGGACGCCGACACCGTGGAGTGGTTCAAGGAGAACGGCGGTCTCCGCCGGGAGAACGGCGACGCCTTCCGGGAGCGGCTGCTGGCGGTCGGCGGCTCGGTGGACCCGCTGGCCGCCTTCCGGGCGGTGCGCGGGCGCGACGCCGACCCGGGTCCGCTCCTGCGCCGCCGGGGCCTTGCACGGGCCTGACCCGGGGCAGCGGTGGTCGTGCCGAGTGGGCCCCGGAGGGGTCCGCGCAGGCAGGACGCAAGGGCTCACCGGTGGTCGGGGACGGCTCCTGACCGCCGTGCGGTCCGGAGGACCGCAGTGTCGTGGCGGTGCGGTCCGGAGGATCGGCATGCCATCGCTCACAACCAGGGGAGCCCGAGGACGAGGTCCAGGTCGTCGGGGGCGTCGCCGTCGCGGACCAGCCGGTTGGGCTGGCGGTGGCCGCAGGCCGTGCAGCGGTGGACCACCTGCCAGCCCTTGCCCGACTTCTCCACCAGCCCGATGGGCTCCATGGGCTGCCGGCACTCGCTGGCCCGGTCGCCGGGCAGCTCGTCGACGTGCAGCGACCACAGGCAGTACGGGCAGTGGTTGCGGTAGTGCCCGTCGGTGTTGGCCGGCACCGGTGCGCTGCAGTGCACGCAGCCGAACGAGGTGTTCTCGGCCTGGCGGGAGCGTGCCCCCATCGTCGACGTCAGGGGACGAACGGCTCGATGCCGACGACCTCGACGGTCATGTCGCGGCCATTGGGGGTCGTGTACGTGACCTTCTTGCCCGGCTTCGCGCCCATGATCGCCGCACCCAGGGCCGACTCGGGGGAGTAGACCGTCAGGTCGGTGGTGCCCGCGATCTCGCGGGAGCCCAGCAGGAACTTCTCGGTGTCGTCGTCGCCCTCGAACCGGATGGTGATGACCGTTCCGGTCGCGGCGTGCGTCACCTGGGTCGGCGGCTCGCCAACGTGGGACTTCCGCAGCAGGTCGGTCAGCTGCCGGATCCGGCCCTCCTGCTTGCCCTGCTCGTCCTTGGCCGCGTGGTAGCCGCCGTTCTCCTTGAGGTCGCCCTCCTCGCGGCGGGCGTTGATCTCGGCGGCCATCGCCGGGCGGTTCGCCACCAGCTGGTCGAGCTCGGCCTTCAGCCGGTCGTAGGCGTCCTGGGTCAGCCAGATGCCCTGGTCCTGCTCGTCAGTGGGGGTGGACACGGGGGAGAACTCCTGGAACTCGTGGGTGGCAGCCGGGGATGGGCGGCCGCTGGTCGATCCGGCCAAGCTAACACCGCCGATCCGGACGCTGCAGGGATCCGACGCGGAGGCGGCGGCAGCGGAACCGCACGGTACCGGCGCGGGCCGGAGTCCCGGAGGCGTCCGTCCGGGTGGTCCTCCGTCCGAGGTGTGGGCCACACCTCGGAGGCATCCGTCATCCACGCCGCCCGGCGAGGGACACTGTGCGGGTGACCCAACCCGACCAGCTGCGCCTGCTCGCCGTGCACGCACATCCGGATGACGAGTCGAGCAAGGGCGCCGCCACGATGGCGAAGTACGTGGCCGAGGGCGTTCGCGTGATGGTGGCCACCGCCACCGGCGGCGAACGGGGCTCGGTGCTGAACCCGGCCATGGACCGCCCCGAGGTGTGGGAGCGGCTGCCGCAGATCCGCGCCGAGGAGATGGACCGGGCCCGCCAGATCCTCGGGATCGAGCAGGAGTTTCTCGGGTTCGTCGACTCCGGACTCCCCGAGGGCGACCCGCTCCCGCCGCTGCCGGAGGGCTGCTTCGCCCTGGTCCCCATCGAGGAGGCCGCCGCGCCCCTCGTCGCGCTGATCCGCCGGTTCAAGCCGCAGGTGATCACCACCTACGACGAGCGGGGCGGCTACCCCCACCCCGACCACATCAAGACCCACGACATCTCGGTGCACGCCTTCGAGGCGGCCGGCGATCCGGATCGCTACCCCGAGCTGGGCGAGCCGTGGCAGCCGAGCAAGCTCTACTACCACATGAGCTTCACGCTGCCCCGGACCAAGGCGCTGCACGAGGCGATCCTCGCGACCGGCGCCGAGTCGCCCTATGCGGAGTGGCTGGCCAACTGGGACCCGGCGCACGACATCTCCCACCGGGTCACGACCCGGGTGCCGTGTGCGGAGTACTTCCCGGTCCGCGACGCGGCGCTGATCGCGCACGCCACGCAGATCGACCCGCTCGGCCGCTGGTTCGCCTGCCCGGTGGAGACGCAGCAGGAGGTGTGGCCGACCGAGGACTACGAGCTGGCCCGCTCCCTGGTGGACACGACCCGCCCCGAGGACGATCTGTTCGCGGGCATCCGCAGCGAGGTGACCGTCCGATGACCAGCGCCGTTCTCGCCGCTGCCCAGCAGCAGCTCCCCGAGGACGTCGGCAAGGCCGGTCCGTTCGGCCTGCTGCTCCTCGTGCTGCTGATGATCGCCACCGCCCTGCTGGTGCGGTCGATGAGCCGGCACCTCAAGAAGCTGCCGCGCAGCTTCGACCCGGCCGACCAGGAGCCGGCGGTCGTCGTCCCCGACGACATCTCCGAGCTGGACCAGCCGCGGCCGGGTCAGGAGCTGCTCGACACCCTGCGCCGCGCGCCGCTGGCCATCGAGCCGCCCCGGAACGCCGACGACGACGGCGGGCAGGGCGCTCCCGGCCGGAGCTGAGCGGGCGGGGCGACGACGGCAGGGCCCAGCCGGGCACCTGCGCGACCCGTCGTCGTCACCAGGGAGACTGGGCCGGTGACCTCCCTGCCCGTGCCGTCCGCGACCGACGTCCTCGTGGTCGGTGCCGGGCCGGCCGGTTCGTCGGCCGCCGCCTGGGCGGCCCGTGCCGGGCACGACGTCGTCCTCGCCGACGCGGCGGTCTTCCCGCGCGACAAGACCTGCGGTGACGGTCTGACCCCTCGGGCCATCGCCGAGCTCGACCTGCTCGGGCTGGGGAACTGGGCGCGCTCTCGGGCGCGCAACCGTGGCCTCCGGGCAGCCGGCTTCGGCCGGGAGTGGGAGCTGCCCTGGCCCGGCGGCGAGTTCCCCGACCACGGCAGCGCGGTGCCCCGCACCGAGCTCGACGCCCGCATCCGGCAGGTGGCGGTCGAGGCCGGGGCGGTGCCGGTGGACGCGGCACGTGCCGTCGACGTCGAGCGGGACGGCGACCGCGTCACCGGCGTCGTCTTCGAGCTCGCCGACGACAGCCGCGTGACGGTCGGCTGCCGTCGCCTGGTGGTCGCCGACGGTGTCCGCTCCCCGCTGGGCCGGGTGCTGGGCCGGACGTGGCACCGGGACACCGCCTACGGGGTGGCGGCGCGCAGCTACGTCCGCTCGGGCCGCAGCGACGACGAGTGGATCAGCTCGCACCTGGAGCTGCGCGGCACCCAGGGCGAGCTGCTGTCGGGCTACGGCTGGGTGTTCCCGCTGGGCCGGGAGGCGGGTGAGGTCAACCTCGGCGTCGGCACCCTGGCGACCGCACGCCGGCCGGCCGGGGTGCAGCTCAAGTCGCTGCTCGAGTTCTACGCGGAGACGCGCCGCGAGGAGTGGCAGCTCGACGGTCCGGTGCGCGACGTGACCTCGGCGCTGCTGCCGATGGGCGGCGCGGTCTCCGGCGTCGCTGGCCGCAACTGGGCGCTGGTGGGCGATGCGGCCGGCTGCGTGAACCCGCTCAACGGCGAGGGGATCGACTACGGCATGGAGACCGGTCGCACGCTGGCCGGGATGCTGGACGAGGACGACTGGACGTCGGCCTGGCCGGCCACGCTGCGCCGGCACTACGGCGAGGCGTTCTCCATCGCCCGGCGGCTGGCCGGTCTGCTCACCGTGCCGCGTTTCCTGCCCGCGGCGGGGCCGGTGGGCATGCGTTCCCGGCCGTTGATGACGGTGGCCCTGCGGGTCATGGGCAACCTGGTCACCGACGAGGACCGCGACCTGACCGGCCGCCTCTGGCGCCTGGCGGGCAAGGCCTCGGTACGGCTGGACGACCGCCGGCCGTTCAGCTGACCTCGCTCACACGAACGGGCTGTTGAACACCGCGAAGTAGACGGCGATGTAGTGGCAGATCGCCGCGACGACGGTCATCGCGTGGAAGACCTCGTGGTAGCCGAAGGTGTCGGGCCAGGGGTCGGGCTTCTTGATGGCGTAGGCGATGCCGCCGAGGGTGTAGAGCACGCCGCCGACGGCGAGCAGCACCATCGAGGTGACCCCGGCGATGTGCAGGATGTCGGTCAGCACGAACACGGCGACCCAGCCCAGGCCGATGTAGAGCGGCACCCCGACCCAGCGCGGCGCGGTCGGCCAGCTCATCTTCAACACGACGCCGGCGAGCGCGCCGGCCCAGACGAAGGCGAGCACCCAGTAGCCGGTGGGCTGGTCGACGGCGAGCAGGGCGAAGGGCGTGTAGGTCCCGGCGATAAACAGGAAGATCATCGAGTGGTCGAGCCGCTTCATGATCTTCCAGCCGCGGGGTGACCAGCGGCGGCGGTGGTAGAGCGCGCTGATGCCGAACAGGCCGCAGATCGTCACGCAGTAGACGGCGACCGACCAGCCGGCCCGCGCCCCCTGGACGGAGGCGAGCGGGATGAGCACGGCGCCGGCGACGATCGCGCCGAAGAACGAGAAGAGGTGGATCCAGCCGCGTGCCCGGGGGCGCGTGTCGGGGTGGGTCCAGTCGGAGTCGGCGAAGTCCGCGGCGTCCCAGGCGCGCTCGACCTGCTCGCCCTCGGAGACGACGGTGGCGATGGCTTCCTGAGGTGGTGCCTCGAGCTCCGAGCCGTCCGCCTCCACCCGGACTGCGTCGCGATCGTGGGGAGAGACGCTCATGGTGCGAGGTTACGGAGGCGTAGGTACGACGTCATCCCGGCGTCGCTGTGAGCTGCGCGTCGCTGCCCCGAGGCTCGCCGGGAGGCCGCGAGTGAAGAGCCAGGAGGAGCTCCTGTCACTAGGGTGGCCCGCGTGGGGGTGCGTCAGCGGGTGCGGGACGCGCTGATCCAGGTGTACGAGCGCCGCCTGGCACGAGCGCTGGTGGATGCGCAGGTTCCCCGGCACGTCGGCGTGATCATGGACGGCAACCGCCGCTGGGCCCGGTCGATCGGGCTGGACGACGTCGCGCACGGGCACCGCCGGGGCGCGGACAAGATCGTGGACCTGCTCGGCTGGTGCGACGACGCCGGGGTCCAGGTGGTCACCCTGTTCATGCTGTCCACCGACAACCTGCGTCGTCCCGAGTCCGAGGTCGAGGCGCTGCTGGGCATCATCGAGGACGTCGCCGTCGACCTGTCCGGGCCGGGACGTCGCTGGCGGGTGCGCTCCATGGGCGCGCCCGAGGTGCTGCCACCCCGGACCGTCGCCGTGCTGGAGCAGGCCGAGCGGGACACCTGCGACCGCACCGGGGCGACGGTGAACCTGGCCGTCGGCTACGGGGGTCGTCAGGAGATCGCCGACGCCGTCCGCTCGCTGCTGGCCGAGCACGCCCAGCGGGGCACCTCGCTGGAGGAGCTGGTGCAGGCGCTGGAGGTCGAGCACATCGCCGAGCACCTCTACACGCGCGGTCAGCCCGATCCCGACCTGGTGATCCGCACCAGCGGCGAGCAGCGGCTGTCGGGCTTCCTGCTGTGGCAGACGGCCAACACCGAGTTCCACTTCACCGACGTCTACTGGCCGGACTTCCGCCGGGTCGACTTCCTGCGCGCGCTGCGCGACTACTCCGCCCGGCACCGCCGCTTCGGCGGGTAGCGGCGGCTGCAAAACTGCGTCCATGACCGCCGGAGCCCTCGACATCGCCCTCGAGTACGTGCTGCTGGGGCTGCGCTTCGACCGGCTGGAGCCCGGCTTCGTCGACGCCTACACCGGCGACCCGCGCATCCGGGCCCAGGTCCTGGACGAGGCGGCGCCGACGCCGCAGCAGCTGCGGGACCGGGCGCGGGAGCTGCTGGCCGAGCTGGACGCCGCCGGGCTCCCGGAGGACCGGGCCGACTTCCTGCGCGGGCAGCTGACCGGTCTGGAGTGCAGCGCCCGGAAGATGAACGGCGAGCCGGTCGGCTTCGTCGAGGAGGTGTACCGCTACTTCGAGGTCGACGTCGAGCTCGGCGACGAGGCGGCGTACGCGGCGGCGCACGCGGAGCTGGACGCCCTGCTGCCGGGGGACGGCACGCTCGCCGAGCGGTACGCGGCGCACCGCCGTCGCGAGGAGTGCCCGCCGGCCCGGCTGGAGACCGCGGTGCACGCGCTGTCCAGCGCCCTGCGCGACCGGGTGCGGGGCCGGTACGGGCTGCCCGAGGTGGAGACCGTCCGGTACGAGGTGGTCACCGACAAGCCGTGGTCGGGCTTCAACTACTACGAGGGTGGTTACCGCTCCCGGGTGGCGATCAACGCCGATCTGCCGCACCGGCTCTCCCAGCTGCCGCACCTGGTGGCGCACGAGTCCTATCCGGGCCACCACACCGAGCACTGCCGCAAGGAGCGCGGGCTGGTGGAGCGCACGGGCCGGCTGGAGCACACGGTCTTCCTGGTCAACACCCCCGAGTGTTTGATGGCCGAGGGGCTGGCCGACCTCGGGGTGCAGGCGGCCATCGGAGAGGGCTGGGGACCGTGGGCCGCCGAGATCCTGGGCGACCTGGGCCTGCGCTTCGACGGTTTCCTCGCCGAACGGATCGCGGCGGCGGCCGGGCCGCTGAACCGGGTCCGGCAGGACGCGGCGGTGCTGCTGCACGACCGGGGCGCCGACGCCGACGAGGTCAGCGCCTTCCTGCAGCGCTGGTCCCTGGTCAGCCCCGAGCGCGCCCGCCAGCAGATCCGTTTCCTCACCGACCCGCTGTGGCGGGCCTACACCTCGACCTACGTGGAGGGCTTCGCGCTGCTGTCGCGCTGGCTCGACGCGCGGCCCGCCGAGCAGCCGGTCGCCGACCGGTTCCTCCGCCTGCTGGACGAGCCGTTGACCCCCCGCCGGATCTCCGCCGAGCTCCGGGCCGCCTGAGCCGTGTCCCGCCGGTCGCCTGCTCAGGCCAGGTTCCTCGGGCTGTGGTCCGCGGGCTGGCTGACGGTGCTGCTCGTGCTCGGCATGCTCCGGTTCGGCGACCCGGCCGTGCAGTGGCCGGTGCTGATCGTCCCGGCGGTGTGGGCGCTGATCGCGCTGCGGCCCAGGCGCCGGTCCCGGATGCCGGACGTCGAGCGGAGACCGCCGTCGCGGCGCGGGCGGGAGGAGCCGGAGGAATTCCCCTGGCCCGAGGACGACGGCGACCCCTACGAGGAGCCGACGTTCCCGCCGGGCATGCGCACCGACACCGTGGAGCGCCCCGCACTCCGCCGTCGGGAGGACCCCTACGACGACGACCGGTGGTGACCGGCGCGTCCTGACGCCGTCGGCGTTTCCGCCGCGAGCCAGCTGAGGAGGCCGTCGCATCAGCTGGGGCAGGTGTGACGGCGGTTACCCCGATGAGTGAACTCCAGGTTCCGACCTGGTCGGTGGGGGCGCTGTTGTCGGCGGGCGGGCCTACCGTCCGACGTGGAAGGCGAGGTGTCCTCGTCCTCCACGGGAGGCCCGGTTGGTTCTGACGAGTTCGTCGACCAGGGGGCCGGTACCCGGCCTCCGAGCCGGGGCCCGGCCACCAACGATTCGGGGCGTGCCGTGCGCCCCACGGGAGTCGATCCGTGACCACTCGCCGCACGTTCGTCCTCGACACCTCGGTCCTGCTGTCCGATCCCCGCGCGCTGCTGCGCTTCGGGGACGCCGACGTGGTCCTGCCCCTGGTGGTCATCGGGGAGCTGGAGGACAAGCGCCACCACCCCGAGCTCGGCTGGTTCGCTCGGCAGACGCTGCGCATGCTCGACGACCTGCGGGTCACGCACGGCCGGCTGGACGCCCCGGTCCCCATCGGTGAGGACGGTGGCACCCTGCACGTCGAGCTGAACCACAGCGACCCGTCGGTGCTCCCTGCCGGCTTCCGCAACGACACCAACGACTCGCGGATCATGGTGGTCGCCCTGAACCTGCGCGCCGAGGGTCGCGAGGTCTGCCTGATCACCAAGGACGTCCCGCTGCGGGTCAAGGCGGCGGCGGTCGGTCTGGACACCGACGAGTACCGGGCGCACGACGTCGTCGACGCCGGGTGGACCGGCATGGCCGAGATCTCGATCGACGACACCGAGCTCGACGCGCTGTACGAGAGCGGGGAGGCGTTCCTGCCGGCGGCCGCGGAGCTGCCCACGCACACCGGGCTGGTGCTCCTCTCCTCGCGGGGCTCGGCTCTCGGCCGGGTGACGGCGGACAAGCACGTGCGGCTCGTACGCGGGGACCGCGAGGCGTTCGGCGTCCACGGCCGGTCCGCCGAGCAGCGGATCGCGCTGGACCTGCTGCTCGACCCGGAGATCGGGATCGTGTCGCTGGGTGGCCGCGCCGGCACGGGCAAGTCGGCGCTGGCCCTGTGCGCGGGCCTGGAGTCGGTCATGGAGCGCCGGGCGCACAAGAAGGTGGTCATCTTCCGCCCGCTGTACGCCGTCGGCGGCCAGGAGCTCGGATACCTGCCCGGCGGCGAGGGCGAGAAGATGTCGCCCTGGGCGCAGGCGGTGTACGACACCCTCGGGGCGCTGGTGTCGAAGGAGGTGCTCGACGAGATCGCGGCCCGCGACCTCATCGAGGTGCTGCCCCTGACCCACATCCGCGGCCGGTCGCTGCACGACTCGTTCGTGATCGTCGACGAGGCGCAGTCGCTCGAGCGGGGGGTGCTGCTCACGGTGCTGTCCCGGCTCGGCACGAACTCGCGGGTCGTCCTCACCCACGACGTCGCCCAGCGCGACAACCTGCGCGTCGGCCGGCACGACGGCATCACCGCCGTCATCGAGAAGCTCAAGGGTCACGTGCTGTTCGCGCACACGACCCTCACCCGGTCGGAGCGCTCGCCGATCGCGGCCCTGGTCACCGAGATGCTGGAGGACCTGCCGCTCTGACGGCCCGCTCCGGGGGTGCACCTCGCGCTGGACGCGTCCGGCGGGGCGCGACGGCGGGAGGAGCACCCCCGGAGCGATCACCCGGTGCGCCGGCTCCGCTCGCGCGGACCCCGGGCGCCGGCTCGTCATCGGTCCAGTCCTCGGCCACGGCCGCGCGGCGGAGGAGGAGCGGAAAGTCGATCGGAGCTCGTCCACGTGCCGACCGTCGGGTGCGCGACGGGCGGTGCGCGAGGCGCGGTGCGACCCGGTGGACGAGCGCGGGGGCGGTGGACGCCCGCTCCGGGGGCGTTGCTCGTGCGCGCCGGGGCCTGCAGGACTTCCGCAGCGCGAGGAGGACCCGCAGAGCGCGATCAGGCGGCGGCCGACTCCTCGTCGGCGTCGTCGTGGGTGGCGGCCGGTCGGGGTGCCGGACGGCGCTTCGGCGCAGGCTCCGGCTTCGGGGGCGCCATCACGGCACGCACCAGCGCGACCGCGGCCCACCCGGCGAGCAGGCACCACGGCAGCCTGCCCACCGCCTCCTCGGGAGTGAAGTCCCCGCGCAGCCCGAGGGCCAGCACCGGCAGAGCCAGTACGAACCCGACGAGGAGGACGTCCCAGCGCAGCGGGCTCATGCCTGCGGGTTCTCCAGGCGCTCGCAGAGCAGCGAGGCCCAGCGGTGCGGGGTCGCCCGGACGCCGTCGAGCAGGGCCACCGGCACGGTGAGACGACGGAGGACCGCGGCCGGGTCGGCACTGAGGTCGGTGTCCTGCACGGCGAGCGCGTCGACCCGGACCAGCCCGTCGAGCCACGCCTCGACGTCCTCGGGCTTGCGGGTGGCCTCGACGACCGCCCACACCGCCGCCGGCGACCAGACGGAGAGCATCTGCGTCATCCAGTACGCGTCACCGCGCAGCGGGGCGTCGACGGCGACGATGGTCAGCGCGCCGCTCTGGGCGGTCTCCGCACGGCGCTCGATCGCCCCGTCGACGGTGGTCACGCGGCTGGCGCCGGGAGCCAGGCCGGCGAGGTCGCCGCGGGTCGCCCACTGCACCCGGTCGGGGTCCAGCCGGAGCGTCGCGGCCAGTGACTGCGCGGCGCGGAGGGTCTCCAGGCCGGGGCCCACGACGAACAGCACCTCACCGGCGCCGGAGGGGATCGCGGGAACCTCGGGGAGGATCCCGGCGAGGGTGCGGGTCAGCGCGGCGTACGTGCCGTCGGTGGCGAGGGCCTCGGCGAACGCGTCGTCGAGCAGCCGCTCGGGCAGGCCGAGGGCAGTCAGCCGGGACACGATCTCGCCGCCGGGCCGCGCCGCGGTGCGGGTCTCGGCCACGTCGAGGTCGTCGCTGTCGTCCAGCTCGGGCATGTCGGGCACGTCCGGGCCCGCCATCAGCGGCGCGACCGGCAGTCGGGTGACCGTCGCCAGGGCGCGGGGTGCCCGCGCCACGCGCGGCTCGGGCGCCGTGTCCTCGGCGTCGGCCGGCTTCTCGGTGCGCGCCGACCGCGACGGGGGGACGGCGGGACGGGACGACGGCGGCACGGGGGGCAGTCCGCGGCCACGGGAGCCGGAGCGCGACGGCAGCATCGAGATGCGCGGCATGACGGTCGTGGCGTCCAGCGCCATCGTCATCGGGGCGGGGTCGCTCGCGGTCCGGGCCAGCGTCGGGGCGACCTCGTCCAGCTCGGGGGCGGTGACCTGAGCGGTGACGACGGACTCCTCCGCGACGGAGACCTCCACCGCGGCCTGCTCCTCGACGACGGGGAGGGCCGCTTCCGCGGCAGGGGCCTCGGCCACGACGGCGGGCTCGGCCGGCAGCACGACGGCCGTGGGAGTAGTGGTCCCGAAGAGGTCGGCGCTCGTCGGCTCGGCGGCCGCCTGGACCGCCACCACCGGGGTGGGAGTGGAGTGGACGACGTCGGCCCAGATCGGGGACTCGGTGCGGGCGGCCGGCGGCGCGGCCTCTCCGACCGGCTCGCCCCAGAGCGGGGTGCCCGTGACGACCGGCGCGGGGACGTCCCAGCCCAGGCCGGTGCTGACGGTGGCCGGCGCGGGGGGTGCGAACAGCGAGTGGCTCGAGGTGACGGCGTCCCAGGCGGGCGCGGGCTCGGGAACCACCGGGCCGAAGAGCGATGAGGTGGTGGTGCCTGCGGCGGCGACGGTCGCAGGTGCGGCGGTCTCGATCACGACGGACGTGGGGGTCTCGATCGCGCTGAGCGGCTCGACGACGGGCTCCGGGACGACCGGCTCGGCGACGACCGGCTCGGCGACGACCGGCTCGGCGAGGGCCTCCTGCGGCGAGTCCCCGGCGAGCATCTTGCGCAGGATCCCGGCGAGCGCCTCGTCGGAGTGGCCCTGGGCCAGCGCCACCCGCAGCGCCTCGGCGATCTCCTCCTGGCGGGTGGACGCCGCCGGGGCCGGGGCCTCGTCCGCCCACGGAGGGACGGCCCGTGCCGACGCGCTGGTGGAGGGCGCCGTGACGACCTGTTCTCCCACGGTGTTCTCCTCCTGGTGCACGGCCTGGGACCGCATCGATGGATCTGCTGAACGGATGGCCGCGGCCAGGGACGGTCGACGCGCCGGGGTCTCCGGCATCTCGACCAGCTGCTTCTCGCGGCGGACGGGCGGCTCGGCGACGGAGCGGGGCGGCTCCGCCGGGACGAGCTCGGGCTCCTCGACGGCCGGGATCCCCGGCTCCTCCAGGGCCTGGGCGACGGCCTGCCGCACGTCCCGGTCGCCGGCCACCATGCGGGCCAGCGCGGCGGTGAACGGCGACGGGGCGCCCGAGGACTCGAGGGCCGCGGCGAACGCGGAAGGCGCGGTGGGAACGGGCGCGCTCTCCTCGCGGGGCGCCATCGCGGTGCGGGCGGCCTTGGTCGAGCCGGCCCGCGGGAAGGTCGCCCGGGGAGCGCCGCCCGCGACGGGGACGTCGTCGGCCGGGGCAGCGGTGGTGGCCGGCGTCCGGGGGGCCGGAGCGGCTGCGAAAAAGGGCGAGGACGAGGACGACGTCGTCGACGAGGAGGACGACGCGGCCGAGAACGACGACGCGGCCGGGAGCGACGGCGCGGACGACGGCTTCGGGCTCGACGACGGCGCGGGCGTGGCGGTCCGCGGGGTGGCCGCGGGCAGGCCGCCGAGCAGGCCGGCGAGCTCGTCCAGCCGCTCGGAGTCGGCCGCCGCGGGCGTGGCCGGCCGGGAGCCGGTGGCCGGACGGGATCCCGTGGCGGGCCGCGATCCGGTGGCCGGACCGCGGTCGGCGTCACCGGAGCGGGCCGCCTCGGCGGCCCACGCCGCGGCACCGTTGCGGGCCGGGGCGGTGGCGCGCGCCCGGGCCGGGGAGGCGGCGGCCAGCGGCGACTCGAAGGAGCTGACGGCGGCGGCCGGGGCCGGGCCGGTCGAGGGCGTCGGCACACCGGGGCGGACGAACTGGTCGGCGACCTCGGCGATGTAGCGCTCGGTCGCGAAGAACCCGAGCACACCACCCGAGCGCACGCGGCGGACCCCGACGACGCGCGCGTGGGGACCGAACTGCTCCCGCGCGGCGGCGATCGCATCGTCGCGCGTGGCGGCCTCAACGGATCGCAACGGCACCGCTCACCACTCCCAGCGACTCGATCTGCGCTGTCCGGGACACCTCCGAGTAGGAGATGACGGGCAGCCGAGGAAGAATCTGGCGCATCAGGCGCGACAGGGCGGCGCGCACCTGCGGCGAGCAGACGAGGACCGGCGAGAGGCCCGAGCGCTCGGCCTCCTCGAGCATGCCGCTGCAGCCGTGGACGAGGGCGTCCACCGCGCCGGCGTCGAGGGCCAGGACGGCGCCCATGTCGGTCTGGCGGACGGCCTCGAGGAGCCGCTGCTCGAAGCCCGGCTCGAGGGTGAACACGTGCAGTCGCTCGTCCGGGGTGACGTAGGGCTGGCTGATCGCCGCACCCAGTGCCGACCGGGCCGCCTCGACCAGACCATCGAGTTCGGTCGAGGACTTCGCACGTACAGAGAGTGCCTCGAAGATGCGGACCAGGTCCCGGATCGACACGCCCTCCTCGAGCAACGCGTGCAACACGCGCTGCACCTCTCCCAGGGTGAGCAGGGTGGGGGTCAGTTCCTCGACAACGATGGGGTGCGTCCGTCGGACCATCTCCACCAGCAGGCGCACGTCCTCCCGGCCGAGCAGGTCCGCGGCGTTCTGCCGGACGACCTCGGCGAGGTGCGTGGTGATGACGGAGGAGCGGTCGACGACGGTGGCGCCGGCCATCTCGGCGGCGCGCTGGAGCTCCGAGGGAACCCACTTGGCGGCCAGGCCGAACACCGGCTCGCGGGTCGGCTTGCCGGGCAGCCCGTCGAGCGCGTCCCCGATGGCGAGGACGGTGCCGGCGGGGGAGGTGCCCTTGGCAACCGGGACGCCGTTGAGCCAGATGACGTACTGGGACGACGGCAGGTCGAGGTTGTCGCGGGTGCGGACCAGCGGGATGACCAGGCCGGTCTCCATGGCGACCTTCCGGCGCAGCGCCTTGACACGGTCGAGCAGGTCGCCACCGCGGGCGGCGTCGACGAGGTCGACCAGGTCGAAGGCGACCTCGAGCTCCAGGGGGTCGACGCGCATCTTCTCGGCGATGGCCTCGGGGGAGTCCGGGGCCGGCTCGTTCTCGGCGGCCTCGGCGGCGGCCTCGGCCTCCTCGTCGACCTCCTCGACGTCGGCCATGCGGGTGGCGAGGAAGAGGAAGAGCCCGCCCACGAGGAGGAAGGGGAGCTTGGGCAGGCCGGGGATGAGGCAGAGGGCCAGCGAGGCGCCACCGGCGATCCGCACCGGCTGCTTGAACCGGCCCAGCTGGGCGATGAGGTCGGTGCCCATGTCGCCCTCGGTGGCCGAGCGCGTGACGATGATGCCGGTCGCGGTGGACATCAGCAGGGCCGGGATCATCGAGACCAGGCCGTCGCCGACGGTCAGCAGCGAGAACGTCGACACGGCCTCGGCCGGCGCCATCCCGCGCTGCATGACGCCGATGGCGAACCCGCCGATGAGGTTGACCAGGGTCACGACGATGCCGGCGATGGCGTCGCCCTTGACGAACTTGGAGGCACCGTCCATCGAGCCGTAGAAGTCCGCCTCGGCGGTGACCTCCTGGCGGCGCTTGCGGGCCTGCTTCTCGTTGATGAGACCGGCGTTGAGATCGGCGTCGATGGCCATCTGCTTGCCGGGCATGGCGTCGAGGGTGAAGCGGGCGCCGACCTCCGCGACCCGGCCGGCACCGTTCGTGATGACCACGAACTGGACGATGGTCAGGATCAGGAAGATGACCATGCCGACGATCAGCGAGCCGCCGATGACGATGTGCCCGAAGGCCTCGATCACCTTTCCCGCGTAGCCGTCGGTGAGGACCAGGCGCGTCGAGGAGACGTTCAGCGAGAGCCGGAACAGGGTCGCCACGAGCAGCAGCGAGGGGAAGACCGCGAAGTCCAGCGGCTTCTTGATCTGCATGGAGACGAGCAGGATGAGCAGCGAGACGGCGAGGTTCACGCCGATCAGCAGGTCCATCATCGCGGCCGGCAGCGGCACCACCAGCATGAGCACGATGGCGACGACGCCGATCGGGACGGCGGCCTTGCCGAGCCCCTTCACCGGCCCACTCCGGGCGCTGACGACGGACGCTGACTCACCCCTCCCTCATCGGCAGACCGACGACGGGCCGGTACCTCCCCGGAAGATGCCGTCCTGGCTCACCACGGAGGGTCCTGGCTCACGGTCGACGGTGAGCCAGGACCCGTGATGATCAGGTGGCCTGATCAATCACGGGTCTCACGCCGCGGTGGCGGTCCTCCGGCGGCCGGCCTTGGGCAGGCCCTCGGTGTCCGGCGCCTCGAACCCGGGCCGGTGGAAGCCGCCCTGCACCCCGCGCGCGCCCAGGTGCATGACGAAGGCGAGCACCCGCGCGACAGCGGTGAACAGCTGCGCCGGCACCTCCTGGCCGAGCTCGCAGGAGGCATGCAGCGCACGCGCGAGCGGGATGTCCTGGACCAGCGGCACCCGCGCCTCGGCGGCGCGCTCGCGCAGTTTGGCCGCGACCTCGCCGGCGCCCTTGGCCACCACCCGCGGCGCGCCCTTGGCGGCCTCGTACTTCAGCGCGACGGCGACGTGGGTCGGGTTGACCAGCAGCACGTCCGCCTCGGCGACGTCGGCCATCATCCGGTTCCGCGACATCGACATCTGGATGCCGCGGCGGTGGGCCTTCATGTGCGGGTCGCCCTCGGACTGCTTGTGCTCCTGGGTGATCTCGTACTTGCTCATCTTCAGCTGCTTCATCATCTTCTTGCGCACGACGACGTAGTCGGCGACGGCTAGCACCAGGCCGGTGACGGCCACGACCCGGAACATCAGGACGGCGGAGTCGGTGAAGGTGGCCGCGATGGCCGACAGCGGCAGCGCGCCGGAGGCCGATACCAGGGTCTGCGCCCGGTCGCTGGTGACCAGGACGACCGTCAGCAGCGCGGCGGTCTTGATGAGCGCCTTGCTGGTCTCCCACAGACCCTGCGTGCCGAACATGCGCTTCAGCCCGGGGAACGGGTTGAACTTCTTCAGCGTCGGCTTGATCGGCTTGGTCGCGAAGTGCACGCCCCCCTGGGCCGCGGAGGCGGCGACGCCGACGACCAGCAGCGCCATCGCGGTGGGCAGCAGCGTGGTCAGGAACGTCATCAGCGCCTCACCGAGCAGCGTCGTCACGGTCTCGACCTCGGGGGTTCTCACCACCGCGCCCACATGCACGAACAGCTCCTGGACCGCCTCGAACGCGTTGCCCACGAGCATCGGGAGCAGCGCGCTGGCCGCAGCGATCCCGAGCCACGTCCCCAGTTCCTGGGTCCGTGGGATCTGCCCTTCCTTGCGCGCCTTCTTCAGGCGCTGCGGAGTTGGCGCTTCTGTCTTCTCACCACCGGGACCGTCCTTGGCCATCAGCCGGCACCCAACGACGTCATGGCGCGGGCGCCGTGCTCGAGCAGGGTGTCCAGGGCCGGGGGGAGCAGCGGGAAGGTCAGCCCCAGCATGGTGAGCGTGAGCATGATCTTCACCGGGAAGCCCAGGGTGAAGACGTTCAGCGCCGGCGCGGCGCGGCTGAGCAGCGCGAGGGCGACGTCGGCCAGCAGCAGCACGGCCACCATGGGGCCGGCGATCTGGATGGCGGCGAGGAACATCATCGAGAACGCGGTGATGAGGACCGAGGCGATCTCGTCCACGGGGACGTCGCCGCCCACGGGCAGGCCCTCGTAGGACATGGCGAAGCCCTGGACCATGAGCAGGTGCCCACCGCTGGTGAACAGCAGGGTGCTGGCCAGCAGGTAGTGGAGCTTGCCCAGCGAGCTGTTCTGGGTCATCGCCATCGGGTCGTAGCCGGGCTGCAGCGAGAAACCACCGGCGACGTCGAGGATGTCGCCGGCCATCTGCACGGCGGTGAACAGCACCTGGACCACGAAACCGAGCGCGGCCCCGATGATCACCTCGGTGACGGCGGTGACCAGCAGGAAGCCGGCGGTGGGCTCGGGCAGCGTGGGGGCGATCTGGGTCGAGAGCAGCACCGACAGGGCCAGGGCGAGCGCGCCCTTGACCGCACCGGGGATGACCCGGGAGTTGAAGGGGGGCGCCAGCAGCACGAAACCGGCGGCACGCGCCGTCCCGAGGAGCAGGGCCGCGAGCGTGACTGCCGGGACCGAGAGGTCCATGGCGGCTACGTCCGGTCGAGCAGAGCCGGCAGCTGGTCGAACAGGGTCTGGGTGAAGCTGACCAGCTCGGAGAGCACCCAGTTCCCGGTCACGAGCAGGGCGAGCGAGACGGCGATCATCTTGGGGACGAAGGAGAGCGTCGCCTCCTGGATCTGGGTCGCGGCCTGGAACAGCGAGATCAGGAAGCCGACCAGCAGTGCGGTCAGCAGGATCGGGGCGGCGACCTTCGCGGCGACCATCATGGTCTGCGCCGCGATGTCGGTGACGTCGGCATCGCTCATGGCTAGCCCGCCCCTCCGTAGGAACCCACCAGTGCGGTGGTGATCAGCGCCCAGCCGTCGACGACGACGAAGAGCAGCAGCTTGAAGGGCAGTGACACGATGGTCGGCGGGACCATCATCATGCCCAGCGCCATGAGCGCGGCGCTGACGAGCATGTCCAGCACCAGGAACGGGATGAAGATGACCAGCCCGATGATGAAGGCGCTCTTGAGCTCGGAGAGCACGAACGCCGGGATGAGCGTGGTCATGCTGACCTGCGTGGGGTCGGCCGGGGCCTCCTCGCCGGAGAGCCCGATCATCAGCTTCAGCTCGTCCTCGCGGGTGTTGTCCAGGAGGAACTCCCGCAGCGGCACGACGCCGGCGTCGTAGGCCTGGGAGACCGACATCGCGCCGTTCATGTACGGCTGGACGGCGAGGTCGTTGATGTCGGAGAAGACCGGGCCCATCACGAACAGCGTGAGGAACAGGGCGATGCCGGTCAGCACCTGGTTGGGCGGCGAGGTCGCCATGCCCAGCGCGTTCCGGGTCAGCCCCAGCACCACGATGATCTTGGTGAACGAGGTGGCCAGCAGCAGCACCGAGGGGGCCACGGACAAAACCGTGATGGCCAGGATCAGCGTGATGGAGCTGGAGGGCGAGCCGTCGCCGATGGAGATGTCCACGGTGCCGTCGACCGCCGGGGCGGTGGGGGCGACGGGCGCCGTCGGCGCGGTGGGTGCCGCCGCGGCGGGATCGGCCAGCAGCAGCAGGGCCAGTGCGGCGAACAGCGTGAGCAGCAGGACCAGACCGGCGCGCCGGCGGGTCCGCGAGCCGGCCCCGGAGGACAGCGGGCGCACCGGAGCCGTCATGTGCGACGCACCGTCCGCTCGCGCAGCTCGTCGACCAGGGATCCCCAGCCGTTGCGGTCGAGGACCGATCCGGCCAGCACCCCCTCGGAGGAGCGGGCGGCCCGCGGGGAGGCGAGGGCCGGCGCGGGGGAGGCGGTCACCTCGTCGTCCTCGTCGTCCTCGGCGGCTGCGGCCCGGACCGGGCGCCGGTCGCGCATCGCCGCCTCGACCGCGTCGGGGTCGACCTCGGCGAGCAGGGTGACCTGCTCCTCCGTGGCGCCGATGACGAGCACGACGTCGGCGATCCGGACGACGTTGACGGTGCTGGTGCGGCCCATGCGCTGGCGGGCCACGACCTCGATCAGGCCGTTGCCCTGGCCGAGGCCGCGCTTCTTGGCCAGCTTGGCGGCGAACCAGAGCACGCCGCCGATCAGGGCGAGCGACAGGAACAGCCGGATGATCATCCAGGTCATGACGCCTGCCCGAGCTCGGCGGCGTCGGTGACGATCTCGCTGATCCGCAGGCCGAAGTCCTCGTCGACGACCACGACCTCGCCGCGGGCGATCAGGGTGCCGTTGACGAGCAGGTCGGCCGGTGCGCTGGCGGCCCGGTCGAGCTCGACGACCTCACCGGGGTGCAGGGAGAGCAGTTCCTGCACGGTCATCCGGGTGCGGCCGATCTCGACGGTGACCTCCATGGCCACGTGGCGCAGGAGCTCGAGGCTGCCGCGCTGCTCACGACCGCCGGTGGGCAGGGTGACCTGCAGGGCGAAGGTGGCCTGGTGCTCGCCGTCGGCCAGCAGGGGGACGGCGACGAACATGCCCTTGTCGCGCAGCCCGTCGAGCGCGGCGACCGGCTCCTCGGTGCGCTCGGAGGCGACCCGCACGCGGCCCAGGGTGGCGGCGGCGGCCTCGAGGGCCGGGCGCAGCGCCGAGGAGACGTCCATCTGGCCGACGGGGGAGTTCTCCAGGGCGTCGACGACCTCGCCGGACACCACCAGCACGACGTCGCCGGAGACCTCGCCGGACAGGCCGGCGGTGACCGCGAGCGCGGCCGCCGGCGGGAGGGGGACGGTGTCGGGGTCGGAGACCGGCGCGCCGGGGACGAGCGCGGAGGTCGAGGGGACCAGCGCAGCCGCGGCCCGGGCAGCGGCGGCGACGACCGCCGTGACGGTCTGGGAGTCCTGCGAGTCGTTGCGGGGCGCGGTCATGCGGAGTCCTTCGCGGCGTGCGGAGCGTGCGGGGTGGGGACGATCGAGGCGGCCAGTCGGCGCCGGTGGTTGCTGGCGATCGCGTAGGCGAACGTCACGTCGTTGGTGGTGACCTCCAGCGGGCTGTCCCGCGGGTGGCGGAGCAGCAGCACGTCGTCGACGGCGAGCGTGAGGAGGTCGGACGAGGACACGCTGAGCGGGGCGAAGCGGACGCTCACATCGACCGGCACCAGGTTCAGCCGGTCGGTGAGGGCCTCGCGGGCGCGCTGACGCTTGCGGAGCGCCTGCTCGGAGAGCTGCGGGGAGGCCGCGTTGTTCAGCGCCTGCGCGAACGAGGAGAACGGCAGCACGACCGTGGCCTCACCCTCGCGGACGCCCACGGCCATCTCGAAGGTGGCCACCATGACGGTGTCCGAGCCGGCCGCGGCCTGGGCGAGCTGCGGGTTGTACTCGCGGCCGACCAGCACCGGCTGGATCTCGGTGATCGGCTCCAGCGACCGGGCGAACTCGTCGAGCAACCGCTCGAGGAGGTGGTTGGTGATGCTGGTCTCCATCGCCGTCATCGGCCGGCTGGGCTGCGCGGCGTTGCCGGAGCCGCCCAGCATGTGGTCGACCATCGCCATGGCGATGTCGAGCGGGAAGGCCAGCAGGCCCTTGCCCGCCAGCGGCTCCATGGTGAACGTCGAGATGAACGACGGGTTGTCCAGTGTCCCGACGTAGTCGTCGTAGGAGAACTGCTCGATGCCGACGAGCTCGAGGCGGGCGCCGGCACGCAGGAACGTGGTGAGGATCGTCGTCGCCTGGCGGGCGAACGCCTCCTGGGCGATCTGCATGACCCGGACGTGCTCGCGGGAGAGCTTCGTGGGGCGGCGGAAGTCGTAGGTCCGCGCTGCACCGCGGGTGCGGCGGCCACCGGCCGCCGCACCCGCTGCGCCCGGTGGCCGGGGGAGCGGTGGGGGCCGCTGCCTGCGGGGC